>JAUHZF010000040.1 GCA_030426145.1 Polyangia bacterium
GGCAGGATGCCGATGAAGGTGCCGATCCCGGAAGATCTGAGAACCGTTCCGAAGATTCGCTTGATGTCGGCCCGCGACGGCAGGCGCATTACGTCGGCCCGGATACGCTCAACCGCGCGATGGACGAGAAAGCCGCGCAGTTTCTCGTGAACGAAGCGGTGTTCCTCGAGGTGATCGTCGCCGCGGAGTTCGACGACCGCGCGCTCTCATTGCTCCGCGAGAAGTGGGCGAATGTGCGCCTGCTCGCGACGGGCGAGCGCAGCGGCAGCGCGGCGAGAAAGGTCGATTACAAGTCGATCCCGGGCGGCATGCTCGTGCAATGGGCGCAGACCTACGAGATCGACGTCCAGAGCCTGCGGACCGTCTTCGCGACGCTGTCGCAGACCTTCTCGAGCATCGAAGCTTGGCGCGGCGACGTCTCGGACATGCTGCTCATCAGCCGGCGTGAGGACGTCGTCTACGACGTGAACACGCTGCGAGCGAAAGTACAGCAGCCCGTCTATCGCGATGCCCTCCTCTACACCTGGCGCGCACAGTCGCTCGAAGACCTGCTCGCGCACTTCGTGGCCGCGCCGGGCTTTGCCCGAAGCGTCGCCGACGAAGCGGGCGAGCTGCTCGTCAATACGGACGACCGCAACCTGCTCGAGTTCGGCGTCGCGCGTGCGCTCGGCCGGCCGCAGCAGCTCTCCATGGACGCCATCGTCAAGCTCGCCATCGAGCGCGGCCACGGCCGGCCGCCGGTGACGGGAGCCGAGGTCGACTGGGAGCGCATGCTCGACGCCTACGTCGAGATCAGCATGGCCCCCACCGCCACCCCCCACGCGACCATTCCCCCCTTCAGCTCCGAAGAACGCAACCAGCGCGGTCGCGCCCTGCAGGCATGGGCCACTGGCGATGCCGCGACCGCGGTGGCCGCCTGGGAAGCTCAGCCCCTGCCCCCGAAGAGCGCCGCTCAGCTCATGGTCATGAGTTCGGCCTATGCGACCCTCGGCCGGGCCGAGCAGGCGCGCCCGCTCATCGAGAGCTTGCGCCAGAAGCTCCCCGCCGAAGCCGACGCCATCGAAGCCACGCTGCTCCTCGCCACCAAAGACGCCGATGGTGCAACGGTGAGCCTGGCGCGCGCCCTGAAGGCCTACGAGACCTTTCCCTTCGCCTCGAATGTGGTGATGTTGCGAGCGCTTGGGACCGCGCAACAGATCGGCCGCGCAGCGCCCGCCCAGATCCCGGCCCTCGACGACATGCTGTCACGACCCTTCGCGGTGAGTCTCCTCGACCAGGCGCGGCGGATGACGCGATTCGAAGTGGCCCTGCTCGACCCCGACCCCCAACGCTGCCTCACCGCGCTACGCGACCTAGAGCCCCATGGTCCGTGGACGGAGAGCTTCCTCCGCGATCGCGTCGCTTGTTACAACGACGCCGGCGACCCGATGGTCGTCGAGGCCCAGGCAGACCTGGCCTCGTTCTACGAAAACGAGGGCCTCACCGTCGAGCGCGACATGCTGCCCCCCAAGAAGTAGTGAGCGGCGCCAGCAGACTGAGCGGCGGTTCTGGAAGGGGTCGAAGACGACGAAGGGCCCGTGACCACCGGCGGTGCCCTCCGTCAAAGCAGAAGTGCCTACGCTTCAGTGTCGGCTAGCGGGGGGGGTCACCGGAACGGCCACGAAGGGCCCACGGTCGGGCGGAGAGGCGGCGAAGGCGTAGTGGGCGAGGCCTCTGGGCGACAGCGCGGCGAGCGTGGCCGAGCTGGTCCCGTACTCGGGCAGGTCGACCACGAGCGCCTGCAAGGCCCGACGGATCTCGAGCGGCCACGGACTCTCGGCGTCGAGCTCCGACGGCTCCGGACGGCGCCGATCGGAGAGCGTGTCGATGAGGGCTTCACGCCAAGCGGGCCAGGCGGCGTCGGGTGTCATCCCCTTCAGGCGGTCATGCACCCGGTCCACCTTCGGCATCGGAAGGTCGATCGTTCCGTTGGGCAGAACGTGCAGTCCCGGACCCACCGCTTCGACGCGCAGCCGCTCCGCGTCGGGACGGGCGTAGGCGACTTCGAGCCGCTGCCCGTCGCCATAGACGAGGTTGAAACCGTTGTAGTCGCGACCATCCAACCCCTCGAGGTAGGCGCGCACGCCAGCGATGGTGGGCTGTGACAATGCCGCGTGGACCACTTCACCCCGCGAACGGCGACCGCGATCGATGGCCCCTGGGGATGGCGGGGGTTGGTTGGTCAACCCCACAAAAAGACCGCGGTCATTGGCACCCATCCAGGTGCCGCCCTTCTCGTGATCGATCCCACTCAGGACCCACGGGGCCCCCACCTCCGCGGGGGGGTGCCATGAGGGGCCCGACCAAGGGCGGTTCTTCGCCTCGTCGCGATTGGCCGCCACGACCAGGGGAAAGGCCTCGACCACCTGGTGGAGCAGAATGATGGTGCACATGAGCTCGCGCCGTCGTCCCAATGTGGAACACAGAGGGTAGTGCACGATTACGCCGGTGACGAACACCGGCACACTCCCCTTTCACTACAACGGCCGCTCCGATATCGTGCGGCTCTTGGCACGTCCCGTGAACGCAAATGCCGAGGAGACCAAGCGTCGCATCCTCGAAGCAGCCTCCGACCTCTTCGCCGAGCGAGGGTTCGAGGGCACGAGCGTGCGCCAGATCGCCGCGGCCGCCAACGTGAGCCTGGGCATGATCCGGCACTACTACGGGAGCAAAGAGGGCTTGCACCGCGCATGCATGGACAGCGCGCTCACGGCCTACCCCACGCTCACCGCTTTCATCCGTTCGAGCCTCGAAGCCGGAGAGTCTCCCGCCAAGATCATCGCGGCCGCGACCCAGGCCGGCTTCCGCTACGCCCTCGAGCGCAAAGGCGCGACACGGCTCACCCTGTGGACGCAGATGGAGCGGCGTGACTGGCGCCACTCTTCGTCCGACAACATGTTGCCCTTCGTGCGCGAGGCCTCGGAGCTGCTCGCCAAAGCGCTCGACCTCCCGCGCGAGCGCGTCGCCCTGGGGCTGCGTTCGCTGGTCGCGCTCGTCACTCGCTACGCGGTCCTCGACCACGACGAGATCGCCCACATCCTCAGCGACGAAGCCATCGATGCCACCGCCGACACGAGCACGGTCGAAGCCCTCGAGGCACACCTCATGGCCATCGCACCGCAACTGATCGGGTTGGCGCCCGCGTCTGATGACTGATTGCCCGGCCCCCGCCTGACGGCTAGCTTGGGGGCATGACTGCCGAGGCGCCGCAGAAGACGCCAACCATCACCGACGAGGACATCCCGGCCAGCGACGCCGTGCGGGCGGAGTGGGGCCGGCGGGTCGAGGCCGAATACCGGTCGGCGGCCATTACCCATCACCTCACGCTCTGGCTCATCCAGATGGCGGCCTCGCCCGATCTCATCCACGACGGCCTCCGCATCGTGGGCGACGAAATGGTGCACGCCGAGATGAGCTTCGCCGCCTTTGCCGATGCGGGCGGTACCGCCGTCCCGCCGCTCACACGGGAGTCGCTCGCGCTTCCGCTCAAGCCGGGCGAATCGCTCGAGATGGCGGTGACGCGCTACGGGGTCGAGGTCTTCTGCCTCGGCGAGACCGTCGCCGTCCCTTTGTTCAAGGTCCTACGGGAAGGCTGCGTCGTGCGCAGCGCACGCGAGGCGCTCGACCGTGTCCTGCGCGACGAAGTCCGCCACCGAGAGTTCGGCTGGACCCTCCTGGCCTATCTGGTCGAGCAGCCCTGCGCCGACGAGGTGCGTGCCCTGGTGAAGCGGGAGCTGCCGGGCATGTTCGCGCGCCTGCGACGCAACTACGCGCCCGTCGGCGGCGAGGACAAGTCGGAGATCCCGGAGAACGACCGCAAGTGGGGGCTCATGCCCATCGCGCGTTATGGCGCGCTGCTCGAGCGCTGTCTCGAGCGCGACTACCGTCCACGCTTCGGCAAGCTCGGCTTCGACGTCGACGCCGCATGGGATGAGGCGTGCAAGTTGCGCCCTCGCATCGGCACCAGCTGACATGCTCCTCGGCATCACCACGTCGACGCCTCGATTCGAGGCCGCCCTGCTTCGCGACGGCGAGGCACTCGCCACCACAGTCTACGAAGATCAGAAGGCCCACGCCGAACGCATGTTCGGTTGCATCGACGGGCTCCTCGAGGAGGTCGGTGCCGTCAAAGCCGACATCGAAGGCGTGATCTGCGACATCGGTCCAGGGTCATTCACGGGCATCCGCGTGGGCCTCGCGGCCGCCAAGGGGATCGCCATCGGCCTCGGCATCCCGCTCTGGCCCGTCACCTCTCTCGAGCTCATGTGCGCCGATGCACTGCATGGTCGGGCCGACCTCGATGCGGTCGCCGCCGTGCTCGACGCCAAACGGGGCGAGCTCTTCGTGGCGGCCTACGACCGCCAGCGTTCGGTCGTGTTGAGCCCCCGCGCCATCCCCGTCGATGCCCTCGACGAGCACGTCGGAGTCCTCGCGCGTTGCGGGGCTCGGAACGAACACGATGGCCTCTGGCTCGATGCCATCACCGCGCCCCGGGCGCGCGCCATGGGCACCTTCGCTACAGGCGACGCACCACCGCTGGAAGATGTCGAGCCCGTCTACCTCCGCAGCGCCGACGCGAAGAAGCCTGCACTCGCCCCCAACCGACGGCAGCACCTCGATCCGTCCTCCTGAGCCCATGCGGCTCGAGGTTCTCCTCTAGCGGGAGCAGGAGAAGAGCGGCCCCGGGGTCGTCACCGACCATAGGCTGAAGGAGACCTCGTCCGGCTGCACCACGAAGCTGTCCGTGGGCTGGGTACCAGCGGGGCAAGCGGAGACCTCCTCGAAGGACGCCTCGTAGATATCTCCGCCGCACGTGAGCACGAAGCGTTCGCTGCTCTGCAGCTCGGACACCGCGGTCGTCTCCCCCTCGATGACGATGCGGTTGTCGAAATCGTCGGTCACCGTCGCGCATACAGCTCCACCGGGCTCGACCACACGAAAGCTCAGCCGCGTGAGCTCGTCGGCGGTGACAGGCAGGGCCGTCTCGAACCGCACCTCGGTACCGTCGGCGAAGAGGCACGCCGTGCGATCCGAAGAGAGGATGCCATCGCTGCTGTCGCCAGGGAGGCAGCCCCGCACCTGCGCCGCAGTGGTGGCCCAGCAGTTCGTGGCGTCTTGCAAGAGGTCGCAGGTGAGCGGCTCGGAGGGACCCACCAAGAGGTCGCGGTCGCGCGCGCAGGCGACGCCGAGAAACCCGGGAAGGAGGAGGGTCACGATGGCGGCGCGGCGCATGGGGAGAGCATCCGGCGGACAGCGCCATCGCGCAAGTGGAGGCGTGCCAGGTGCCTCGCGACATCGGAGACTCGCCGTGACGCGTCCACCGAGCGGGGCGCGACGCGGTCGCTCGTCAGGAGCCACAAAACAGAAACGCCCGCGTCTCCGGGGAGAGCGGGCGCTTCAGAGAGAACCTCAGGGGCTCAGAGGATCTGCTCGTTGACGAGGCCAGCGATGGAGTCGCCGTTGTAGAAGCGGTTGACCCGCTCCATGTCGCCTTGAGAGACGGCGTAGAGGGCGGCAGCCCCCGCAGCGGGCGCGGTCACGCTGGCCTGCTGGCCGTTCACGTTGTCGCCGGTCTTGGGGTCGAAGCCGTTGACGTTGCCGTTCTCGCGCACGCCCCCGAACCAACCGGTCTTGAGGTAGCCCGCACCGAGCACGTAGAGCCAGTTGCTGCCCTGGGGCGTGCCGTCCGGCCAGCCGTTCCGGTTGAGCGGGTTCTTGGGGGTGTCGCCGTGGATGGTGATCACCGTCGTGTCGGCGAGGTTCTGGTTCGAGCACGCCGGGTCCGATGACGCCGCGAGGTCCTCCATGAGGGCGTCGAACGACTGCTGGAGGCGGCTGACGCGGTCCATGAGGTTGCCCATGTTGTTGAAGGCACCGTGGGGGTCGTCGCGGAGCGCGGGGAGGATGACCGCATTGGTGAGGCCGAGGCGGAAGGCCTTGACCGCGATGATCATCCCGGTGCCGAGGTCGGCGATGTTGTTGGGCGCCCCGTCGAGGCCGTAGCGCGTGAGGTCGGCAGCGGTGGGCCGCAGCAGGTCCGCGAGGTTCTGGCCGAGGAAGTTGGCGCTCGCCTTGGTGATGCGGAGCTGGCTCTGCATCGTGGGCCGCGAAGAGGCCCGGTTCAGGCTGAGGAAGGCTTTGTAGTAGGCCTCGTACTGCGCCGCGTCCTCGTGGATCTCGAGGATGGAGCGGGAGGCCGAGCTGTTGAACAGGTCGACCATGCCCATGGGGTTGCCGACGGTGGTGACCGGCGGGGCTCCAGCCGCGTTGCCGAAGCTGAACGGCGTGACGCCGATGACGGGGAGCAAGGCCGGCAGCTCGGACTGAATCGAGGCGATGGCCGCGAGCATGCTCGTACCACCCCCGAGGTTGGCCGCGCTGGTGGGCTGCGCCGTGTGGGTCTCGTTGTTGCCCGCCATCATCGCCGTGATGCGCTTGCTCGAATCGAGGTCCTGCCAGGGCGTGTGGGGCGAGAAGACGAAGGGGCGGTCGGTGTCGCCAGCGTCCGGGCTCTCCGCCGGAGACGCGTGGTAGGCGAAGCCGTTGTTGCCCGCCTTGGCGATCTCGTGGTGGGGAAAGAGCAGCTGGAACCAGGCGAAGCCACCGTTGCCGGCGACGAGGCTGATGCTGCGGTTGGTGGACGCGCAGGAGGCCTCGTCGGCCATGGCGGTGCCGGCCGAGTCGTTGATGATGTTCAGGACCTCGGAGCGGTCGAGGGCGAGGCCCGCGCCCACGGCAGAGGCGAACTTGAGGAAGCGGCGACGGGAGTCGCCCTTGAGGTTCTTGAGTCGATCGTCAGCAGTCATCGTTCTTCTTCCTCACTGGCAGGTGTAGGCGCCCCCGAGCATGGCCGCGACAGCGGTGGCCTTGCCGACCTCGACATCGGCTGCGGTCGAGACGATGTGGTTGCAGATGGCCATGTGCTCAGCCGTCGCGGGGCGCCCGATGAGGCAGCTCACCGCGGGCTCGTTGCACTTGTTTTCTTCGTCGAAGACCTCGACCCCCTGGCCGTTCTCCTGGCACTGCGCGAGGCCAGGCATGGCGGCGATGATCTCGGGGGCGGCCATCACGAAGATGTCCTGGAGCTTGGTCGCGCCGGAGTTGCTCCAGGTGCGGGCCTCGCCGGTGCGCGACGCGTAGTTGGCCGAGCCGAGGGCCTCTGTGCCCTTGTCGAGTAGCTCACCCGCCGGGTCGGGATTGCCGGTGGCGTTGAGGTCGACCCCGAAGTTGCTCAGGATGCGACGCAGCGCCGTGACCTGCAGCTTCTGGCAGGAGTGGAGCCGGGTCCGAATCTCGGGCGGGCCCTCTTCCTGGCGCTGCTTGAGAACCTCGAAGGGGTCCTTGCCACCGTCGGGGGAAAGGTCGTCCTCGTGGTCGAAGGTGTTGCCGTCACCACCGGAGTAGTCGCCGGTGCCGTCGTTGTTGGTGGCGTCGGGGACGTCGTCCCCGTCGATGTCGTTGCCACCGATGGTGCCGTCACCGTCGTAGCTCTCGCCGGGCATCGTGAGCCCAGTCGGGAGGTCGCTGTCGCAGGCCACCAAGCCAGCGCTCGCAAGCAGGAGCGCGGGGGCGGCGAACATGTACATCTTCTTGTTCATCGGTTCGTTCCTCCTCGCGTCCATCAGAAGCTGACGAAGTCCTCGCTCTTGAGCATGGTCTTCAGCACCACCTTCATGTCACCCGAGCTCAGCATCTCGGAGACGTAGTCGCCGATGACCTCGTCGGGCACGACCGCGAGGCCGCTGACGATGTCTTCCTTCGACATGGCGAAGTTCCAGAGCCGCGCCGTGAGGCAGGCAGCCACCGACTGGTCCTCGGCGAGAGCTTGGCCGAGTTCGGGCAGGGTCTCGACCTCGACGCCCTGGCGCCATGCGGTCTTCACCCCGTCCTGCAACCAGTGGGAGCGCTCCGTGACGGTCGGGTCGGGCGCGGTGGGGGTCATCACCTGGCTGTCGTTCTGGAGGTTGCCGTCCTCGTCGAAGTTCGCGAAGAGCGGCGCGAGGCGGTTCATGGTGGTGTGGCAGTTGGCGCAGATGACGCTGCTGGTGTCCTGGAAGTCGATGGGCTCGGTAGCGACCGACTCGAAGTCCCAAGGGGAGGTGTACTGGCCGTTGCCCTTCTCGATGGGGGCATCGGAGTACTCAGCCGGGAACTTGCTGCAGGCGAAGGTCTCCTGGACCCAACGAACCCGGCGGAAAGCCATGTTCGCGTAGAACTGCCGCTGCACGCCCGGGTTGGTCAGCACGCCAGCGTGCGTGTCGACGCCGTTGTCGCAGGTGCCGTCCACGAACTGCTCGTTGTCGCCGTCGTAGGTGGGGCAGGTGTTCTCGGTCGCGGTGAAGAGCTCCGTGTATGGACGGCCTTCGGCCACGATACGAGCGGCGAAGACCGGCGCCGTGTCGAGCATGCCCCCGCCCATGCGGAAGGTGTCTCGCCAGAAGCGAATCATCCGACGCTGGAAGCGGGGCGAGTCGATGAGCTCGTCGATGAGCGCCGAGTAAGCCTCCTTCTTGTCGTCCGCGTTTTCGATGGCACGGATCTGCTCGAGGGTCGGGGCCGCGTCGGTCAGCTTGACGGAGGCGAGCCGAAAGGCCTCGCCGTAGTCGATCACACGCTCGTCGAGGATCGTGGGCTCGGTCGAGCCCGGGTCCGTCCCGTTGGGATCGTTCCCATTGCCATTCGGGTCGTTGGGGTCGACGTCCGTTTGGCCGTCGGACTTCCCGTCCCCGAGGTCCCCAGTGCATGCCACCGCCGAGGTCGCCATCGCGAATGCGATGCCTCCCAGGCCGATGACCGCGCGCATCTTCTTGACCGTCGTCTTCATCAGTTGTTGCTCTCTGCGTTAATCCAGGTGGTGACCGCCTGTCGGAAGTTGTCGAACGCGCCCTGATTGCCTCCGAAGTCGAAGGGGTGCCCCGCGTTGCCAGAGGGATCCGTGTTCAAGAAGATCTGGCTCTGGTTGGGGTTGTTCAGGTTCACGCGATTGAGAATCTGGCCGCACGCCGCCGACGGGTCGTTGTTGAGGTCCGACATGTCGACGGCGTTGGTGGCCGTACCGTTGTTGCCGCCGTGGCAGTTGGCACAGCTCTGCTGCAGGGCCGGTGCGGCGTTGTTCTCGAACGAGGTGACGGCCGAGCAGGGCCCGCCCGCGTTGCCGCCACCGGCGCCGCCCGTACCGCCGAGCGGGTCGATCACCGAGACCGACTCGAAGGCGATGGAGAGCTTTCCACCGGTCTCCCAGTTGGTGAGGATGACCGAGCCCGGTCCGAGGGGCTCGGCGGTTCCGGGCTCGACCTCTTGGCTCACGTTCGAGAAGGAATCGACCGGGTCGGGAATGCCGTCGACGCTCGCCGCGGGGTAGACGGTGAAGAGGGGGTGCTCGAAGGAGATGCCCTTCGTCGCCGTGGTGTGCACCTCGATGTTGTCGAGGCTCAGGGAGTTGTCGGTGAGGGCCGTCGCCTGGAAGGTGACGGCCATGCCCGCGAACTCGGGGCCGAGCTCGCCCAGGTAAACGGCGTTGAAACCGGGCACGATGGGCTTGAAGGGCTCGATGGTCGGGACGTCGTTCGGCGTCTCGGCGACTGACTTGGCCTCCTCGTTGAGCCACGCGAGGATGCGGGTCTCGAGGGGCTTGCTGGTCGGCCCAGCCGTGTGCGCCCCGGAACCGGGCCAGGTGATGAGCACGCTCTTGGTGTCGGGGTTGCGAACCACGACATCGGGCCACGAGGTGATCGACTCGTAGACCTCGTCGAGGGTCGACGCTTCGGGACCGAGGAACGGGGTGTTGGAGCTTCCGCCCTGCTTGTGGCAACCGCCGCAGGACTGCTCGAGGTCCTCGAAGAGGTCGTCGAAGAGGAGCTTGCCGGCGTTGACCCCGGTGCCGCCGCCGCCACCGCTGCCGACGGTGGTCGCCTTGGGCGGCACGAAAGGCTCGGGGTCGCCGGCGCAGCCGGTCATCGACGTAGCGCTGGCCATCACCGCGAATGCGGTGACGCCGAATCCGAAAAGCGCAAAGTGACGTCCCAACATGCCAGCCATCGTAGGTGAACCCAACTCGGTGTGGGGATGCTTTGCAGCGAGCCCCTGTACCGTAGCGTCAAGTAAAGCAGGCATCGTGCCAGCCTCATGACCCCATTGGGTGTCATCCCATGTCGCATCTCACGATCGCCCAATGTCTTGAGATCTTTCCGGCGGGTCGCACAAGCTGTGCTGATTCATCCTACACTCACCCCGAACATCGAAGATCTACCTGGATCACCAAAAACCCAGTCACGTGTATGAAAAAATCTCAAACCAATGAGATCATTGAATGTGCGCCTATGTCGGACAATTCTCGCAGTGTGGTGGCCAGGGTGCCGTGCGGCGAATCACCTCGTGCTAGGCTCAGCGCGTGAAGGACGAAGGGGCCCCAGAGGTGATCTCGGAGGAAGAAGCGGAGAAGCGCGCCGAGCGCGGCCCCGATCCTTCCATCGGGATCGGGTTCTTCGTGGTCGGGCTCCTCATCATGGCCGTCGGCGGTGCCACGACCCACCACTACGTCTTCAACGCGGGTGAGGGCTTGGTTCTGCTCGGCGCCGTCATCTTCCTCATCAGCGTTGCCGTCACCCACTACCGCATCCAACCCTGGAACCTCCGCGAGCTGTCGCGGCGGGTCATCGGGCGCGAGTAGGTCGCGCGCCGCGGTTCGGGAGCCGCCGAAAGGATGCCCGCAGCCGTCGACGAGGGCGCGGGGTAGCTTTGGTGACACGGTCGGCTGTGCTATGCGCTCGACCGCGTCATGAACAACGTCGGCCCCATCGTCTTCGTCGGTTGCATCGCGACCATGGTCGGCTGGCTCGCCATCCAGCAGCACGACGAGCCCGAGGTGCGCGCCACCGTCTCCGGAGAGCCGGCCGCGACCGCCGAAGTCGAGCCTCCCGCGCCACCGCTCCTCGACCCCGATGGCCTCGAGCCCCCGGGTGGTACCGGCGGGGCAGCAGCGGTGCTCGACGACGAGCCCCTCGAGGACGAAGAGCCCACGAACCCGACCGCCGGCACCAAGCTCCCCGACGGGAGCGCTCCCCCCAAGCTCGATGGCGAGGGGCCGAAGAGCGTGCAGTTCGGTGTGATCTTGGTTCAGTACAAGGGAGCGCAAGGCGCGAAGACCTCAGCGCGATCCCGAGAGGATGCCGAGAGCCTCGCCCAGGAGATCGCGACCCTCGCCAAGGACGACTTCGCCGCCGCCGTCAAGAAGGGTGACAAGGGCTCCACCGCCAATGCAGGTCGGATGTACCGCGGGATCATGGAGCCCGCCCCCGAGTTCGTCTTGTTCGGACTCGGTGAAGGAGAGGTAGGAAAGCCGGTGGATACCCCCCGCGGCTACCTCGTGATGAAGCGCCTCAAGTAACGCGAGGCGACAACCCCAACGAAGAGAGCGAGACCAGACATGGCATCGATCGACATCAAGCGTAACCACAGCCTCGGCAAGGACACCGCCAAAGAGAAGGCCGAAGAGCTGGCGAAGGACATGCAGAGCAAGCTCGGGATCGACTGGCGTTGGGACGGCGACGACATCCGCTTCAAGGCCGACAGCGGCACCGCCAAAGGCGTGACCGGGACCGTGAGCGTCAGCGACACCGACGTCCGCGTGGCCATCGACCTGCCCTTCCTGCTCAAGGCGATGAAGGGCACGATTTCGAGCCGCGTCGAGGACAAGCTCGGTCAGCTCGTCGGCTGACCCAAGCGTCCGCACAAAACCTCCCCGCACCGAAGGTGTGGGGAGAAGTCCGACCGACCTGCGACGGTCCGCGCCATTCGCGCGAAAATACGTAGAGTCCACCGGGGTGCTTGGCTAAGGTCGGGACCTTCCGCTGACGTGTTTTGCGTCGGCGCACCGACCCTTCGGCCGGCACCTGACGGATGACGCTGCACAGCTCTGGCGAACCCCTCGATTCAGTCCTCGCTCAGCTCCGCGCAGAAGAGCCGTTGGAGCAAGAGCCCAGCCAAGTCGCCGTCCTTCGGCACGAGGCGGCTTGGCTCGAGGAGCAACGTGGCGACGCATCGGCAGCCAATCGCGACTACCTCGCGGCCGTCGACGGTGATGCCGACTTTCGTGAGCCGCTCGAAGCGCTGATCCGCATCTTCGGGCAACGGCGCGACCCGGCAGCTGGGCGCTTGCTCGAGACGCTGGTCGACCTCGGCCACAGTCCCGAAGCCACGTCCCGCGCCCTTTGGGAGCTCGCGGTCTTCAGGCTCACCATCGATGAAGACGCCGAGCAGGCGCGGACCCTGCTGGAGCAGGCCGTCGATCAGAACCCAAAGGACGCAGCATCGTGGCTCGAGCTCGAGCTCTTGGCCGCCGTCGACGCGGACGAAGAGGTTCAGACCCGAGCCCTCGATGCGCGCAGCCAGCTCGTCCAGGATCCGACCTGGCAGGGCGTGCTCCTGATCGAGCTCGCAGAGCTCGTCGCCAAACAGGGAGACTTCGGGCGAGCCGCCAACCTGCTCGACACCGTCGTCGCCCTCGAGGGAAGCGCCCGCTACCTGTCGCGCCTCGCGCTCGAGCGCGTAGCCCGACTCGCCGAAGACCCCGAGCTGCAAGCCCACGCGCTAGAAGGCCAGGCCGAGCTCATCGCGCAGTCGCTCGAGGACGCGACCCTCGCCGACCGCAACGGCGTGCCGCGAACCATGTGCACCCCCGCCCGCGCGGCAGAGGCCTGGCTGCGCGCCGGAGAGCTGCGACGCCGCAGCGGCGACGCCTGGGGCGCCGTGGCAGCCTTGACGGCCGCGTCGGAGCGACTCGAGGACAACGCGGTCATCGCGCGGCTCAGCATGGCCGCTGCCGATGCAGCCGGCGACGCCAAGGCGGCCGTCAAGATCGCCCAAGAGCAGCTCGAAGCCGGCGTCTCCGGTCCGGCCGCCTCTGCGATGTGGGTACGCGTGGGGCAGGCGGCCGAAGAGGAAGGTGACTTCGAGCGCGCGCTCGAGGCCCTCGGCCAGGCGCTCGCGCAAGACCCGAACGGCATCCTCGCGCTCACCCTCCGAACCGACATTCTCGCTGGTGGCGACGACGCGGCCGAGCTCGCGCGGGCCCTCGAGGCCGAGGCCAAGAGCCTCACCGCGCCCGCCGACCAAGCACGCGCCTGGCTCTCGGTCGCCTACGTCTGGTCCGTGCGCGCGGCGGAGGTCGACCTCGGTCGTCAGGCGCTCGCCAAGGCGGTAGAACTCGGCGTCGACGAGACCACCTCGCTCGAGCTGAGCCGAAGCTTCGCCGTGCTCGCCGAGGAGGACACCTGGTACGAACAAGCCACTGCGGCGCTGTTCGAGCGGGTCGAAGACCCAGAGCGCAAGGCGACTCTCGCTTGGGAGCTCGGTCGACTGCGCTGGCGCCGAGGCGACGTGGCCGGCGCGAGCGAGGCCTTCGGCGCCCTCGCCGCCGACGAGGAGCCGCCCCGACGCTGGCTCGGACGGGCCCTGCAGGCCTACGCGATTCAAGGCGAAGAGGCGCGCGACCCGGCACGACTTCGAGGACTCGCCGAGGTCGACGAGGATCCCTACCTCGCGCGTGGCCTCATGTTGATGGCGGCCCTGCTCGCCTACCGCAAGGGAGAGCCGGAGCAGGCCCTCACCCTCCTGCGCGCGGAGCACGAGAAGGACCCGAGCGACCTCGTGGTGGCGGCCTTCCTCTCGGACATCGCACGCGAATCGGACGCGAAGGCCGAAGCCGCAGCCGCGCTGCGCGCGGCCGCAGCCGTCGCTCCAGACCCCACCATCGGGGGCGCCCTCAACATCGAAGCCGGCCTCATCGAATGGCACGCCGGCAACAAGGCGGCTGCCGTGGAGGCCTTCGAGTCGGCGCTGCAGCAGACCCCCGAGGCGGCGCAGCGACTGCTCCCCTGGGCCCTTCGTGCGTCGGCGCCCAACGACCTCGATGCACGCCTCCGCGCGGTCGACACCGCTGAGGAACAAGACGGCGATGAGGTCGCGGCTGCGCTCGAGCGGTTTGGTATCGGGCTGGCCGCGCGCGACGGACAAGCAGACCCGATCGGCGCCCTCGACCGCCTCGACGAGCTGTCGCCCGGCGGCGACGTGGCGATGGCGGCCGTGCTCGCGCGCCTCATCACGGGTGCGGAGGCCGATCGCGCGCTCGAACAGCTGGCCGACCTCGACGGCGCGGCCCCCGCCATCGCGCGAGCAGAGCAGTTCCGGCTCGCACGCTTCGTCCATCGCGACGCGGTGGGCAGCGTCGAAGCCGCGCGACAGTGGCACGAGGTGGCTCCGAACCTCACGAGCGCGCTCGAATGGCTCGCGGCCGCCTTCGCCGCCGACGACCGAGACGGGGAGATCGCGGCGCGCGACGCGATCGCGGCTCAGATGAGCGGTCCCGATGCCGTCGCCGCCGCGAGCTCCGCCGCCGTCGTGCGCATGCTCCACAACCCCAGTCGCACCCAGCCTCTCATCGACGTCGAGGCAGACACTGCGCGGCTCCTCAATCTAGAGCTGACCTTGCCCGGTGGGGAGCCGAGTCGCCGCGCCCGAGCGCTGCGCGGGCTCGGTAACACCCTCGGTGACGAAGCCGCCCAAGACGCCACCCGCATGGCCGCGTGGAACGACCTCGCCGCAGCCGCCTACGGCAACGCGCAGAAGGCCTTCCGTGCATTGGTCGAGGCCGACCCCGACGACATGGCGAGCTGGGATGGGCTCCGCGCTTCGTCTCAGGCCATCGGCGACCACACCACCCGCGGCGTCGCCCTCGCGCGCCTCGGCAACCTCTGCAAAGACGACCTTCGCGCGGCGGCCCTGTGGGAGGAGGCGGGCTTGGTGTTGCTCGAACACACCGAGGCCCACGCCGACGCAGAGATCGCCTTCCGGCGCGCGCTCGAACGTGATCAGACCCGCTTCGTCGCCTTCGACAAGCTGTTCCGACGCGTCCGCAAGCGGAAGGAAAACGACAGCCTCCTCAAGCTCATCGCCTTGCGTCTCGAGGTCACGGACGACGAGACCGAGATCACCAAGATGTATTGGGAGCGGGCTCGCGTTTACCGCGAGCAGGGCGACAACGACCGCGCCCTGCAGTCGCTCAAGGACGTGACGATGCTCGAGCCCGACCACGTCGGCGCGCTCGCCCTGTCGGGCGAGATCAGCATCAAGAAGGGCGACTTCGCCGGGGCCGCCCCACTGCTCGCGCGCCTCGCCACCCTCGACGAGGCCCCGCGAAAGCAACGTCTGCTCTCGGGCATCGCAGCCGTCGACCTCTACGAGAAGCGTCTCAAGCAACCTCAAGACGCGCTCGGTGTGTTGCTACAGCTCTACCGCGACGGGCTGTCCACGTTGAAGGTGCGCGAGCGGTTGGCCCGCACCGCGGCCCGCGTGGGGAACTGGGAAGAAGCGACCAAGATCCTCGAGCGCCTGATGGGCGAGCGCGACAGCTCCGAGGGCCGGGCCGAAGCCGCGCGCTTCGCCATGGCCATCTACCGCGACAAGCTGAAGCAGCCCGAGCGCTCGGCCAAGGCCGTGGCCAAGCTCCTCGAGGAGGTCCCCGACCACAAGGAAGCACTGGAGTTGCTGCTCGAGGCCGATGTCTCGGCCGAGCTGACGCGGAGTCATGTTCCGAAGGCGCTGCAGCTCCTGCTCAATCGGCTCGCCAACGCGCCCTTCGACCGCGAGCGCGTAGAACTCGTGGCCAAGATCGCAGGTCGCACCGACCAGCCCAACCTGCGGCGGGCCGCCATCGGCGTCGCCCGCGCGCTGGGCAACGACGACGCCGCCCTCCAGGCCGATGCCGAGCGACTCGACGCGCTCGGGCGCCTGGAGCCCCAGATCAAACTCGACGCGGGCGGCATGCAGACCATCGCCGATGACGCCGACACGGGCATCATCGCCGAGGTCTTTCACATCGCGGCGCCAGTGGTGGCCGAAGCCCTCGCCCTCACCACCAAAGCCGAAGACGTGGGTCGCCGACAGAAGGTCGAGAGCGGTGCCCTCCGTACCGAGCTCTCGCGCTGGACTGGCGCGCTCAGCCTCGGTGACTTCGATCTCTACGTCGGCGGCCGCGACCCCCACGGGATCAAAGGCATTCCGGACGACAAGCCCGCTCTCGTGCTCGGGCCGGAGATCCAGGCGCCCTTCTCACCCGCCGTCCGCTCGGCCATCGCCCGCGAGGTGTTTGCCCTCGTGCGCGGAACGAGTGTTCTGCTGCACAACGACGACGCCACCGTCGCGTCGGCTTTCGTCGCCGTGTGTCGCGATGCAGGCAACAACCTCCCGAGCCCACCCTACGCGGTGTTCGGAGAGATCGAGCGCCAGATCAAGAAAGCCATGTCCCGCCGCATTCGGAAGGCCGTCGCTCCGGTGGCCGCGCAGGCGGGCGCCAACCTCGACGCCGCGGCGTGGGCAGCGGCAGCGCGACGCAGCATCGACCGCATGGGCCTCATCGCCAGCGGCGACGCGTCCAACGTCATCGATCGTGCCATCGGTCCGTCCGGCAGTCCGGCGCGGGCAGCGATGGAGAACGACCTTCGCGCGAAGCAACTTCTCTCCTTCGCGCTATCCAGCGAATACCTGAGGCTGCGAAAACAATTGGGCATGGGAGTCGCCTGAGCAACGCCATGAGCAACGATCCACCCCAGGACGGTAAGAAGAAGGGCGACGTCTTCGACGCCATCCCCACCGAAGAAGAAGGCGACGCCCTCTTCGATGAGCTCTTCGGGGACGACATGTTTGGGGAGGACGTCTTCGACGACGCCGAAGTCTCCGAGCGTGAGACCAATCGACCACCCGCTCCCGAAGAGCGGGTGGCGGCCCCCCCGCCGCCGCCCCGACCCGACCTCCCCGGGCGCCCTGCGCCTCCCCCCCGGCCCGACATCCCGGCCCGACAAGGCCCACCTCCCCCTCCCCGTCCCGACGTGCCCAAGCGCGGGATCTCTCCTGCCCCGCCCGTGGCCGCAGCTCCGCCCGTACGCGACGAAGCGCCTACGGAGCCGACCCTCGGCGAGGCCGTGCTCGACTACCGAGGGGCTACGCCGCCTGATTTCGAGGACGACGAGCCCTACGCCGAGCCCTACGAGCTGCCCGGTGTGGTGTCGCCCGACGACGCCGCAACCGAGATGACCAAGCCCGGGCCGCCCGTCGCGCGTCGCTCGGCGCCGCCGCCTCCCACGCCCGCGCAGGAGCGTTTCCACGAGGCGGATGAACCCGCGTTGCGAGGATTGGGTGCACCAGCTCCATCGCAGGAGGAGATCCGGCTCCCTCGACCCGACGACGACGGCGTCGTGCTGGTCGAGCCTGAAGAAGAGTCCGATCTCCCTCCGCCCCCCGAGCCCTCGGCGCTCGCGCTCGACGACGTGGCCATCGACGAAGAGGACGCCCTCCTCGAGATGGTCGAGTCGGCGAGCCAGCCGCCGCCGGACGAGGACGACGACGACACGGCCGCCACCGTGGCCCGCGACGTGTCGGAGCTCATGCCTCAGGTCCTCGCCCGCGCAGCCGCAGTCCAAGCTGCCGCTACGGACGAGGACATCGCCGAGGAGGTCATCACCGAGGAGGTGGTGGTCACCGAGGAAGAGGCCGCCGTGCGCGTGGAGGACGGCGAGGTCTCGCTCGACGCGGACCGCATCTCCATCGTCGAAGAAGAGGAAGAGCTCGAGCTCGACCTCGACGACGTCGAGGTTGCGGAAGTGTCCATCGATGGCGACGGCGTCACCGACGTGAACTACGTCGACGACGGCGACGGCCTCGATGCCGTGGTGTCGCTCATGCAGCAGGGCCAGCGCGACGCCTGGCTCGACCGGGCCGAGTGGCTGTATCAAGAGGCCCCTCCCGCCGAAGAGGCCGTCGCGCGCGCCCGGGCCCTCCTCCCCGTCAGCGAGATGTTCGCCATGGCGGGCGAAGACGAGCGCGCCGAAGCCACGGCGCGCGAGGTCCTTCAGCTCGCCCCCAGCCTGCCACTGGCACACCGCCAGCTTCGCGGGATCCTCATGGCGCGGGGGCGTTGGACCGAAGTCGCCGACGCGCTGGAGAACGAGGGTCGTGTGGCGCCGAGTCCAGCCGCCCAGCTCCACACCCACTACCTCGGCGCCGAGGTGGCCCGCCTCGCCATGGGCGACCCCGAGATGGCCCACCGCCGCATGGACAACGCCGAGCGCGTGGCCGGCCGCGACCTCCGCATTCCGCTCATGCGAACGATGCAGGCCCTCGCCGCCACGGACGACGTGCCCGCACGCCTCATCAAAGAAGACGCCATCGGCGAAGCCCTGGAGGCCGCGCGTGTGATCCGCAGCGACGGTGTCGACGGAGAAGCGGGCGAGAATCCCTACCCCGTGCTCCTGCGCTCGCGGGCCGCGCTCCGTGAACGCGACACCACCACCGCCATCGCCGGCCTCCGCCTCCTCGGTCGTCACGAGCCCTTCAAGGAGGGCGCGGCCTGGCTCCGCGGTGCCATGTCGGCCCCGCACGAGGAGCTGCGCCACGAAGCCATCGACGCCCTCGCCATGGTGTCCGAAGGCTCCCACGGGGCCGCGGCCACCCGCGCGCGCGCCGCGCGCGCCCTCGAGGCAGGCCGCGCCGATGTCGCACGCGAGCTGGTCTCGGCGCCCGGCGACATCTTCACGGTCGAGGAACGCGTGGCCGTCGCTGCCCTGAGTGGAAGCTTCGAGGACGTCGACGTGTGGCGCGACCACGTCGACGACACCTGTCGTCCGCTCCTCGCCGCTGCCGCCTCGGCCCTGGGCGATCCCATGGCTGCCATCGCCCAGCAGCGAGGCGACGACATGACCATCGCTCAGCTCGCCCTCGGTCGCGCCATGGCCGCTGAAGCGCAGGCCGCGCCCGACTCGGCCGCCGCCGCGCTCGGCGATGCGGTGGTTTCCGATGAAATCGCCCCAGGACTCGGCGCCACGTTGCGAGAGCAGGCCGCGGCCATGCTCGACATCGACCCCGATCACGGGGCGGCGCGGGCGGTGGTGCTCGAGCACAGCCACCTCACGGGACAAAAAGGCACCGTCATCGAATCGATGGTCGGCGCCACCCCGAACCGCGAGCGCGCCCTCTTCGGGGCCACGCTGGCCGAACAGCTGGGAGACACCGATCGCATCGCCGAGCTGCTGCAGCCCGTGATGAGCAGTGGCCTCAGCGACATGGCGACGACCCGACTCGCCATGTCGGTGACCGACGGTGTCACCGCGGTGCGAAACCTCGTCTCCTTCGCCGAAGCCGAACAGGATCCACTTCTCGGCGCGACCGCCCTCACGGAGGCCGGCCTTCGGCTCATGGAGGAAGAAGGCCACGAGACGGAAGGCGAAGGCCTGCTGAGGCAGGCGGCCGAGCGCTCGTCTGCCATCCCCATCGCGGCCTTCATCGGCCTCTACGTGGCCCAGGCCCTCGAAGACGACGAAGGTGTTCGCTTCTGGCTCGAGCAACGCCGCTCCAGCCATGAGGAAGGCCCCGACCGCTCGGCAGCCCTCATTCGCTTGGCGCTGCGCCTCTCTGAGGACGACGAGGCCGAGCGCGTGTCGCTCGTCGAGGAGGCCCATCGAGCTCGTCCGACCGACTACGCCCTGCGCGATCTCTACGAGCGCATGGCCAAGACCGCGGGCGACCGCGCGCAGTGGCTCACGGCGCTCGTCGAGCAAGGTGGACCCGAGGCCGCTTCAGCCGCGGTCGAGGCGGCGATCGCCGCCGAGCTCGAGGGAGACCTGGAGCTGTCCTCCACGTCGGTCCAGCAGGCCATCGAGCTCGGTGATCATCAGCTCGCTCCTCTGCTCGCCGAACGACTTGCCGAGCTCGGGCACGGGACGGACGATGTCGTCGCCAACTTGGAGACCCTGGTCAGCACGGCCACGGAGCCTCGGCCGCGCGCCGAGCTCCAAGAGCGACTCGCCGGCCTCGCGCTGCGCGGTCTGAAAGACGAAGCCAAGGCGTTCGAGGCGCTCAAGGGCGCCGTACGCGACCAGCCCGAGCACCTCGTCTCGGCCTGGCGGCTCATCACGCTGGGCGCGCGCATGGGTCGACTGAAGGAGCTGAGCCAAGTGGCACTGCAGCTGGCGCAGCGGCTCGATGGCGCAGAGCGGACGGCGATGGCGTTGCTCGCCGCGCGCCTCGTGCAGGATGCCGGACAGCCCTGGAGCGCGACCGACACCGCCATCGAGGTGGCCATGTCCGCCTCGCCCCAACACTCGTGGGCGCTTCGTCAGGCGGCGGCCCATGCGCGCGAGAAGAACGACCACGAGATGACGGCCCACACCGAGCGAGCGCTGGCCGACATCGCGCCGACGCCCCAGGACCAAGCGACCCTGTTGCTCCGCGCCGCCGAAGCGCAGCTCACCGCAGGCGAGGAAGAAGGTGCCGCCGAGCTTCTACGCGCCGCGCTCGACTTGTGGCCGCGACATCCGGTCGCGCTCGTGCATCGCGCAGCGCAACTCGAGCGCCTCGCCGACGCCTCCGACGCCGCACAGGCCTGGGAAGAGGTCGCCGGGGTGCTGTCGAGCCCCAAGGAGAAGGCGGCAAAGCTCTACCGCGCCGCGGTGCTCTGGCTGTCGCTCGAAGACGGCGCCGGCCAAGCGGAGGGAAGACGGCTCCTCGAAGAGGTCGCCACCATCGACCCGAACCACGAGGATACCTTCGAACGCCTCCAGGCGATCTACCTCGCCGAAGGGGCGAAGCGCGCGCTCGCCGACCTCCTCGCCGCACGCATCGAGTCGGTCGAGGATTCGGCCGAACGCGTCGAGCTCGAGGTGCTGCGCGGTCGAATGCTGGTCGAAGCCGGCTCGGCGGCCGAAGCGCGGGACGCCCTTTCCGCCGCACTCGAGGCCAACCCGGACAACCCCGATGCCCTTCGCGCCTACGCCGACATCTGCGCGGCGGAGGAGGATTGGGAAGCGGTGGAGCAGTCCCTCATCCGGCTCGGTCGCCTCGTGAGCGAGCCCGAAGCCCAGGTGGATCTCCACATGCGGCTCGGCGTGCTCTACGCCGAGCACCTACCGAACCCCGAGCGCGCCACCGCCGCATTCGAGGAGGTGCTTCGCCGCGACGCCGAGAACATCGAGGCACGGCAACGCCTCGTCGCCATCTACCTAGACGCCGGTCAGACCGAGCCTGCCTTCGCCATGCAGCAGGAGGTCATCGAAGCGGCCAAGTCACCCACCGAGCAGTGTATGGCCACAGTGCGTCTGGCCGAGATCCACGAGGTCGCGGGCGATACCAAGCAGGCCGAACAGATGCTGGTCAAGGCACGGCGTCAGTGGAACAAGGAGCCCGCACCGGTCAAGACGCTCTACGCGTTCTACCAACGCACCGGGCAGGATCGCGCGGCGGAGATGCTCCTCGAGCGTGCCGCAGCCGACGTCCGTCGCGGCTTCGGCGCCGGTCGTTTCGAGGCCCCGCTCTTCGCCATGGCCCAGATGGTGGCGGAGATGCGCGGCCAGGAAGATGCGGCCGAGATCGCCGCTGCCACCCTCGCCGCCATCCGCGGTGACCGGGCCAGCATTCTCGGTTGTGGTCTCGCCGCGGCGCAGGCTGACGACGCCATGGTCGCGCCCGACGTCTTCTCCGAGCCCTTCCGCGAGCTGCTCACCCGCACGGGGGCCGTCATGGACCGCGGCGCGCCCTTCGACGTGCGATCCATGCGGGCCCAGCCACTCAAGGACCCGCAGCTCTCCGAGCGCATCGAAGAGCTTGCGCAGCCGTTCGGACTCGGCGGCCTCCAGATCTTCACCACGAGCGCACTCGGGCCGGTCGCGGTCGCCGCCTCTTCCGACCCACCAGCGCTCTGCTTGGGCGACGCCCTCGTCGAGACACGCGATCAGGATGCGCGTGACTTCCTCCTGCTGCGGGCGCTCAAGGCGATTCAGAACGGCACCGCGGCCCTCACCCGGACCGCACCCATCGATCTGTGGCCGCTGGTCGGCGCCTACCTCAAGCTGCACAGCCCGAGCTTCAACCCGCCCGGCGTCGACGCGAGCAAGCTCGCCGGCTTCCACAACGCCATGTTGGAGGCGGGCATGGTGAGTCCGGATCCCAAGCTCGGTCTTCTCGCCAGCGAGGTCATCCGCACCATCGGCAACCGCGCCTCGAGCCTGAACGCCGCCGCCAACTCGTGGGGTACCCGAGTCGCGCTCCTCGCCCTCGGCGACCCCGTGCTCGCGCTTCGCGCCGTCGCATGGGCCGCGGGCACGCCCGAAGGCCCGCCGACCGACGGGCCCGAACGACTGCGCTGGATCAGCCGCCAGGCGGAAGCACGTGACCTCATCGTGTTCTCGGTCAGCGAGGGCTACCACGAGTCGCGCGCCCAACTCGGCCCGTCGCGCATGCCCGACGCGGGAGAGCTCGCATCGCTGCCGGCTCCTCCCCCAGCGGCGGTCCTCGACGACGACGAATTCGAGATGGCCGACAGCGTCGAACCCGAGCTCCTCGAGCTCGACCTCGATGACCCGGGTGACGACGAAGACATGGCCGCCCCTCCTGGTCCACCGCCCGGCCCCCCTGGTCCGCCGCCTGCGCGCGGTGGCCCACCGGGCCCGCCCCCAGCACGCATGCCCGACCCTCCCCCGCCCGACTTCGACGACGACGAAGACGATGACGAGGGGGACTTCGTGCCGCTCGATCTCGACGACTTCGACTGACCCGGCTTCGAGGTTCCGGGTTCGAGGTTCCAGGTTCCGGGTTCGAGGTTCGGCGACGAGAACGAGAACGAGAACGAGAACGAGCTCGAGAACGAGAACGAGCTCGAGAACGAGAACGAGCTCGAGCTCGAGCTCGAGCTCGAGAACGAGAACGAGAACGAGAACGAGCTCGAGAACGAGCTCGAGAACGAGGGGTCAGTCCTCTTCCAGTGGTGCCAGGTCCCACTCGCCCTCGCCGGTGCGAAGTGCCTCCTGGATCTTGATGAGCTGGTAGGCGCAACGCACGGGGCCTCGACGAGGGGCGTCGGAGCTCTCGCGAAAGCACACGCGGCCCGACAGTCGCATGCGCTCGCCGGCCACCATCTCGCGTGGACACCGAACTTCGCGTCGCTCGGAGGAGATCTCCGTCGTCGGGTCGTGCCAGTAGGCGTGACACCCCTTCTCGGCGTGGAAGTCGAGGTAAGGGATGCGATCGGGACGGGCGACGCGTGAAGAGCTCGCCGTCGCCGTGCTGGTGACGGCCGGACGCCCGCTCGCCGTCTGGCTCTCCTCTGACGAGGAACAGCCCGCCAGACACAGCGCCAAACCGACCCAGCGCACCGTCACGCCGAGCCTGCAGGCCAGATCAACATCGAGACCTTCGTGAGCACGAAGTCGCTGACCAGAATCGCAATCGAGATGGCCACCACCGACCGGGTGGTGGCATTGCCGACCCCCTCGGTTCCGCCCCGGGTCCGCATGCCGAAGTGACACCCGACGAGCGCGATGATCGCGCCGAAGAAGGGCGTCTTGAACATGCCGGAGAAGTAGTCCGAGAAGCGCACGGACTCGAGGGCCGTCTGGAGGAAGAAGCCCGACGGCAAACCGAACTCGATCGACGTGATGAACATGGCGCCGGCAAACCCGAGCACCAGAGCAAAGGCCGCGAGGATGGGCATGACCATCGTGCTCGCCAAGAGGCGTGGCAACACGAGCTTCTTGATGGGGTCGGCTCCGAGAGCACGGATGGCGTCGATCTGCTCCGTCACGGCCATGCTGCCGAGCTCGGCGGTGATGCCCGAACCGATGCGTCCGCCGACCACGAGCGCGGTGAGCGCCGGCGCGAGCTCACGTGCGAAGCTGAGCCCGACGATGCGACCGGTGTACTCCATGCCGCCGAACTTCTGGAGGCCGTAGGCGAACTGCGTGGCCATGACGAGTCCGGTGAAGAGCGAGACGACCGAAGCGATCCCGAGGGAGCGCACGCCGAGCGCCTGCATCTGGTAGACGGTCGCCTTGAACTCGAAGGGGCGCGAGAAGAGAGACATCACGGCCTGTCCGGTCATGCGACCGAACTGTCCGAGCTGGATGAGAAAGCCGAACATGCGCTCGAGCTGAACGTCGAGCGCCTTGGGCGGCGGCGGCGGCAGGTAGGAGCGCCGCGAGCTCGGCGGAACACTGTCCGGGGGCTGCGACGAATGACCCGAGCTGGGCGGCACGCTCTCGTGTGAGCTAGATGCCACGTCGGGCCTCCGCGCCCTCACGCTCGACGGTGGCGAAGCCATCGACCATGCGTTGGAACGTGCCGTGACCCGACGCAAACTGTTCAGGCGGCGCGGCGTAGAGCAGATCGAAGACGCATCCGTCCTTCTTCAGAACCCAGACGTCGTAGCGCATGGGCACACCATCGAGCTTGGCCGTGAGCTCGGTGTGCAGCGCCTCGCGGCCATCGAAGGGCACGACCTCCTCGGTGTGTACCTCGCGGTCGGTGAACTGGAGGAAGAGATGGTTCTTCAGGGCGACGAGCGGCACGTCGTCGCTGTCGAGGTCGCAACGCCCGTGCACGAGGATGCTGGCCTGGTGGCCGTCGTTTCGATACGCGAGGGCGTGGGAGTGGTCGAGGCGTCGCCACCCCGTGCCGCCGTCGTCGGGGGGATCGAAGCGGAAGCTGAACCCCTCGCCGCGATAGAGGTTTCCCTCGAGCTGGGGTGCCGAAGCGCAAGCGGTCGCCCCGAGAAGTAGAACCATGCCCGCGCACGCCATCCAGCGCGCCCCACGGGCGCGCCGGAGAGGCTGGACTCCATCCGCGGCAAGCATCGGCAGGAGGCTAGCCCGCATGGCGTCCACCAGCTAGGGGATGTCGACCCGCGTGATAGACTGGGGGCGATGAACGGCTTGCTTGGCTACAGGACCGTCGCGCTGGGGGTGTGCGTGACGCTTGGCATCACCGCGTGCGCGGCGGAAGACGACCCCCTCGTGCTCGAGCAGGGACCGCTCGGCGCGGTCAGCTCCCCCATCGTCAACGGGCAGCTCGACACCACCCACGAAGCTGTCGTGGCCTGGATTCACGGCTCCAAGTGCAGCGCCACCATCGTGCACGTCGATGGCAGCACCGGCTATGCCCTTACCGCAGCGCACTGCGTCGGCGGCTCCAACGGCACCCTGCGCCAGGGCGAGAACCACAACAGCGCCGACCGCACCTACAACGTCGTCGACCAAGAGATCCACCCTCGCTACGGCGAAGCGGAGGCCTTCGACTTCGCCATGCTCACGTTTACCGGGGCCGATACGAACACGCCCACGATGGACGTCCTGACGCCAGCCCAGGACACGATGGGCATCGGCTCTCCGGTCACGATGGTGGGCTACGGCATCACGCCCTCCAACAACAGCCGACGGCGCTTCGCGACCAACACCCTCAGCAACGACCTCACCAACGACATCTTCGTCAGCTACGACCAGTCGGGCGGCAAGGGTGGTGTCTGTAGCGGCGACAGTGGCGGCCCGAGCTTCTTTCAAGTGGGCGGCACCGAGTACGTGGCCGCTGTTCACTCCTTCGTGAGCCAGGGCAACAACACGCCCCAGTGTGAAGGCATCGGCGTGAGCGTGCGTGCCTCCGGCGTGCTCGACTCTTTCATCCAGCCCTACATCGACGGCCAGCCCTACGGCCGTGAGAGCTGCGCGGTTTGTCGAGACGCCCACGTGCGCGCGGGGTTCGACATCGTCGCGGGGTGCGAAGCGCCCCTCGAGACGTGCATCCAGAGCAACGCCTGTTTGGAATACAATCAGTGCTTCGCCAACTGCATCGGGCAGTCGTGCCGAAACGCCTGCGGCCAGGACAACCCAACCGGCAAGCAGCAGTTTGATGCCATCGACGCCTGTGTGTGCAACTCGGCGTGCACCACCGAGTGCGCCGGCGACGAGATCTGCGAGCCAGATCCCGCCTGCTGGATCGACCTCGCCGACGACAGCTGCGAGAGCTGTCTCGACAACGCCTGCTGCGCCGAAGCCACGGCGTGCTCGACCGAAAACGCCTGCCTCAGCTGCGCGACCGGCAAGTCGACCATCAACTGCGACGCGAGCCCCGAGTTCGTGGCGCTGGCCGCGTGCCTCGAGAACAGCTGCGGTGACACCTGCCCGGACTTCGGCCTCCCGGCCGGTACGGGAGGAGCGGGCGGTACCGGCGCTGGCGGAGGCGACGCGGGCCCAGCCGGCGTGGGCGCTGGCCCCACCAGTGGCGGCGGCGACGAAGACGACGGCGAGACCGTCGTGACGAGCGGCTGCAGCGTGGGTGCGCCCGGCGAGAACACCCCGGTCATGGCCTTCTTGCTCGGCCTCGTCGCCCTGGGCTTCAAGCGCCGCCGTCGTTAGCGCCTCGGGCCGAGCCAAGGGTCGTCGATGACCCTCGGATCCACACGACGCGGGCGGCGCCGGAGAGCATGGCGTGTGGGCGGCCCGCGAAGGCCCTTCCAGCGGAGTGCGTCGCGACGCTCCGGCTTGAAGAGCAGCCTCACGAGAACGAGGCCCGCGAGGAAGCCCCCGAGGTGGGCGAAGAAGGCCACTCCACCACCGCTGGCGCCGATGCTCAGCACCCCGTTGAAGAGGTTCATCACGAAGAACTCGAGGATGACGAACCAGGCGGGGAGCTGGAAGGTGATGAGCCCGAAGAGCCACAGCGGCATGATCGGGTTGAGCACCGTCACCGGTGCCCAGGGGTAGAGCGAGCCGTAGGCCGCAAGCACGGCCGCGATGGCGCCGGAGGCACCGACCATGGGAACCACCGACGACGGGCCCACGAACACCTGGGCGAGGGCGGCCACGAGACCGCCGACGAGGTAGAACCCCACGAACCGCCGTGGGCCGAGCGCATCCTCGACGTTGTCACCGAAGATCCAGAGAAAGAGCATGTTGCCCCCGAGGTGCCAGAGGGTGCTCGGCGAGTGCATGAACATGCTCGACAGCACCGTGGGGAGCTGCGGGAGCGGGTCGGCGAGGAACCGTGCCGGCACCACCCCGTGCTCCACCACCAACGCCATCTGGTCCGCGGCTGGCCGCGCCTTCTGCCACAGGTAGACCAGCACGTTGAGCGCGATGATCGCGTAGGTGACGTAGGGCGTGCGTCGGCTCGGGAGCTGGTCGCGCAGGGGGAGCATTCGCCCCTTTCATAACCACCCTGCCCCACACGCGCCAGGAACGGCCCGGAGGTTGCATCCAAGATGCACCCTCACCCCTCGACATGGCCCGCGGGATCCTTACGTTGGGGGGTACAGTGCAAGACCTGTATTCGCTACTCGGCGTCTCGCGCGGTGCCTCCGCGCAGGAGATCAAGAAGTCCTACCGCAAGCTCGCCAGCGAGCTTCACCCGGACAAGAACCCCGGTGCGGCCAACGAGCAGCGGTTCAAGGACGTGACGAGCGCCTACGAGGTTCTAGGCGACGACGAGAAGCGCAAGCTCTACGACGAGTTCGGCGAGATCAGCACCCGTCCCGGCTTCGACGCAGAGCGCGCCCGCGCCGCGAAGAACTTCGGCGGCTTCGGCGGTGGCGGGGGCCAGGTGCCCTTCGACCTGTCCGACCTCTTCGGCGGAGGGGCTCCGCAGGGCGGCGCCCCCGGCAACATCGGCGACCTCTTCGGCGACCTGTTCGGCGGTGGCGGCGCGCGGCGCGGCGGCCCTCGCAACCGGGCGTTCCGAGGTCAGGACACGCTCTCGAGCGTGAAGATCAGCTTCGCTGACGCCGTGCAGGGAACGACCCTCAAGCTCACGCCCAGCCGCGGCGGCGACACCATCCAGGTGCGCATCCCCCCCGGCGCCGACGACGGCAGCCGCGTGCGTATTCGAGGAAAGGGCTCCCCGGGGGTCAACGGCGGCCCTCCCGGCGACCTGCTGCTCGAGATCGAGGTCGTGCCCCACGAGCACTTCACCCGCGACGGTGACGACCTGTACCTCGACCTGCCCATCACACTCGTCGAAGCCTATCAGGGGGCGAAGATCGCCGTGCCCACGCCGCACGGCGAGGTGAAGCTCACCGTGCCCAAGGGGGCCCAGAGCGGCCAGAAGCTGAGGCTTCGGGGCAAGGGCGTGCAACGCAAGGGCAAGCCCGCCGGCGACCTCTACGTGCGCTTCCTCGTGACCTATCCCACCAGCGACGCCATCGCCGAGGCCGTCGAGGCCATCGCTGGCCACGTGGGCTCTCCCCGCGAGGACCTCGCTTTTTAGGTCACGCTGGGCATCCCCCCGGGCGCGGAGGCCGGTAGAGTGGCAACGTGCTCTTCCGTCCGTCGCGCCTACGCCGCGCCCTCGTCGTTCTCTCGTGCCTTCTCGGGCTCGCCCTCGCCGCTTCTTGTCGGGTCGAGCCCGACGGCGGAGAAGCTTCCCAGGAGGTCCCTGCCCTCGCCGCGCGCTTCCGAGGGGGACTCCCGTTCGAGGCGGAGGGCGATGGTTTCGTGGCAAGGGTGGAGCCGGGACCGAGCGCCCTCGCGCACCCTTACCGCCTCCATTTGCCGAGCCAGGCCGACCACCCCGTGCGCCTGGTCATCGACGGTGCTCCCGTCGCCATTCATCGCCCCGGTGCACACCCGTCGCCCGCGATGACGACCCCCGAGGGGGTGCGCTATCACGACGTTTGGCCGGGCGTCGACAGCCTCTGGCTGCGCTTCTCTTCGCTGGTGGAGGAGCTACTCGTCCTCCGCCGAGCGGCCACGATCGAATACGCGCTGGCGCTCCCTCCGGAGGTCACGCTGGAGGCCGGCGAAGGCCCCACCGCCCGTCTGATGCGGAACGGCCGCGTGCTCATGCACATCGTGGCCACAGAGGCCTGGGATGCCCGAGGTGATGCCGTTCCGGTACGGCTCGAGGTCGAAGGTACGCGCCTGAGACTCTCCGTCGACGCCGAGCACTACCCGGTCGTCGTCGACCCGGCTTGGGTCTCGGCCAGCACGCCGGCCCAGCTCCGCACCCGCCACACGGCGAACCTGGTCGGCGACGGGTCGGCCGTGCTCATCGGCGGAACCAACGGTGCCACGGCCCTCGCCGGCATCGAGAGGTTCGACCCGCTGCGGGGAACTTCGTCGATCGTGGCTGCCCTCGCCACAGCGCGACAGAACCACACGGCGACGGTGCTCGGGGATGGCCGCGTCCTCGTGGTGGGGGGCGACGACGGTGACGGCAACCTCGACACCACCGAACTCTTCGATCCCGATACCAACACCGTCGCCGCGGGCCCCGCCCTGGCCGCGCCTCGGTCGAGGCATGCCGCGATCCGGCTTCACGACGGCCGCGTGCTCGTGGTGGGAGGGGGCATGGACACAGGTGAGCTCTTCGACCCCGCCACCGACACGTGGAGCGCCCCCATCGCCGCGGGCGTGACCTTCAACAACACTGCCGCGGCGCGCCTTCAGAGCGGTCTCGTGCTCACGATCGGCTCGACGTCACTGGGAGAGGTAGCCGTCCTCTTCGACCCTGCCACCGACACCTTCTCCACCACCGCCGCCCCGGACAACGGCGTTCCGCTGGCCGAGCACAACCTCGTGCCCCTGCTCGACGGGCGTGCGCTGACCGCTGGCTCCGGTGCCTGCAGCTCGGTCGGCAACGGCGACAACTGCCTGCGCGCCGCACAGCTCTTCGATCCTTCCGGGCCGTCGTGGGCGTCGGCCGGCGATACTGCCGCCGACCGCAACGGGGCCGGCGCCACCCAGCTCCCGAGCGGCAACGCCCTCTTCGTGGCCGCGCGCGACTCCATCCCCACCAGCGACACCTTCAACGGTGAGATCTTCCGCGTGGGCCCAGACAGCTTCAGTCTCCTGCCGGGCACGCTCGCGAGCCAACACGAGTACGCCACCACCTTGGTCTTGCCCACGGGCAACGTGCTCGTGGTGGGGGGCCCTCAGGCCGCGGCCGAGATCCTCGTAGGGGAAGACCGGCTCGTGCCCATCTCGCTCCTCCAACAGAGACGAGCCGACCACACCTCCGTCTTGATGGAGGATGGTCGGGTGCTCCTGGCCGGTGGCATCACCAACAACGGCAGCGCACTGACGGGCACGGTCGAGGTCTTCGACCAGGGGTCCTCGAGCTTGACCAGCTCGCTTTCCACGCCTCGCGCCGGCGCGTCGTCGATTCTCTTGGAAGATGGACGGGTGCTGATCGCTGGCGGATACGTCGACCCCCTCGAGACCGCGACCGCGACCGCCGAGCTCTTCGACCCCACCACCGATACCTTCTCGCCGGCGGGAAACGACATGGCGGATGCTCGGCACCACGCCGGCATCGAACGACTCGTGGACGGCCGCGTGCTCATCGTCGGCGGAGAGCAGGGCAACATGGGGCTCACCTCGGCCACGCTCTTCGACCCCGCGACCAATACCTTCTCGCCCACGGTGAACGGCTTGAGCGAAGCCGTCCGTGAGCCCGCGGTGCTCTTGGTCGACGACGGCACCGTGCTCGTGGTCGGCGAGTCCAACGCCTACCGGTTCGACCCCATCACCAACGCCTTCTCGAGCCTCGGGCCCCTCGGCGCGAGCTACATCACGCCGCACCTCCAGCGACTGGCGAGCGGCCGCGTCCTCCTCACGGGTGGGGTCACCCTCCAGGCGGAGCTCTACGACCCCGCGACGCAGACCTTCAGCTTCACCGGCGCCGAGAGCGTCGTTCGAACGCGCCACGCACAGGTCCCACTCCCCGGCGGCAACGCCATGATGGTGGGCGGTTCGACCGTGGGCACCCTGCCCCAGATCCACAACCTCTTCTCCACCTACGTCCCCGGTCTCGCTCCTGCAGGCGGCTTCGTCGACGAGTCGTTCTTCGCGGGCTTCCGCCAGGGGGCGACCTTGCTCCCAAGCGGCGGGGTGCTGGTCACCGGTGGCTTGCCCTGTGAGTTCCTCCAGGTCTGCGACGCCAATGACACGGCGCTCGTCTTGCCGCCGCCACCCAACGCGCCCGCCATCACGCAGTCGCCGAGCAACGCCACGCCCGGCCGCACCATCGAGCTCACCGGAACGGGCTTCGATGGGCCGCAGCTCTCCAGCACCTCGGGGGCCACGTCCTCGGGTCGACCGGTCGCGACCTGGCAGCCCCTGGGTCGCGAACACGTTCTCTTCGGCCACGTCGACCGCTTCGATGCGACGACCGTCGGGCTCACGCTTCCCGCCACCGTCTACCTCGGCGCTGGATGGCTCCGGGTCATCGTCAACGGCCGACCGAGCCCGGCCGTTTTGCTCACCCTCGACCCACCTGCCAATGGCGTGGCGTGCACCTTCGCCGTCGACTGTCCTTCGGGCTTTTGCGCCGACGGGGTTTGCTGCGACACCCTGTGCGACGGCAACTGTGAGGGCTGCACGGCAGCCCTCAAGGGCAGCGGCGTCGACGGCGCTTGTGGTGCCGTCCCCCCAGAACGCTTTCCGGACGACCTCTGCTTTCTCACCGCCGGTGCTCCGTGCGAGGACGTCGCGGCCTGCGATAGCGGCTTCTGCGTCGACGGGGTCTGCTGCAACGAAGCTTGCCTCGGTCAATGCGAGGCCTGCGACGTCACTGGCAGCGTCGGGCTATGCGTCCCGACCACGGGCCCCCCACATGGTGAGCGACCCCTGTGCGAAGTAGCGCCCCCCGCCGACGCCTGTGCAGCGTTGGTCTGCGATGGGGTCGACCGCGACACCTGCGCCGGCACCATCGGCCCCTGTGGCGTCTACGCATGCACCTACGACGGTTGCCTCTCGAGCTGCCAAGACAATGGCGACTGCGCCATCGGCCACCGTTGCGACCTCGACACCAACACCTGCGTGGCCGGGATCTGTGAAGGGTCCATCGTCACCCTGGCCAATGGCACCACCCAGGACTGTGCGCCTTTCGTGTGTCAGGAGGACGGGACCTGCAAGGAGACCTGCGCCGACGTGGGCGATTGCGTGGAGCCCTTCGCCTGCAACTTCGAGGGGCGATGCGTCACCCGCCCCCCCAACGACCAGCTGAGCGACGACTGCGGCTGTCGCGTCGTGGGCTTCCCCCAGTCCCGGGGCCGAGGCTGGTACCTCGCCTTCCTCGGGCTCGCGTTGTGGTTCCGGCGACGGCGTCGCGGACCTGCAGCGGTGGTCCTCATCGCGCTGTTGCTGCTCTCGAGCCAGGCCCTCGCCCAGCCCGAGGGTCCGCCGGACGGCGCCCCCCACGACCCCCCGAAGGAGACCCCGCCGCCGAAAGAGGTCAGCCCTGATGCAGCCCCACCGCAGGCGAGCGAAGAAGACCGCAAGCTGGAGGCGAAGCAACGCTTCCGCAAGGGCATCGAGCTCATCAAGGAGAAGGCCTGGGCCGAAGCCCTCGCAGAGTTCCTCGCGTCACGAAAGCTCTACCCCACACGGGTCGCGACCTTCAACGCAGCCGTCGTCTATCGCGAGCTCGCACGCTACGCCGAGTCGCTCGAGACCTACGAAGCGCTCATGCGCGACTACCCGGACATGGCCGAGGCGGACATGGCCGAGGTGCGCAAGGCGGTGACCGAGCTCCGCGGCCGCGTGGGAAGCATCGAGATCGACCAGGCCGAGCCGGGGGCTCAGATCGTCATCGACGGCACCATGCGTGGCACCTACCCCCCGCCGGGCTACCTCAGGGTATCGGCGGGCAGTCACATCGTGCGCCTGGTGAAGGACGGGTTCGAGCCGTTCGAAACGCGCGTCGACTTGGCCGGCGGCGACCAGGCTCGGGTGAAGGCGGTGATGACCGCCCTGTCGGAGTCGGGCCAGCTCAAGGTGGTGGAGACGTCCGGAAAGACGGTCGAGGTGCTCGTCGACGACGTGGTGGTGGGCACGACGCCGTGGGACGGGCGGCTGAGCGTGGGCAAACACTCGGTGGTGCTGAAGGGCGAGGGCAAGCTCGGCACCGCGCCGGTGCAAGCTCCGGTGAGCTCGCAGCAGACCACGACCCTCAAGCTCACCGTGGTCCCGCTCACCGCGAGCTTGCGCATCCAGCCCACGCCGGCGACGGCGTCGGTCTTCGTGGATGCCGTCGAGGTGGGCCGCGGCACCTGGGAGGGGCGCCTGGCCGCGGGAGAGCATTCGATCGAGGTGCGAAGCGACGGCTTCTACCCCAAGACGCAGAAGCTCACCCTCGCCGACGGTCAAGAGCAGGTGCTGGAGGCCACCCTCGAGCGCGCCGATGACGTGACCATCCCCGGGCGCTTCGCCATCGATGCGTCGGTGATCGGACTTCTCACCCCCACCGTTGGCGGCGATGTGGCCGGCAGCTGCGGGGACGCGTGCGGCGCCGGTCTCGGCCTCGGGGCCATGGGTCGCCTGCACGTGGGCTACGAGTTCCCGATCGGCTTCGGCCTCGGTGCAACGGGGGGCTACGTCACCGCGAGCCAGTCCTTCGACGGTCGCACCACCACCGTGCAACCCGTGGGCTTCGACCTCCGCACCGGCACGGCCTCCGATGCCCTGCGGCTACGTGGCCCTTTCGTGGGGGCCTTCGTGTCGTGGCTGTTCGACGGCGAATACCCGATCCTGCTGCGGCTCAGCGGTGGCCCGCTCTTCGCTCAGGTGCGGGACCAGCGCACGGGCACCTTCACCCTCGCCGACGGCTCGGAGTACGCCGCCGGGCCCATCGTGCAAGAGCCGACGACCACCTACGTCGCCCTCTTCCCCGAGGTGCGCGGGGGCCTGCGTCTCAACGAGTACGTGGTGCTCACGGCGGGCCTCGAGGTACCGATGTGGATCGCGGTGGAACTCCCGCGCTGGGACTCGACCCGCGAGGTCGACGCCGAGGTGGACGGGATCGGCGCCTGGGAGACCGAATCCTTCACGAGCCGGCTCGTGGCCTTTGCCGCGATGAGCTTGGGGGCGCGCGTCGAGTTCTGACCTACGTCGATCGACGTAGACCAAACGCCCGACCTACGGCGTTTGGCGAATGGGAGGAGGGGCCCGGGCTGGCTAGCTTCGGCCCTCATGAAGCGCACCGCCCTCACCTCCCTCCTGCTCCTCGGCGCGTTCGGCTGCAAGGCACAGTCGGCGCACAGCTCCCACGACGGCGCCTCCGACACCGAGCTGACGGCGCGCGAGAAGGTCGCCCGCATGATGGCGCGGGAGCAGGGCCCCTACGGAAAACACGAGCTGTCCCTCTTCGATGGGCGCATCGAGGGCCGGGCCGAGTCGACCACCAAGCCGCGCATCGAGTGCGAGAACGAGGACGACCAGCAGACTTGCACCGTGACCCTGGACATGGGGACGAGCGAGACGGGCAAACCCTCCGCCATCGTCTGCGTGGTCTCGACCGGACTGCAGCCCTTTGGCCAACAGATCCACCACGTCGCCCGCGAGCCCAAGGCCCTAGCGCAGCCCACCTTCGACGCCCGCGAGGAGTCACACGGCCTCTCCGGTCACTTCGCCGTCGACGCCTTGGTCGAAGAGGAGGGTCAGCCCACGTTGATGTCGCTGAAGCTGTCGACCCTGTACAGCCACGCCCAAACCTTCACCTGTCTCGACCTGCAGCCCGGAGGAAAAGAGACCTTCAAGCGGGTGGTGGGCGACCTCTTCGCCAGCCTCGCGTTCGAGGACCCTGCGGGCTACACCCAGAAGCACAGCCTCGGCTACGTGAAGCGACAAGGCAACGAGGCCAAGGGCTTTCGATTCGTCCAAGTGGGGCAAGTGGACGACGAGACCGTCCAGACGTCGCTCTACTTCACCCTCGAGCAATCGAAGGAGCAGTGGCAGACCCTCGACCGCGACGTCTTCACCCTACGCGACCGCGGTGGCGACCTCTCGAAGTACCAGGCGCGTCACTGGATGCACAGCCTCGGGCCCATGGTGATCACGGCCAAGCCGTCCGAAGGTGGCAAGCTCCGCATCAAGGTCGAGAACGGCAACAAGAGCAACGCGCTCGAGATGACACCTCGGGCCGACATCTCCACCGAGGAGCGCATGGCGCCCGAGCTCATGGCCCTCGCACGGCGGCGCGGAAAGACCACCCGCTACGGGATCCCGGGGCTCGACGAAGATGGTGATCCCACGCTCTTCTACTCGGTGCTCGAGCATCACGAGCCAGGCATCGTGCACGAGCGCGTCGTCTCGCACGCCGACTTCAACAAGAAGACCGACGAAGCACCGAGCGAGCTGCACGTCGACGCCCACGGGGTGGTGACCCGACAGGTCGACGCCGACCACATCATCGAGCTCGTGCACCGCGAGGGTCAGCCCTCGGGGCTGCGAACCTCCCGTACCAAGGTGAGCCGACGATGAAGCGCGCGTTGTTCTTGGTCGTCCTCGGGGCGCTCGGGTGTGGTGCACCGCCACCACCGACGACGCCCTTCTCCCGAGCGCCCACCTGCTCGGCGCTCGGGGGCCTGCTCGACCTGCAGCACGCGATGCGGGGTGCGACCTCATCCACCGATGCGACGGGGCTCCGCTTGCTCGCGCGCATCGACGAGGAGCTCGGCTACCTCGCCAACGCAGAGGATGCACCGGTCGACCTCGGCACGTTGCGAAGGCAGCTCCGCGAGCGCCGGGAGGAGGTCGTGACCGCACTGTCGAGCGCGGCGGAGACCCGCGCCGCGCTGGAGAAGGCCGAGGGAGACAATGTGGTCGAACGCGCGGGCGCCGCCTTGCGCCACCTCGATCGCGACGACGCCGGCTCGCTGCAACGCACCGGCGCCCACCTTCGCGCCATGTCGCTCGACGGCACCGAGGCTTTGGTCGCGGCGCTCGACGCGCACGCCACCTCGTTGCGAAAGCTGAACGAGCTCGCCACGCCCTTCGTCGACGCCACCGTGGCCCCCGACCCAGTACGCCTGACGGTGGAGAAAGAGGTCGACGCGCTGCGGCTTCGTTGTTTGACCGCCATCGACACCTCGCACCGCATCGAGGCACGCGGAGGCGCACCGCGCACGGCCACGGTGGTGGTGGCCCCCGCTCTGCCCGACGAAGCCGAACGCCTCCTCGGTCAACCCCGGAGCTTCGGCAGCGGCTTCGTGGTGCAGTGGCGCGACCACGCCGGCCAGCAGCGACTCCGCATCATCACCAATCACCACGTGATGGGTGGCGCCGGCGAAGCCGAGGTGCGTCTGAGCCACCACCTCGACGACGAAGACGCCGAGCCCGCCCGGGCCCGCCTCCTCCGGAGCGACCCAGTGGATGACATCGCCATTCTCGAGGTGACCGAAGGCGGCGAGCAGGTGGCTGGAGCGGGGCTGACCCTGCGCCCGGACGCCCCCTCCGAACGTGAGGTGGTGGTCGCGGCGGGCTTTCCCGGCGTGGGGCGCGACCCTTCGTACCAGGTCAGCGAAGGCGTGGTGTCCAATGCCCGCTTCGGAGCCCCCAAGAACGACCGCGATGGCGTGAGCGCCTACATCCAGCACACCGCCGCCATCGACCCCGGCAACAGTGGTGGGCCGTTGCTCGACAAGTCGGGCGCGGTGGTGGGGGTGAACACCCTCAAGCTGCGCGGTCGCGAGAACGTGGGCCTCGCCATCCCGACGCCCCGCATCTCGCTGGCCCTCCTACGCGCCGACGAACCACCGCGCTTCGACCCGCATCACGCCGAGGCGAGCTGCCAGCTCGCCGTGGCCGCGCTCGGCGACCCCGCTCCGCGCTACGCCGAGCTCGAGCGATTCGGGCTCGCGCTCTACGAAGGCCGCCAAGCCGCGGCCGGAAGCGCCGAAGCCACCGCCCACCGCGATCGCCTCGGTGGCCGGCCGACGGGTGCCCTGTCGGTCCTTCGAGCCTACGCCTACGCCGCACTCCGCGCCGAGCTCGACGACGTCGGCGGCGCCGTGCCCTTCACGCCCTGTCGGAACCTGAAACCCGAAGCCCAAGGCTTCACCGCCGAGCTCGTCGTGCGGCGCGGCCCGCCCTGGCGCCTCGTCCTCGCTCCTTCGCGAGGACAGCTCCGCCTCGTCCACATCGAACGCCCCGGAGACCAACCGTGAAACGCCTCCTGCTCCTCCTCGCCCTCCTCTGCCTCAGCTTCCCCGTCCACGCCCAGGACGAAGAAGATCCTGCGCTCGCGACCATCATCGAGAAGCGAACCAAGCTCGAAGATTCGCTCCACTACCAGACCGAGAGGGTCGTGCTCCGCGACGGGCTCGCCACCATCGAGCTCGGGGAGCGACTCCGGTACCTGTCGCCGGCCGACACCGACAAGGTGGTGCAGGAGTGGGGCAATCCCCCCATGCCCAACAGCCTCGGCATGCTGGTGCCCGCGGGGATGAGCGTCTTCCACGAAGACAGCTGGGCGGTGCTCATCACCTACCTCGAGGATGGTCACGTCGAGGACGATGACGCCGACGAGCTCGACTACGACGACCTGCTCGAGCAGATGCAAGAGGAGACCAAAACCGGCAATGCGCACCGGCGCGAGCTGGGTCTCACGGAGCTGTCGCTCATCGGCTGGGCCGAGCCACCCCACTACGACGGCGAGCACCACCACCTCTACTGGGCGCGCGAGCTACGAGACAGCGATGGCGTGAGCACCCTCAATTACGACATCCGGCTCCTGGGGCGGAAGGGCGTGCTCTCGCTCAACGCGCTCACCTCGATGCACCGGCTCGAGGCCGTGCGCGGCGACATGCAGCACGTGCTGACGGCCGTGCAGTTCGAGCCGGGCAACCGCTACGACGACTTCGACCCCGACGTGGACGAGGTCGCCGCCTACGGCCTCGGCGCCCTCATCGTGGGCAAACTCGCCTCCAAGGCGGGGCTCTTCGCGGGCTTGTTCGCGGTTCTGGTCAAAGCCAAGAAGCTGGTCGTGCTCGGCGCGGTGGGTGTCGTCGCCGCCCTCAAGCGCGTCTTCGGGGCGAAAGGCGACCCCGAAGCCTGAGCTGCCTTCGTCGGCCGCGTCACCGCCTCACGGGCATGTGTACTGTCATGTGGTATACAATCCGCGAGGCGCGGGCGCGAGTCGACGATGGGCACGTCTTCACAACCAGCGCCGCGTGTCCTGCGCGGCCGATACCGTCTCGTCCAGCTTCTGGGCCGAGGCGGCATGGGACACGTGTGGATGGCCGAGGACCTGGAGCTCGAACGCCGCGTCGCGATCAAGATGCTCGCTTCGGTCGACGAGCCGAGCGCCCGGCGCCGGTTCGTACGCGAGGCCAAGGTCGTGGCTTCGTTCCGCAGCACGCACTGCGCCCAGGTCTTCGAGCTGGGATGGGAAGACGACCAGCCCTTCATCGCGATGGAGCTGCTCGAGGGGCTCGACCTCGAGAAGAAGATGACCGCGGGCTGGCTCGCGCCCGAAGCCGTCATGGCCGTGGTCGATGGCTGCTGCGCCGCGCTCGAGGAGGCCCATCACGCTGGCGTCGTGCACCGCGACATCAAACCCGCAAACATCTTCCTGGCTCGCATCGGCGAGCGGGAGGTGATCAAGCTGCTCGACTTCGGCATCGCCCTTCGACGTTCGGGCACCGCCAGCCTCACCGGCGAGGGGGCCATCATCGGGACCCCTTCGTACATGAGCCCCGAGCAGTCCCAGGGCCTGAAGGTCGACGATCGCACCGACCTCTGGTCGCTCGCCGTCGTCGCCTACGAGGCGCTGACCGGGCAGCATCCCTTCGATGCGCCCACCGACTGGGAAACCCTGGCCGCGATCGTGAA
>JAUHZF010000408.1 GCA_030426145.1 Polyangia bacterium
GAGCTTGGGATCGGTGCTCTTCTTGCCGGGAACGCTGGGGCACGCGTCGATGCCATCGTGGATCCCGTCGTCATCACTATCGAGCGGACACCCGTTTTTCGTGATGTCGACGTTGGGCACGCCGGGCGTGGCCGGACAGGCGTCGTCGACGTCCGAGACCCCGTCGCCGTCGCGATCGGAGACGGGGCAGCCATCCTTGGTTGGGTCGGCGGAAGGCTCGCCTGCCTCGGTGGGGCATGCGTCGAGCTCGTCGGGGATGCCGTCATCATCCCCATCCTTGGTGGCGTCGTCGGGCTCGATGTCATCGAGGGTCTTGGGCGCGGGAAGCGGGCTCCACCCGATGAGCCCCAGCACGCGGAAGGTGGGTGTGCCCACCGTGCTCCCGAGGCCTGGCCCCGCTCCGGCGCCGAAGGTGAGCCCTTCGATGACCCGGATTTTCACCCCGCCGAGCACCTCGAGGTTGGTCCCAGCAGGGGCGGTCGAGACGGGCACTGAGGACAAGAAGAGATCGTTGCCCCCGAGGGCGCTCGAGCCCCAGAGCTCGGCACCGAGCTGGACCAGATCGCCGCCGAGCAGCAAGGCCGCACCGACGCCGTAGCGCATCACGTGGGGAGAGTCGGAGGCGCGCAGCTCGGGGCCCGCGCTCGCACTGTAGACGAAGCCCACGTCTTCGCTCCCCACCCGGCCTCCGATGGTGGCGTGGAGATCCCCGCGCACGCCCCCGTCGCCAGCGTATTGAAGCTCTTCGCCCGTGGGCGCGTAGATGTAGCCGCCGGCACCGAGCTGGAATGGTCCCCCGTCCTCGCCGAAGATCCGAGCCCGAAGGCCGATCCGCAGGTCGCCGAAACGCGGCGCCTCGAGGGTCGTGAAGGTCGTGCCGGCGAGGCCCGGGTCATCGCCGTCGAGCATGACCATGATGGGCGCCTGCACGTTGATGAGCAGGCGCTCCCAGAGGGCCAAGGACACGTCGCCGCGGAGGTAGGACTGCTGCGAAACGACTGCGGTGTCGCTGCTCGAAAGGCGGATCGGACGGGCCGCGTAGTCGAACATGACGTAGCCCGCGGGGCGTAGGTGCCCGTAGGCGTAGGGCGACGGCACCCCGAAGAAGACGTCCCCAGCCGGCGCAGCGCGCATCTGGTTGAGGTCGAAGCCGCCGTCACCCGCTTCTTGTGCCGAAGCGTGCGCACTGCACACCAGTGCGCCCCCCAAGAGACCACCGGCCACCAGGGTGCGAAACGAACGCTTGCGCGCGGGGCCCAGCATCGCCTGCGACGATAGACACGCCCCCGCGACCCGGCAACCTCCAGGCGCGTCGGGGGCTCAAAGCGCGCAGGGGAGATTTAGCGGGCGGCGTCGATGTAGCGGGCGCGAAGATGAGCCTGGTAGGCGTCGAGGCTCAGAGGCGCCCCGGTGGCCACCTCGACGAGCTCGGGGGTGGTGTAGCGGCTGCCGTGCTGATGCACGTGGTCGTGGAGCCAGGCGACCAGGGGCGCGAAGTCCCCTCGGCCGAGCGCGCCGGACAGGTCGTCTAGGGCGCGGTCGGCGGCGGCGAAGAGCTGCGCGGCCAGCATCGCGCCGAGGGTGTAGCTGGGGAAGTAGCCGAACGCGCCATCGAACCAGTGGATGTCCTGGAGACAGCCCCGCCGGTCGTCGGGGGGCGTGAGGCCGAGCAGGCCCTCGAAGCCCTCGTTCCACGCGGCCGGGAGGTCGGCGACCTCGAGCTCGCCCCCCACCAGGGCCTTCTCCAGCCTGTAGCGGAGAAGCACGTGGGCGGGATAGGTGACCTCGTCGGCGTCGACGCGGATGAAGTCTGGCGCCACGCGGATGTTGCGCCGGTAGAGGTTCTCCGCCTCCCAAGCGGGCCCTGCCCCTCCGAAGGCCTCACGGATGTGGGGGGCGGCAAAGCCGAGGAAGGCGCGACTTCTGCACGCCTGCATCTCGATGAGAAGCGACTGGCTCTCGTGCACGGCCATGCCTCGGGCCTTGCCCACGGGCTGGCTGCGCCAGTCGGCCGGCAAGTTGCGCTCGTACATGGCGTGCCCGCTCTCGTGGAGCACCCCCATGAGGCTCGAGGCGAAATCGTCCGTCGCGTAGCGCGTGGTGATGCGGATGTCGTCGGGGTTGCCCCCGCAGAAGGGGTGCAGGCTCACGTCGAGGCGGCCGCGCGAGAAGTCGAAGCCCACCGCCTTCATCATCGCCTCGCCCAGGCGCCGCTGGGCCCCGACGTCGAAAGGCCCTTCGACGGGCAACACCGCGGGCCGCGCCTCCTGCGCCGCCTGCGCCTCCTCGAGAAAGCCCGGAAGCCAGGCCGCGAGCGCGTCGAAGTGGGGGTCGATGTCGGCACAGTGGGTACCTGGTTCGTACTCGTCGAGCAGCGCTTCATACGGGGTGAGCCCAAGCGCTTCGCCCCTCGCCCGCGCGATTTGACGAACCAGCGAGACGACCTCCTCGAGCTGTCCCGAGATGGCGGCGAAGTCGCTCTCGGCACGCGCCGTGCGCCAATGGTGCTCACAGCGCGAGCAGGCCCTCGCGAAGGCTTCGACGAGGTCGTTCGGCACCGCCGATGCGTGTCGGTAGCGCCGATCCATCTCGCGCAGGTTGGCGCGCTGCCAGTCCTCGAGCTCCGCCTCTCCTGCACGCGACAACAGTTCCTCGGTGTCGGGCGCGGTGAGCAACTCTTGCTGCAGCACCTGGAGAAGCGCCATCTGTTCGGCGCGGCTCGCGGCGGCCGACGCGCTCATGATGGTCGCAGTGTCCCACTGCATCACCGCCTCCACCTCCCCGAGGGTGAGGAGACGGGCGAAGCGCTGTTCGAGCTCGGCGTATGCGTTCATGAAGACGATGACCTTAGCCCGGCTCGGCCTCGACATCCGCCGAGAGATTGCGACTGACCCAGACCGAACAGTCCGCGGTCCGCGTGACCCGCTCAGCGACGCTGCCGATCAGCAGCCGCGAAAGGCCCGTTCGCCCGTGGGTGCCGATGACGATGACGTCGGCCTCACGCGCTTGCGCGTAGGCCACGATGGCCTCGGCCGGATGGTCGCTCTCGACCAGCGCCGCATCGGCCTTGCCTGCAAAAAAGCGGTCGTTGAGGTCGTCGAGCGCACGTCGCAGAAGCGCCGCGGTGGTTCCCGTCTCGCCCAGCCGCCGACGCTCCGGGTGGTCGCGGAGGAGAGGATCCGGCGCCGACTCGTAGACGTGAAGCAGCGTGAGCCGGTTGCCGAAGAGCGCCCGTAGCTCGCCGGACTGACGCAGCATGGCCTCCGACCCTTCGGAGAAATCGGTGCAGACGAGCACGTGGCCCGTCTCTACGTCGGGGTGACGTTTCGCGCGAGCGGCGACGACCGAACACGGTGCGTGCCGTGCGATGCGCTCCGCGACACTCCCCATGAGGAGCGCCTCGAGCCCTTCGCGACCATGGGTCCCGGTCACGATGAGGTCGGCCTCGGCGGCTTCGGCGAAGTCGCAGACCGCGGTGACGGGGCTGCTGTGGTCGAGGGCATGAAGCGATACGCGCGCCACACCATCGAGCTGTTCGTCGAGGCAGCGACGCAGCTGGGTGGTGGCCCTGTCGCGCATGGATCGCTCGTAGTCGCTCCCCGTCCACACCGGCACCGGGTAGCTCACGGCGGGGCCGAGAGGGGCCGGATCGTAGACGTGCAACAGGGCGAGCTCCGCGTTGGTACGCCGTGCGAGCTCTCCTCCGAGAAAGACCGCCCGCTCGGAAGCTGGGCCGAAGTCGGTCGCGACGACGATCTTCGATAGGGTTGGCATCGGTGCTTCGTATCGTCGCACGCCAGCGCTGTCAGCGCCCCTCGTGGCTCAAGGCTCCGCCTTCGGAAGCAGATCCCGCACCTCGGGAGGGAGCTTGTCCTTCAGGTCGTCGAGCTTGGGTAGCTTCAACCCAAGCCCGGGCTTGATCCCACATCCAACCCCGATCTTTCTCTCGATTCTGGCCCCGAGGAGGTTGGCCGTCGATGCCTCGACGTCGAGGGTGACCCCCACGCTGCCCTGGGTTGCTTGGCCCGCGAGGCCGGCAAGCATGCGGCCGAGCTCGCCCTCTACCCGGGTTCGGGTCGCGGCGGCCACCAGCTGCGCGCAGGGAATGCTCCCCTTCAGCGTCGCGGTCACGCCGGCCTCTTCTCCGTCCCGCTCGATGAGCGCCTCTCCCCGCAACGCGATGGCGCCATGCTCGACGACCATGTTCGACAAGGCGATGCGACCGCGATCGGCGCGGATCGCCAGGTCCGACGTCACCACCGTCTGGTCCCCGAAGACGATGCCCTTCAGCTCGGGGGGTACGGGAACGCGGTAGCCCCCGAAGGTGACCTCTGTGGTGCCGGTGATCTCGCTCCCCTTCCCCAGCTTCAGCTTCGCCGTGCCTTCGACCGTGACGTCGGCCGCGGGCAAGACCAGCGCGAGGGGGCCCGCGAGGCTCTTCAGCGAGCTCTTTCGCAACGTCACGTCCGCCGCCCCCTCCGTAGGCCGGACGGCGATCACGACGGGGGCCTTCTCGAGCTCGTCCTGACCGAACCCCAGGGCCACCTCTGCGGCAGCTCCGTCCCACTTGGCGCCGACGCGTCCCACGTCGACCCCGAATGCGAGGGTCTTCTCAGACACCCACCGCCCGCCGTGGGGCTCGGGCAGAATGCTCGCCCCCTCGGCCACCAACCACGGCTCCGCTCCGGCCTGAGGCCGCCAGCGCAGGCTCACGCCGCGGGCCTCGGCCGGCAGCTGCAAGAGCTCTGGATGGAGACTCGTCCAGAGGCTGAACGACAGCGCGAGGGAGGTCGCACCACCCGTCAGCTCCAGGGTCGCCCCCTCCGCCGTCAGCGACGTGGGTGTGGTGCCCTGCACGACGACCACGAGGCTATCGACCGAGCCCTCTACGCCCGCCACGCCGTCGAGGACGAAGTCGACATCGGTGAGCGTCACCCGCCCCGGGCCACCGAGGGTCCACTCCGAGAGGGTCCAGTCCCCGAGCTCCAAGAGCACGACGCCGCTCTCCTCGGCCTCAGCGTGAATGAGCTTCCGCACCAAGGGATCGGTTCCGAAGACCACCGACAAGACCAAACCCACCAGCACGACGAGCTGCGCCACGCGACGAACGACGCGTGACGACCCGCCCACCGGAGGGTCGGGGGCGGTCTCGGGAAAGGGCTCGTCGTCACCGACGTCCGACGTATCGCCCGGATCGAGCATGGTGTCGGCGGCACCGTCGGGCGCTGCATCGTCGACCTGCACCACCGCCCCGTCCTCCAGGGGCGGCGGCGGCTGCGACGCGCCACCGATGTCGAGAATCGGAGCCGGCTTCAGCGCGCCATCCTCGGTGGCCATGCGGACCGTGCCCCCTTCGGTCAGCTCGGGGCCGTCGCCTTCGACGCCTCGCTTCACCGTCAACGCATCTTCGTCTACCGAAGGCGGGCTCTCTTCTTCGCTCACTGCCGTCCTCTCGTCGCCACCGGGAAGCGTGAAGGAAAGGTGACGCAGAAGCCCCGCGGCGTCACCCTCACTTCGATGCGCGTTGAAGAACGCGCAGCTCGCTGGATGGTGGCGAGGCCGCGACCGATCTGGTTCATCCAGCCCCGTTCGCGCGCCGTCGCACAGAGCAGTGGGTTACGCGGCATCGACACGCCCCCACGTGTGAGCGCCTCCTCGAGGTCGCCGAGGGCTTCTGGCACCCCACCTGGGCTCCAAACCTCGAGTCTGTCGTCGTAGAGGTGAACGCCAACCCGCCCCGGCTTGCGGAGATCTCTGTGGAGCGCGGCGTTGGTCACCGCCTCGCGCACGGCGACCGCCGCGTACTCAGCCTCGTCTTCTTCGTCGCCAGCGCTGAGCGCGTGCCGCGCCACGAAGTCGCAGGCGCCATCGATGAGCTGGCCAATGTTGCCCTCGAGGTGCTCGGAGGCGGCGATTTCGTCGGCGATGTTGTGCCCGCGAACCCGCACCGCGCTGATCCCCCACGCCGGCATGACGCGCTGTGGGTGAAGACCGAAGCACAGGAGCCCGACCGGGGAGGGCAACACACGCGACCCCGCTTTGCCGAGCAGGCCGAGCCGTACCGCCCAGGCCTCGCGATCCGTCTCCAGGCACCGAACCCGCTCCTCGACGAAGGCGAGCAAGGCGTCGCGGTCCACGTCGTCGATGTGGGCGTGCAGAACGGGATTCCGCTCGAAGGACACGCTTGGAGTCTGCCACATTCGCGATCCGGGGTCCCGGCTCCCGGGAGGCTCGTGCCGCGCCTCGCGAAGTGCTACCCGTATCGGTCATGCCCGCTTCGCGTGCACGGCGCATCGCGCCTCTGGGACGCACGGTCCCCATCCTGCTGCTGACCGGACTCGGGGCCTGCGGTGGTGAGAGCGCGCCTCCCGCCCCGGCGGCGAGCGCCCAACCGAGCGCGGCCCCGGTCCCGGCCCTGTCGTCGGTCGTACCCGCCAACGCAGCCGTCGTGGTCGCGGTGGGCACACAGAAGTACCAGCCCGGCCAGATCAAGACCGTCGCGACCGACGAGGCCGAAGTTCAGATCGAAGACGGACCGCTGCAACAGGCCAAGCGCGAGCAACTCTTCCTCCGCGGCAAAACGGCCGCGGTGGGTTTGTGCTTCATCAATCCCGCCCTCGAGCGCGCGCCCACCGGCCCCAAGGGTTGGTACCCCTGTCGCGAGAAGGACGGCGCCCTCGAAGACGCGTGGGGCAACCTGCACCGGAGCCTCGAAGCCACCGACCGCGCCGAGCCGATCGACGAAGCCATCGCGAAGAACCTGAAGGGCTTCCTCGAGCGCCGTGAGAAGGGGCGCGCCTTCGACGAGGCCTTCGTCGAGGCCGGTGCCCCCGTCGCCCCCGCGGGCTTTCTGCCCAAGAAGGACGAGCCCGTGCTCGCGCACTTCGTCGATAGCTCCTGGTACGAGGCGAAGGTCGTGGCCGTCATGCCCAAGGACGGCAAGGTGAGGGTGGCCTGGGCCGGCGACCGCTGGGACGAGCGCGATCTCCCCCTCACGGCCGTGGTCCCCCTACCGGAAGCCCCCGCCACGGTTCAGGCCGAGCGCTACTGCCTCGCCCGGGCCCAGGCTGGCAAGCGGTGGATGCCCGTGCGGGTGGTCTCGGTCACCGGCGACGACGCCGAGGTGAAAGATCGGCTCGGCCAGCAGACGAAGGTCCCCCGCAAGGACCTCGTGCCGCTGGTTCCGCAGCCCAAGTCCGACGAGGGATGAGCGTCGTGTCGCGCGGGGGCTCGAGAAGGGCCACGGCGACTTCATCGCCGTCCGCGGCATCGACTTCAGCATCGAACCCGGCACGTTCTTCGGCTTCCTCCGTCCCCATGGCGCCGGCAAGCCGGGGGGTCAGTCAGACCGAAGCAGCAGGAGCCCCCCGCCCACGATGAGGGCGCCCCCGGCGAGCCCCCAAACGGTGGGCACGACCCCGAAGACGACGAGGTCGACCCCGAGGGCCCACACTGCCTGGATGTACGAAGCGGCGGCGACCGTAGCTGCGCGCTCGAGCTTGTAGGCCGTGGTCAGCATCACCTGGCCCGCCACCGCCGCGATCCCAACCCCGAGCACCATCGGCCACACCGATGGCGCGAAACGCGGCAAGCGCCCGATCGTCGTGACCACCAACAGCCCGGCGATGAGCGTCATGATGACCTGAAACCAGAGCACCACCGCCGCGGGTCGGTCGGTCTCGCCCAGCTTGCGCACCGTGATGTGCGCGCCGGCCGTGAACATCACCGCGCCGAGACCCCACAGACCACCCGCCAGTCCGGCGCCCCCGTCCGGGGCCAGCAACATCGCGCAGCCGGAGATCCCCGCCGCAAGCACCACCCACACCTTGCGCCCCACCCGCTCGCTCCGCCCCAGGATGAGTGGCGCCACGATGGCGATGAGGATCGGCTGCAGCTTGTGGATGAAGGACAGGTCCGCCACCGTGAGCATTCGCGTCGCGGTGTAGAAACAGAACATCGCCCCCGTGCCGAGGATGGCGCGCAGCAGCACCAGGTCGCGGCGCACGAGGGACACGGTGCCGTCGCGCCGGGCCAAGAGGAAGGCGACGGGGATCCCCACCAGTCCGCGCCAGAACATGATGTCGAGGGTCGGCATCGTCTCGCGTAGCGTCTTGACCAGGGTGATCATCGCGGTGAAAGCGAAGGTCGCCCCCACCATGAACAGCACGCCCCGCCGCCCCTCACGTGCCATCGCGGAGGCCTCGGGTCTGGGCCCCCTGCCGTCGCACCCAGATGACGAAGGGGAGATAGAGCAGGCCGAACAGAAGAAGGGCCAAGACCTCACCCGCGAGAATGTAGTTGGGCCAGGCTCCGAACCAGTCGAGCGGGGTCGCAGACGGCGGCTTGGCGCGCAGGTACATGAAGTTCGCG
>JAUHZF010000409.1 GCA_030426145.1 Polyangia bacterium
CACAGAGGAGGAGCGGCCTCACAGAGGAGGAGCGGCCTCACAGAGGAGGAGCGGCCTCACAGAGGAGGAGCGGCCTCACAGAGGAGGAGCGGCCTCACAGAGGAGGAGCGGCCTCACAGAGGAGGAGCGGCCTCACCCGCCGGGTGGCGGTGAGACGGCGAAGACGAACCGCTCGCCGTCACCCTCGGAGAGACTCCAGAGTTTGTTGCGCGGCAGATCGAGCATGAGGTCCTCGGGCGCATCGACCCAGCCGAAGACCTGGGTGGGCGTGGCCTCGCCGGTCACGTAGAGGTCGCCCGCGCCGGCCGGGGGCTCGCTCGACGAGAGCCAGAAGGTGCCGTCCTTCGAGACCCCGCCCTGGAGATGGCTCTGCATGGCGAAGTGCGCCCGGCTCGGAAAGCTCAGCTCGGCCGCCAGGCGTCCGGTCGTGGTCAGCGGCCAGGTGAAGAGACGACCCGTGATGCTCGTCGCGCTGTACTCGCCGCTCACGAGAGACGGCGGCGTGGTCGAGCGATCGAGGGCCACGAAGGAGAAGCGCGGGGTGCAGTCGCCGAGGCGTTCGTAGTGGCCGACCTGCGGGACGACGTACTTGTAGTTGGCGGCGAAGTAGGCGCTCTGTGCGCCGTCGTAGCCGATGGTCTGCGCTCCCGTTTCGACCCGCAGCACACGGCTGAGATCGAACACGCGAAAGCCGTGCACGGTGTCGGCGACGTAGAGCAGGTCGCCGAGCCACGCCATGCCCCCGGCGTGGATCTCCACCGCCCGGAAGTCGGGGCGGGTGCCATCCATGAAGGGCTCGACCAGCAGGAGATGGCGATAGGCGACGCCCGCGGGGTTGGTCACGTCGGCGAGGGAGACGCGCACCCCCTTCTCGCCGGTGCCGTTCGGGTCGTCCGCCGCGCTGTAGTACCAGCTCGCGAGCACGACCTCGCGCCCGTCGACGAGACCGTCATCACGCGCGTCAGCGCTGCCCGTGAGCCCCTGCGGGATCCAGTAGGCGACGCTCTGGTCACCGCTGTTCCATCCAAAGGCCTGCGACACGCCCGCCGGGTTTCCCGGGACGCTGGTCACGGTGGTGCCCGCGCGGTTGAGGTCGGTGAGCACGTCAGCCAGCGGAGCGACGGGGAGCGCTCCCGCGAGCGCAGCCGCTGCACCATCGTCGAAGCCGCGGGCCTCGATGGGAAAGGCGCAGCGGTCGATGGCCACGAGGCCACTCCCTTCGACCGGGTTGGCCGGCGGCATCGGGCACGACGGCATCGTCTCGAGGCACGGGTCCGGCTGCGGTGCTTCGCCGCCGCTTCCGCCTCCGCCGATACCACTCGTGGTGCCCCCGCTCGTGACCGAACTGCTGCTCGCACCGCCAGTCCCCGCGCTCGTCGCTGCGGGCGATGGGCTCTCGTTCGAACCACACCCGGGCGCGATGAGCCCCATCGCGCCTAGCGCAAGCAGCAGGGAGACCCGACCTGTCATGCACCGCATCGTACATCGCTCTGCTCGATGCCGGGTGCGTACGGACCCCCTCAAGTTCTGGAGGCCGCAGCCGTATCGATCGACGTGCTGGAACTCCCGCGCCCCCTGGGGCTGTTGCTGCTCGGTCCGCTGGTCGCGGTCGGGGCCTGTGTCTCTCCCGTGGACGATCCGCCCGCATGGAGTGACACGAACGAAGCGCCGGTACCGCCTTCCGAAGAAGGCGGCATGGCGCCCGATGACCCCGGCGAGGGTGGTTTCGGGGGCGCGCCCCCCGACGACGGCGCAGGGGGCAGCGGCGGTGCGGCAGCGCCGCCGGCCACCTGGCAGATCTTCGTGGTCGACATCGGTCAGGGCGACGCCACCGTCGTCATCGGCCCCGAAGAAGACGGTCGGCGCCGCACCCTCGTGGTGGACGGCGGCGACCGGCACCCCGACGGCGGTCGGATCCTCCGGAACCTTCTCCTAGAGCAAGGGGTCGACGCCGTCGACTGGGTGGTGCTGTCGCACTTCGACGGCGACCACGTCGGCGGATTCGTCACCATCTCCTCGTCGACCTCGCTGCTGTGGGAAGACGAGAGCTGCACGCCGTCGCCATGGTTCCCCATCCGCGGGATCTTCGACCAGGGCATCGACACCAACACCACGCAGTCCTCCGAACAATGGACCCGCTGTACGACCGAGCTGTCGGCACAGCTCTCGGTGCCTCGCCACGCGGTCGCGGGAGGAGAGGAGCTCGGGACGACGCTAGACCTCGGTGGCGGCGTGCGCGCCATGGTCGTGGCCGGCGATGGGTACGTCATCGACGATCCCCAGCGCGTGGCGTCGGTCAATACGCCCAACGAACGCTCCGTCGCGCTCCTCATCTCCGATGAACAGGGCTTCGACTTCCTCGTCACCGGCGACCTCACCGGTCCCGCGTCGGGCGCCGAGAACGCGGCCGTCGAGCTGGCCCTCGCCGACGCCCTCGTCGCGCGCGGCGTCGATGTCGAGGTGCTGCGGGTGGGCCACCATGGCGCCGCCAATGCGACCCATCCCGACTTCGTGGCCGACCTCCAGCCCGAGGTCGCCCTCATCTCGGTCGGCGACGACCAAGCCACGAACTACCACCACCCACGGTGCGCCACCTACGACAGCCTCGACCAAGCCCCGGTCGAGCTCGTGATGCAGACCGAGCGGGGCTACCCCGACTGCGCCTCCCTTCCGCTCGAGCCGGTGGTGATGGACGGCACCATCGCCCTCGAGGTCACCGGCGACACCTACGTCATCTCGGGCTACGGCGACCACTCCCCCGCCCACGGCGGAGAGACACTCTCCTTTGACCGAACCTGCGACCTGCAAGGCTGCCGCTGATTCGATCAGAGAAGCGTCATCCGTCGAACGCACTCGGCTTCTCGATGCCGTACTTCTTCATGCGCGACGCAAGGGTGGACGGCTTCATTCCCAGCAACTCCGCGGCGCCTCCGCTGCCATAGACCTGCCAGGCGCATCGCGTCAGGGCGAGCACGATGTTCTCGCGCTCACGGTGTTTCATCTCCTCCTCCGTCCAGACCTCGCGGGTGGTCGCCCCCGGAGAGAACGTCCGTCGCCCGCTCTCGGGGAGGTCTACGCGCAGGGGTCCCGCTCCCGAGACGATGAGCGCACGTTCGATGACGTTCTGGAGTTCGCGGATGTTGCCGGGCCAGTGGTAGCTCATCAGTGCCGCCTCCGCCTCGCGGTTGAGCGCGAGCACGGGACGCTTGAGCTTCGGCGCCGTGGTCGCAATGAAATGGCGCGCCAGCGCGGGGATGTCGTCTCTCCGTTCACGTAGCGGCGCGACCTCGATGGGAAAGACGGCGAGGCGGTAGTAGAGGTCTTCCCGAAAGTTCCCCTCTTGGATCTCTCGCTGCAGATCGCGGTTCGTCGCGGCGACGATTCGCACGTCGACGCGTTGCGTGCGTTCGTCGCCAACCCGCTCGTACTCTCCCTCCTGGAGGACGCGTAGGAGCTTGCTCTGCATCTCGAGCGGGATCTCTCCGACCTCGTCGAGAAACAAGGTGCCCCCGTCCGCGAGCGAGAACCTCCCCGCCCTGTCTTTGACCGCTCCCGTGAAAGCTCCCTTCACATGGCCGAAGAACTCGCTCTCGAACAGCTCCCGCGGCACCGATGCGCAGTTGACCTTGACCAAGGCGTGACCGCGACGCTCACTGCGATCGTGAATCGCCCGCGCCACCAACTCCTTACCGGTACCCGATTCTCCCGAGACGAGTACGTTGACGCCGGTGGGCGCCACCATTTCGACCGCCTCGATGACGGACTTCAACCTCTCACTCGAGCCCACGATCGACGATTGATGGGTCTCGGCCACCTCTTCTCTCAGGTAGGCATTCTCACGCTCTAGCGCCGCCTTGAGCTGTTCGATTTTTTCGAAGGCACGCGCATTCGCGATCGCCGCCGCGGCGTGGTCCCCGATCAACCGAAGCCACTCGAGCCGCTCGTCGTCGAAAGGCGAGCGCGTGAATACACCGAGCGCACCGAGAATCTCCCCCTGAAACTCCAGGGGCGTGCCTCCAAACCCGGCGACACCATGCTCTTTCACCCAGCCCGGGTCGACGATCCAATCGGCCTCCTCCGCCACATCCACACGTCGCGTCGCCCCCTCGGTCACGAGCCGGCCGATCTTGCGCCGCCCAACCGGAAAACGTTGAAAGGCGCCATCGGTTCCCGTCCAGCTGACGGTTCCATCACTGCGCGTGCCCGCACTCGCTACCAGGTGCAAACACGGCACGTGTCCCGGACACTCGGCGCGGAGGGCGCAGGTACCGCACCGATCGCCAGGCCGAAGCAGCCAGATTCGCGCGAGGGCCACATCCGCTTGCGAGGCGAGTCCGCTGACGAGGCGGTCCAACAAGGTGTCACAGCTCTGGGCGGCCGCCATGCTCAACAGCAGCTGCTTCAGCGAACGGTCCTGGAGGGCCATCGGGCGCATCGTAGTCGAAGTCTCGTCGCAGCCGCGTACCTGGTTGGCCCGAGCCGACACCAGCCCCGTGCGGGCAGAAGGAAACACGTTCGAGGGCTACCAGGACCCAGATGCGGTGAAGCGAAACTCTTCTGTCGAAGCCACGGGGGTGAGGCGAATCGGGGCATCGTGAAGCGCGGGGAGCAGGAAGCCCATCGACGCACCGAGGGCGCTACCCAGGAGCACGTCGGAGGGAAAGTGGCGTCCCGCGAGAACACGCCCCACACCGGTGAATGCAGTGGCTGCCGTCCCCACGCCCAGCACCACCCACGGAAGCGCCCGATCGGGGTCGCGGCGGTACGTCGTACTGAACACCGAGGTCGTCAAGGCCGCGACCAACGCCGAGTGGCCGCTGATGAAGGACAGCTGCGCCGCTGGGTTCTCGCGGGACTCGATGGGTGCACGGTCGCCGTAGAGCAATGGTCGAGGGCGCCGCAACGCGAGGTTGCCGATGACGGCCAGCCCATTGGCCCAGAGTATCGACTCCGCCACCACCACGAAGTCCTGCGCGCCACCGGCAAGCCCGCCGTCGGCGACCAGGGCACCCATACCCGTACCCAAGGCCCCAAAGAGGCCCAGGTCGCTCGCGAGTCGCCAGCGCTGGTCGAAGTTCCCCGCCGACGAGCGGTCGAGGGCATTGAGCCCCGACGGGTCACACTGCGGAGCACAGAATGCCGGCTCTTCGACGAGGAGCCAGCCGAACGACAGCAGCCCCGGCACGAGGGCGAGCGGAACGTCGACGCGTGGATCCAGGGCATAGACGGTGTCGACCGAAGGCGGCGAAGGGTGGACCTGGACCTCTTGCGCAGAGGCCCGAGGTGCGCCGAGGACGTTCATCGCCAGCACGACGAACACGCGCGTCGACGCGGCTGAGAACCAGCTCGGGTCAATAGTGGAATCCTGCCCGGCCATAGACGTTGACGTTATCCCTGCTCCCCGCCACCGAGAAGCTGATCGTGTTCGTTCGCGTGAGAGGAGCGAGCCAGATCCCGCCACCTCCGCTTGGGTGCCAACGGTCCGAGCTCTCACCATACGCGAAGACCCGCCCGACGTCGCCGAAGCCGGTGATGCCGAAGTCGGTAGGCACGAGGAGCGGGAAGCGGAAGAGGAACAGGCGGGCATCGGCGTTGGCATAGAGGGAGGCGTCACCGGCGAAGCGCTGGGCGATGAAGCCGCGTGCCGTCGCTCCGCCGCTGAAGAATCCCCCGCCCCCGAGGAACGCCGCGCCGAAGTAGGGCACTCGCCCCCAGGTAAAGCGCTCCCCCAACCGGCCCGTCAGCACCAACCGCGAGCCTTCCATCAGACCCAGATAGCCGGCCACGGAAGCGTCGACGGAGCCCCAGGCCGCCTCGGCGCTCGGCACCGGAGGCGTGACGTCGGCGCGGAGGTCGAGCAGGACACCACCCGTTGCATAACCAGCCGCGGTATTGGTGTGAAGCGGAAGGGCGAGAGGATGGTTGGCGAATTCGGAGCGCCGCAGGTCGATCATGACGTGACCGAAGAGGGACGATTGGAAGAATCGGCCCGAGCCATAGGGCTGCTCCTCACCGATCAGACGCGGCTCGTCCTCGGTTTGAGTGCTCGAGTAGGTGAGCACGAGCCCGCCCGCGAGGCGAAGGATCTCATCGGAAGACGTCCACGAGACCGCCGGCGAGAGCGAAACGCGATGGAGGATCACGTTGTAGAAGTCGTCGGGCTGGTCTGCAGCGGTCTCGTTGCCCAACCCGTGGTACCGGATGACGGCGTTGCCGTCGTAGCCGACATCCAGCTCGGCGATGACGTTGGAGTTCTCGAAGCGGTAGCGACCCGAGTAGAGCGCGGTCGGGAGGAGGGTGCCGGTGGCGAACTCGACGCTTGCGCGATGCGAGCGACTGAAGGGGTGCTTCCTGAAGCCGAACTCGGAGACCTGGACCCCTGCCCCGAGCATGAAGCCCACCCCCGGGGCGTAGCCGAGGTTGGGAAAAGGCAGAAGGTCCCAGCCCCAGTCCCGCGGCGGCACCTCGATGTCCTCGAGGAAGCCGGCGCCAGCATCGGGAGGAACGTAGTCGTCGTCGACCACCGACGTGCTGGCGCCCTTTCGGACCACGTTCGTCGGCTCCACGTCGTAGAACGCCGTGCCGCCGCTCGAGCTGTCATCGAGGACCTTCTGGCCACGGTCCGATACGACGCGAAGTGCGATGCTCCCAGGGACGCCTTCCACGACGACGCGGTCGTCGCCGCCACGCAGGTAGATGCGGACGTCATGGGTCTCCGAGGGATCGAAGGTCCGGTCGAAGAAGGCCTCGCTGCCCTCCACCCGCGGCCGAACTTCGACCCGCAGCTTGCCGTCCGGCGTCCAGGTCACCGCCACCGCCTCGGCCGCATCGGACGCCTGCACGTTCACCTCTCCCGCGAGGTGCTCGTAGAAGGCACGGCCTCCTTCCAACCACCGGTCGCGCCGTCCACGAATATCCCCACGAAGACGCTCCGCATCGAGCGCGTAGTACGCGGGGGGCAGCTGACGCAGGGCCCGTTCGATGGCGTCGTCCGTCAACCGGCGTTTGAGGTCCTGGATCACCCGTTCCCACGCGCTCCACTCGAGCGAAGCGAGGAGCCACCGGTCTTGCTCCCAGCCATGAAACGCGAGTCCTCGCATCGCGGGGTAGTCGGATCCGTAGCACTGAAGAATGGGAACGTAGATCGCGCCGATGCGCTGGCCCACGCCGTCGTACCTCACGAAGGCCTGGTCGCGATCCTCGGGGATGGGCTGCCACTCCGGCTCGCCCGGTAGCTTGGCCCACCGCCATTGTTTTCGGTGGCGGTCGAAGTCACCGAGGAGCAAGTCGAGCAGGCGCGCCCGTAGGTAGGCCTCCGCGTCCACACGATCGACGTGACTGGCCTCGAGGCGTGCATAGAGTGCCTCCTGGTCCACGATCTCCGTGGCTCCGGCGAAGCCCGGGCGGTTTCCTTCGCGAGGCGTCGGGTAGGTGTAGAAGGTCCCCACCATGCCCGCGAACTCCTTTCGATAGGCTCCGAGGGCAGGGTCGTCGGGCATCACGACCATGCGCTCGCGAATGGTCAGCACCCCTACCGCTTCGGACAGCTCACCCGCGACGAGAGGCCCCCCGGGATGCTGGGCCGCCATTTGGTCTTGCACGAGGTCGCGCACCGGCGAGTCGCGAAGCATGGGGTGCAGGACCGCTGACGGGTCCTTGTCGGTGCCGCGAAAGGTGTAGCGCCGACCGTCAGCCCCCACGAGGCCGAGCACAGCCGACTGGAGGCCTCCGAAGCGGCCGGTGGGGGTGAGGCCACCACCTTCCTTCTCGAGGTCGAGCAGCGGCAGCTCGACCTCCGCCTTCCACAGGTCCCGATAGCCGCCACCGAAGATGAACCGATGGACACGACCCGCGCGATACCGAGCGCTCGCCGCCACCCGTACCGTGCCTGGGGCATCGCCCCTCGCAGGCGGTGCGGGTTCCACTTGGGTCACCGCGCCACTGCAGCCGATCAGGCACGAAACGAGGGCGACGAGGAGCCCTACTCGGGAGCACCACGTGAAGAGGTAGGGGTTCATGGTTGGGGCTCCCGAGCACGACGGCGGCTCAGCCGGCGGTCGACCGGCCCTCCACGGCGGCGCCCACTGCGGCTACGGCCTGGTCGGTGGTCCAGCTCGCATTGGCCAGGAAACGGAAGTTGACGACCGCAGCCGCATAGCCGTCTCCTTCCTCCACGCGGGCCGCCGCCGTGGCGTCCCGGGCCACCGCGACCTCGAACCCCTGCTCGAGCAGCTCGCGAAGGTGTGACTCGACGCATAGGTTCGCGCTCATCCCCGCCAGCACGACCTTGTCGATACCGCGCTTTCGTAGCTGTAGCACGAGGTCGTTGGACTCGGGGCCATAAACCTTGTGCGGGCTTACGATGAT
>JAUHZF010000410.1 GCA_030426145.1 Polyangia bacterium
AGCAGTCGACCGACGTCGTTCCTCCGACCTCCTTCTCGTACCGATGGTGCATCACGCGATAGGCGGCATACGAGATGGCGATGCGTCGTGCTTCTGCGACGTCGGTGGCGGTCAGCTTCTCTTGCACCACGTAGCCGTCGGCCGTGACGTCGTAGGCCGCCCAGGCATCGTAGATGGCGATCGACGTGTGAAAGAGGTTGCGTGAATGATTCGTCGGTCGCGGGATGTCGCGTCGAATCGAATCGAGAAGGAGCTCGTTCCAGCGCCGCGCGATCGACTGGCCGGGGGCGATGTCGACGCGGTCGGCAGGGCACGAGGTGTCCGGAGGCGGGAGGTCCTCCGGTGGGGTGACGGTGGCGATCTCTTCGGCGCTGGACGGCCGACCGCGCAGCACCACGCCCTGGTCGAGCGCGGGAGAGAGCACCCCTCCGCCGACCGTCCACACGCTGCCCTCGGGGTCGACCCAAATGGCGTGCAGCGACTCGGGATTGAGGTCGGGCACGTTGTCCACCTGCGCCCAGTCCTTTCCGGGCAAGCGCCGGTAGATGGTGCCGCGGGCGCCGCAGGCCCAGAACGTACCGTCGGGGCCGACGTGCACACCTTGGAGCAGTGGCGCGTCGCTGGGGCCTTCGGCATCGCCGTCGCCGCTCAGCACGACCCCGTTGTTGCCCCCGCCGACGATGACCACCTCGTCATCGTCACCGTGCACGGTGAAGAGGAGCTCGTCTGTCGCGGTGGGCACGACGGCCCAAGCATTGCCGTCGTAGTGGAGGATGAGGCCGTCGCCGCCCACCACGTAGACGTCATCCGGGCCGCGCCCCCACACCTTGAAGAGGGCGGGGAGCTCACCCTGGTTGTTGAGGGGGACGGCGTCGGGCAGAGGAACGTCCTGCCACGTGGCGCCATCGAAGTGCCAGATGAAGCCATAGCGTCCGCTCACGCCGCCCACGGCCCACACGTCGCTGGGGCCCGATGCCCACAGGCCGAAGACCGTGTGCGCGGCGAGACCCGGGGTGGCCTGGCGCACCAAGGTCGTGCCGTCGAACCGGAGGATGGTGCCGCCGGAGCCGCTGATGAAGACGTCGTCGGGGGCAAGCGCGTGCACCCACCACAGGTCGTACGGAGTGTTGCTCGCGACGCGGGTCCAGTCGGTGCCATCGAAGTGCAGCACCAGACCGTCGCGTCCCTTTGCGTCGCCGCCAACGGCCCAGACGTCTTCCGGCGAGGTGCCGGAGATCGACAGCAGTGCGCCTTCGAGCTCGCTGCCCACCACCTCCCACGTCGGCTCGGCCGCCACGACGGGGGGCGTCGGCGTGACGGGGTCGTCGGTGCAGCCGACGAGGCCCAGGAGCAGCGCGACCGGCAATGTACGACCCAGCAAAGAGACGAACTTCATGGGTCGACAAATACTCCCATACGTAACGTTTGTCTCGCGCGAGCAAGAATCGGAACGCTGCATTCCGGCAGGGCAAGCGCGGCAGATGCGAGGCTACTCTTCGACGTAGTCGAACTCGCCGAGGGTGTTGCAGTCGAGCTTTTCGCCGTCGCGTTTGAGGTCGCAGTCGTACTTCCCGTCGTCGGCGAGGCAGGGGCCATCGAAGTCGATGTCGAAGCGATACGTGTCCCCGCCACGGGGATCGACCGTGAAGCTGAAGGTGCAGGAGCAGAGGCCCCCCGATCCATCGAGGTCGCTGGTGACCTCGAAGTCGACGCGGTCGCTGAGGCCTTGGCCGCAGGGGACTTCGGCTTCGCCGCGCCAGCGGCCCTCGATGGGGTCGCTGCAGGCGGCCGTCGTGAGCATCAGCGGCAAGAGAAGGTAGCGGGGTGCCATCGACATAGCTTAGCGATTTCGGGCCTTCGGAGGGGAGGGGATGCGGCCCGGACCCGGGCGGTGAAACCGCGCGAAGGCCCGGCTTTCCCGAGGCTAGATTTTCGACCCTCGGTGCGATAGGAGCGACCGCATCTTGGGGGGTCCCAGGGGGGGAACAGATGAACGAAGCCCGACGACCGTCGCCAGATAGCGCGCCACTCGCCTTCATGGTGCGCGACGCGCTGCTCCAGCTGGGGTCGGAGGCCGATGTGGAGGCCGTGCTGCGCCGCGCCTGCTTGCGGGCCGACGTCGTGGAGCTACCCGATGACGCCCTCCGCCTCATCCTCTTCGTGTGCGGGCCACTGCACGAAGCGACCTACGAGCTGCTCGGCGCCGAGCCGGCCTTCGATCTAGTGAGCGAGCTGCGGCCCACGCTCGAAGTGGCCATTCAGATCGATCTCGGGGCCGAGCCTCCCGACGTGGCGCGCCGGCCCCGGAGCGGCGTGATACGGCCTCTCCTCGGGACCCCTCCGCCGGTATCCGGGATGAGGACCGAGGCCGCCCCCGACTCGGGGCGACCCGACACCATGCCCTACTTGGGCACGCCAAGTCGTCGTGGGGACGTGATCTTGGTCGAGCCCGATGAGGCGCGTCGACGCGAGCTGTCGGTTGCGCTCGGGCGCAAGGGCTACGACGTCATCGCCGCGGCCGACGGCGCTTCGGCCCTGGTGTTGAGCCAACGCCTACAGCCGGCGGCGCTTCTCGTGGCCGAGGAGATGCCGGAGATCGACGGGGTCGAGCTCGCCCACGTCCTGGAGGAGAGTGACCGCATCCTGTCGACGCCGGTGGTCATCATGACGCGCGGCAGCGTTCACCGCAGCTTGCCCGACCGCGCCTGGTGGGCCGCGATCGATGACGGAACGGAGGGGCTGCTCGAGGTCGTGGCCGGCGCCTCCAAGCGTCTCTTTGCGCCCGAGAGCTGACGCCCCTAGACCCGTCGGCATGGAAGGCAGGGTTCTCATCGTCGCTGGCTCCGACTCCGGGGGCGGGGCGGGCATCCAGGCGGACATCAAGACGGTCACGATGCTCGGTGGTTTTGCCGCCACCGCCATCACTGCGCTCACGGCGCAGAACACCCGCGGGGTCCACGGCATCCTTCCGATCGAGCCCGGTTTCATCGCCCAGCAGATGCACGTGGTGCTCGAAGACATCGGAGCCGACGCGATCAAGACGGGCATGCTCCACAGCCCCGAGGTGATCGAAGCCGTGGTGCGCCAGGTCGAGAAGGACGCGCGCGGGGTGCCCCTCGTGGTCGATCCGGTGATGGTGGCGAAGGGCGGCGCACGGCTGCTCGAGAGCTCGGCCGAGAGCGCACTCAAACTGCGCCTCTTGCCGATGGCGGCGGTGGTGACGCCCAACATCCCCGAGGCCGAGGTGCTGACGGGCCTCACCATCTCCACGGTGGAGGACATGACCCGTGCGGTGGACGCGTTGCTCGCCCTGGGCGCCGGCGCCGTGCTGCTGAAGGGTGGGCACCTCGAAGGCGACGTGGTGGTCGACATTCTCCGAACCGCCGACGGCGAGCAGCTCAGCTTCGAAGATACGCGCATCCAGACCCAGCACACGCATGGCACCGGCTGCACTATGGCCTCGGCGGTGGCGGCCGGCGTGGCGCAGGGACTACGGCTGCAGGATGCGGTGGGACGAGCCCGTGACTACGTGCGCGAGGCGATTCGAACCGCACCGGGGCTCGGCACCGGGCACGGTCCGCTGAACCACGCGCACCCGCTCATCGCGACCGAGAACTGAGACCTCAAGGCCCCACGGGCAGCATGACGTAGAGCTCGAGATCGAGCCCGAGCCCGAGAGCGAGATCGAGCCCGAGCCCGAGCCCGAGATCGAGCTCCCCATCAATCGAGCGTGGGCTTCACCCCAAATGCCTCCAGCAGGGTCTGCGCGGCGGCGGTGGGGGCGAGCTGGCCCTCTCGTACGGCCTCGGTGGTGGCGTCGATGACCGCACCCACCTCGTCGTGCTCACGAAAGGCGCGCAGCAGCTCTTCTTCGACCAGCGACCACATCCAGCCCTCGAGCTGCGTCCGGCGACGCGCCTCGACCTCGTGCCCGAGGGCCTCGCGGTGCGCCTCCACTTGGGCCCAGAGCTCGGGCAGGCCGTCGCCGGTGAGGCCCGACACGAGCATCGCTTGCGGATGCCACGACGGCGACCGTGGCTTGAGGTAGCGCAGCGCAGCGCCGTAGCTTCGTTTGGCTTCGCGGGCGCGGGCGAGATTGTCACCGTCCGCTTTGTTCACTGCGATGACGTCGGCCATCTCGATGATGCCGCGTTTGATCCCCTGTAGCTCGTCGCCCGCTCCCGGCAGCATCAGCAACAAGAAGAAGTCGACCATCTCCGCCACCATGGTCTCCGACTGGCCGACGCCGACCGTTTCGACGAGCACCACGTCGAAGCCAGCGGCCTCGCAAAGCAACATCGTCTCGCGGGTGCGACGCGCCACGCCGCCCAGGCTCGTGGCGCTCGGCGAGGGGCGGATGAATGCGTGAGGATGCTGCGCGAGCTGGTTCATCCGGCTCTTGTCGCCGAGGATGCTCCCTCCCGAGACGCGCGAGGTCGGGTCGACGGCGAGCACTGCGATGCGCTTCTGCTTCTCGTCTGCGAGCCACACGCCGAGGCGCTCGATGAAGGTGCTCTTGCCCACGCCCGGGACGCCGGTGATGCCGACCCGACGCGCGCCGCCGGTGTGTGGCAACAGCCGCCCGAGCAAGGCCTGAGCGAGCCGCTGATCGTCGTGCCGCCGGCTCTCGACGAGGGTGATGGCGCGCCCGAGCACGGCTCGATCGCCGGCGCGAACCCCAGCTTCGTAGTCGTCGAGCGAAAGCCGCCGGCTCATGCGTCCTGCGCGTCGAGGGCGTCGAGCACCGTGCTTGCGGCTTCGGCGATCACCGTGCCGGGGCCGAAGACCGCAACCGCACCGGCTGCCTTCAGCGGCTCCACGTCGTCGGGCGGGATGACACCGCCCACGACGACGAGGATGTCGTCGCGTCCCGCGTCGCGAAGGGCCTTCTCGAGCGCGGGCACGAGGGTCAGGTGACCGGCGGCGAGGGAGCTCACGCCCACGACGTGCACGTCGTTCTCCACCGCTTGGCGCGCCGTCTCCTCGGGGGTGGAGAACAGGCTGCCGATGTCGACGTCGAAGCCGAGGTCGGCGAAGGCGGTGGCGATGACCTTCTGGCCGCGGTCGTGGCCGTCTTGACCCATCTTGGCCACCAAGAGCCGGGGGCGCCGGCCTTCTTTGGCCTCGAAGGCCTCCACCCGCCGCTGAACCTTCTCGAGCGCGTCGTCGTCCTGTCCCATCTCGCCTGCGTAGACTCCCGTGACCGCCTGTACGGATGCTTGGTGACGACCCCAGACCTTGGCCAGGGCCTCGCTGATCTCCCCTACGGTGCCGCGTGCACGCGCGGCCTCCACGCTGAGGGCGAGAAGGTTGCCTTCGCCCGACTCGGCGGCCGCCGTGAGCGCGTTCAGACACGCGTCGAGCTTCGCCTGGTCGCGCTCGGCACGTAGCTTCTTCAGGCGGGCGAGCTGCTTGTCGCGCACCTCGGCGTTGTCGACCTTGAGCACCTCGATGTGCTCCGGCGTCTCGAGGCGGTAGCGGTTGATGCCGACGATGGTCTGCTTGCCCCCGTCGATGCGGGCTTGGGCCCGAGCGGCGGATTCTTCGATGCGCAACTTGGGGATCCCTTGCTCGATGGCTTTGACCATGCCGCCGAGGGCTTCGATCTCGTCGATGTGGGTTTGCGCACGCGCCGCGAGCTGATGGGTGAGGCGCTCGACGAAGTAGCTGCCGCCCCAAGGGTCGACCGAGCGACAGGTGCCCGCCTCGTGCTGGAGCATGAGCTGCGTGTTGCGCGCGATGCGGGCCGAGAAGTCGGTGGGGAGGGCGAGCGCCTCGTCGAAGGAGTTGGTGTGAAGCGACTGGGTGTGGCCCTGGGTTGCGGCCATGGCCTCGACGCAGGTGCGGATGACGTTGTTGTAGACATCCTGCGCGGTGAGTGACCAGCCCGACGTCTGGCAGTGGGTGCGCAACATCATCGACTTGGGGTTCTTCGGCCCGAAGGGTTGCATGAGGCGCGCCCAGAGCAGCCGAGCCGCGCGCAGCTTGGCCACCTCCATGAAGAAGCCCATGCCGATGGCCCAGAAGAAGCTGAGCCGCGGGGCAAAGGCGTCGACCTCGAGGCCGGCCGACAGACCCGCGCGCACGTACTCGAGGCCGTCGGCGAGGGTGTAGGCGAGCTCGATGTCGGGCGTCGCTCCGGCCTCTTGCATGTGATAGCCGCTGATCGAGATCGAGTTGAACCGCGGCATGTTCGCCGACGTGTAGCGGAAGATGTCGGCGATGATCCGCATCGAGGGCGTCGGCGGATAGATGTACGTGTTGCGGACCATGAACTCCTTGAGGATGTCGTTCTGGATGGTCCCGCTGAGCTGTTGGGTGGGCACACCCTGCTCTTCACCGGCCACGATGTAGAGGGCCATGATGGGGAGCACGGCCCCGTTCATGGTCATCGACACGCTCATGCGATCGAGGGGGATGCCGTCGAAGAGGATGCGCATGTCTTCGATGGAGTCGATGGCGACACCGGCCATGCCGACGTCGCCGACCACGCGCGGGTGATCGGAGTCGTAGCCACGGTGGGTGGCGAGATCGAAGGCCACCGACAGCCCGCGCTGACCGGCCGCGAGGTTGCGTCGGTAGAAGGCGTTGCTCGCCTCCGCGGTGGAGAAGCCCGCGTACTGGCGCACCGTCCACGGGCGGCGCACGTACATCGTGCTGTAGGGCCCGCGCACGAAGGGCGCGAAGCCGGGGAAGCTGCCGAGGTGGTCGACGCCTTCGAGATCGGCGGCGCCGTAGAGCCGCTTCACGTCGATGCCCTCGGGGGTGGGGAGCACGGCTTCCGTGAGCGGTGAGGTGCCGGTCGCGCGCTGGGTCGAGAGAGGGCGCTGGCTGAAATCGGGGATCATGCTGCACCTCCCATGAGGGGCTTCAGGGCGGCTTCGACATCGGCCCCGAGGAAGATGAAGTCGTCGACGCCGGCCTCGCGGAGGGTGCCCTCCATCTGCGCTGGGGGACGACCCGCGAAGTACACGCGTGTGGCACCCGCGGCCTTGAGGGCTCTGGCTGCGGCCTCGGCGTGGCTGGGGTAGCGGTCGTCGTGTCCGCATAGGCAGGCCACGGCCACATGCGCGCCGGCGAAGGCCTCGCGCACCACGGCCGCGGCGTCGTCGGGACCGAGGTCGGCGGTGCCGTCGCCGTCGATGGCCGTCATGCCACCGGCGGCGAAGAAGCTTTGGGCGAAGGTGGCGCGTGCCTTGTGCTCGGACAGGGGGCCGAGATTGGCGAGGAAGACGCCGGGCATGGCGTGCGCGCGCAGCGCCTCGAAGGGCTCGTCGTCACGGTGGCGGGGCAGTGCGCCGTCGGCCGGGGGCTCGTCGGGCCAGGCTGGACGCTCGAGCTCGGGCTCGTCGACGAGGGCGAATTCACTCACGCCGGTACGGGGGAGCTTGCGGCGCGCGATCTGCTTTCGGCGCTCGGTCCACGCAGCCTCTACGGCTTGATGAAGCTTCCCGGCGTCGACGTAGGCAGCCAGTCCTCCCGCGGTCTCGATGGTCTGGAACCTGGCGTAGGCCGATTCGACGAGGGACTTGGTGAGGGCTTCGACGTAGTGGCTGCCGCCGGCAGGGTCGACGACCCAGCCGAGATGTGACTCTTCCCGCAGCACGTTCATCGTGTTGCGCGCCACGCGGTAGCCGAGCGCATCGGGCTGTCCCACGGCTTCATCGAAGCACGCAGGCGAGACGAGGTCGGCGCCGGCGTTGATGGCGGCGAAGGTTTGGGTGGTGACACGCAGCATGTTCACCCAGGGGTCGTGGCGACTGAGGCTGCGAGGCGAGCTCACGGCGTGCACGACGGGAGGGACGTCGTCGACGCTGCAGGCACCGGCGAGCTCTGCGAAGAGGGCGCGTGCGGCTCGCAGCTGCGCCATGCTCATGAAGACGTCGCTGTCGACGGCCAGCTGAAGGGCGGTCTGGCGGGCGACGACCTCGGGGGCGACCCCGGCGGCGTCGGCCGTACGGAGGCGGTGCACGAAGGCCGCGCAGAGGTAAGCGAGCTCGAGCACCACGTCGGCCCCGGCGAGGTGCAGGGGGAGGGTGCTCAGCATGCCCGCTCGGCGGGAGGAACCGTCGAGCTTCGACATGAGGGCAGCGAGCGCCCTTTCGCCCTCGGCCCGCGCTTCGGGAAGGGCACCATCGCGCAGGGTCGCGCCCATCGGATCGCCGCCGAGCCAGACCTCGCCGAGGGTCGTGGGCAGCACGTCGTTCAGGGAGGGGGCGGTGAGGAGGGCGTCGAGCACCCACGTGCCCTCCGCTTCGTGACCGAGAAGGGTCGCGACGGCGGGCGGCTCGTGGAGGGGCA
>JAUHZF010000411.1 GCA_030426145.1 Polyangia bacterium
CCCCCCAAGCCGCGTGTGCCCACGGAGCCCGCGCAGCCGCGTTTGCAAACGCAACCGCCCGGTCCGATCGACCGCACGGCGAGCCGTCGCATGGTGACCGAGCCCGGGATCCCGGCCGCGGTCGGCAGCCCGACGGATACCCCCGCCGTGACGCCGATACCTTCGAGCTCCTCGGTGGGCCGCCCCGTGATGTCGTCCCGTAGTTCGTCGATCGGGCGCCGCCCCACCGCGCCGCAGATCTCGCTGGGTCGGAGCAGCGATCCCGGCGAAGCCCTCGGCCCGGCAACCCCGTCGTCCGACGCAGAGGCCCTCAACCCGCGCACACCCAGTGGACTGTCCCAGCCTCCACAGCTATCGAGCGCCCCGCCCCGCGTATCCGAGCTTCCCCCGGAGAAGTCGAGCTTCAGGCCTCCCGACAGCTCGGCCCCTCGTGCATCCGCGCCCCCCGGCGGTCGCCTCTCGCTGCCCCCCGGCGCCGTTTGGCCGAAGGCGGGGGTCATTAAGAACCCTCGTGATGCCGCGGGCATCCTAGACATGGCCATCCTTCGAGAGCTTCGGGCTGAAGACCTGGAGCCCGTGGCGCTGCCCGTCCTCCTGCGGCGGGTCATCGGCCGCGCCAACATGACCGGAAGCCTCGCCATCGAGGCCGGGCGGGTGGAGATCGCGCTCCACGTCAGGGACGGATGCCTGCTCGTCGCCCGCGACGATCACAACGCCCTCCGCCGCGCCTTCGACGAGCCGACCGGTACCTGGAAGTTCACGCCCGGCGACCCCGTCGATCCAGCCAAGCACCCTCTCTCCGAGCTCAAGAAGCTGCGCACCCTGGGTCTCGAGGGTCTTCGGCGCATGCTTCGCCACACCGAACGCAGCGACCTCGAGTCGACCTTCGGCCACCGTTTCGATGAGGCCCCGTTCATTCACCCCCTCAAGACCAAGCACCCGCGGCGCCTCCGTCTCGATCGGCGCGAGGTGCGCGCGGTCGAGCAGCACGTCAATGGCAAGGCCACCGTGCGCGAGCTCACCAACACCACCGGACTCGGGGCGAGCACCACCCTGCAGGTCCTCGCCCTCCTCGACATGTTCGAGGTCCTCGGCTGGCCCGAAGGCGACGCGCTCTGAATAGGTTCCCGGGGGTTCGCCGACCCAAAGCGCACAGTCACTTGCCCGCCCGGGCGAGCAAAACTAGCCTTCCGGGGCGATGGCGAAAAAAGCATCAGCCGTGGTCAACTGCCCGTCGTGTGGAGCCAAGAACGCGTCGGCGGCCAACCGCTGTGGCTCGTGTGGTGCCCGCCTCGAGGCGCTTCCGCCCCCATCGACGAATACCCTCGCCGAACGCGACCGTCGCTACTCACAGCAGGGCTTCAGCGTCACCTGGGCTGCCATCGCCATGGGTGTGCAGGCGCTCCTCACCGCCGCCGTCATCGTGGCCCTCCCCCAGGCCGTCGGGTCGCTCGATTTCGAGGGTTACTACGGGATGGGCCTCACGGTCCCCGTATGGTTCGTGGGCGGCGTGCTCATCGGCCTCATCAGCCCCGGCAAGACCTTCATCGAGCCCGTCGTCGCCACCATCATCGTGGCCATGCCGACCATCTTCTACCTGTTCAACGGCTTCTTCGGCATGCTCGGCTACGGCCAGACGGTGCGCACGATGCCGTTGTTCATGTACATCATCATGGGCCTCATCGCGGTGCAGTTCAGCCTGGTGGGTTCCTACGTGGGCGAGCGCATCCAGATGGGTCCGCCGGCGAAGGCCTGAGGGGCCTTGCACCACGTTTCCCTCTGGCTGGTCCTCTCGCTGGCCACCGTGATGGCAGCGTGCGCCAAGCCGAACCCGAGTCGGGCTGAAGCTGGCCGTGTGATCGAAGAGATCGACCGCATCGGCCGCACCCCCGCCGCGGAGCGGCGCCCGCTACTGGACGCCCTCGCCCAGCGCGAGCTCGCCGAAGCCCAAGTGCAGCGCGTTCGCGACCTCTGCGTGGATGCCTACCGCAAGCTCGCCGCAGCCAAAAAGGCTGCGGACGCCGCGGGCGACGTCGAAGGAGACCCGACCGAACCCGCCGTGCGCCTCGAGATGACGAAACGCCTTCTCGCGGCGCAAGAGAGCCAGACCGCAGCCACCGCCCGCCACGAAGCGTGCCGCACGGCGCTCGGGGCTCTGCGCGCACAGACGCCGCGCTGAGCCCCGACTCGAACGGCCCTACTCGGCCGCCGCCTGCTCGGGCGTGGGGAGGCGCTTGGGCAAGAGGCTAGTGCCGACACGCTCGAGGAAGGCGTCGACCGACATCTCGCCCAGCTCACCGTCATCGCGCGAGCGCACGTTGATGGTGCCGTTCTCCTCTTCCTTCTGGCCCACCACGATGGCGAAGGGCAGCTTCTGGAGGCTGGCTTGGCGGATCTTGTAGCCCACGCGCTCCCCCGACAGGTCGGCTTCAGCGCGGATCCCCGCGTCGAGCAGACGCGCGTGTACCTTGCGCGCGTAGGCATCGAACTTCTCGCTGATGGGGATGACCAGCATCTGCACCGGCGCGAGCCACAGCGGGAAGGCCCCGGCGAAGTGCTCGATGACGATACCGAGGAAGCGCTCGAGGCTGCCGTAGACCGCGCGGTGGATCATCACCGGCGTGTGCTTGGCCCCGTCGGCCCCCACGTAGGTGAGGCCGAAGCGTTCGGGCATCGAGAAGTCGACCTGGATGGTGCCGCATTGCCACGAGCGCTTGAGCACGTCGCGGATGTGGAAATCGATCTTCGGCCCGTAGAAAGCGCCGTCGCCGGGGTTGAGCTCGAACTCCATGCCTGCCCGCTCGAGCGCGAGCTCGAGCGCTGCTTCGGCCTTCTCCCAGATCTCGTCGCTCCCGAGCGACTTCTCGGGCCGGGTCGACAGCTCGACCCGCACGTCCGTCAGATCGAAGGCGCCGTAGACCTCCTTGAAGAAGTCGATGAGCATCGACACCTCGTCGACGAGCTGGTCCGGCGTGCAGAAGTGATGCGCGTCGTCCTGGGTGAAGGCCTGCACACGGAAGAGCCCGTGGCGCACGCCCGATAGCTCGCGGCGGTGCACGAGCCCCATCTCCGCCACGCGGTACGGGAACTCGTTGTGGCTGTGCTGCTTGGACTTGTAGAGCAAGCAGTGCCCGGGACAGTTCATCGGCTTGACCGCGAGCGGGCGGTCCTCGTCGACGTTGTCACGAATGTTCTCCGGCTGCTTCGGGTCGCGCAGCTTGAGCTTCGTGAAGAACATGTTCTCGAGGTAGTTGTCGTAGTGGCCGCTCGTGTGCCAGAGCTGCTCGCTCAGCACGAGAGGCGACTTGACCTCGTTGTAGCCCCGGCGACGCAGAAGCTGCCTCATGTAGTCGACCAGGGTGTTGAACAGCACCGTGCCCCGCGGCTGGAAGAACGGGAATCCCGGTGCGTCTTCGTCGAAGAAGAACAAGCCGAGCTTCTCGCCCACCACGCGGTGGTCGCGCTTCTTCGCCTCCTCGAGGAAGTGAAGGTAGGCCTTGAGGTCCTTCTTCTCGAAGAAGGCCGTGCCATAGACGCGGATGAGCTGCTCGCGGTTGGCGTCGGCACGCCAGTAAGAACCCGCGACCTTGGTCAGCTTGACGTTCTTGAGCCATCCCGTGTGGGGCACGTGCGGCCCACGACACAGATCGATGAAGTCGCCGTGCCGGTAGAAGGTGAGCTGGTCGCCGCGCTGGACGATGTCGCCGACGATCTCCTGCTTGAACTTGTTGTGGCCCCCGTCGATGGCCTTGTAGCGCGCGAAGTGCTCGTTGGCCTCGTCGTAGCTCGCTTCACACCGCTCGAAGGCGTGGGCCTCCTTGGCGATGCGGCCCATCTCCTCCTCGATCCTGGGGAAGTCGTCCGGCGTGATCTTCCCCTCTTCGAGAAAGATGTCGTAATAGAAGCCGTCTTCGACCACCGGCCCGATCGTGAGCTGTGCCTCCGGGAAGATCCGAAGAATGGCGTCGGCCATGAGGTGGGCTGCCGAGTGACGCAGCACCTCGAGCCCCTCCTCATCGCGCTTGGTGATGATGGCGACCTCCACTCCGTCCTCGAGAGGACGCGCGAGATCGACCACGTTTCCGTTCACTTTGACAGCCACCGCCGCCTTCGCGAGGCCTGGGCCGATGTCTGCCGCCAGATCTGCGCCACTCGCACCGTCGGCGAGCGACCGCTTGCTCCCATCAGGGAGGGATACCGAAATCATGTTGTCTCCTCGTTGGGGGTGGATACCGACCACCCTCGGTTCGGACGCTCGACGGAAACGACCCGCCTAGCGCATGCCGATAAGTTGTAGCAGCCGCGAGCGAAGTCAACCACTTCGGGATAGACTGCTGCTCATGGCTTCCTCTCGCGCCGTCCTCTGGGCGTCCGCGGCGTTTCTTTCTCTACTGGTCTCGGGCTGTCAGGACGCGACCCAGGTCACCATCGATCTGCGCACGGACGCGCTGTGTGCGGGCAATCCCGACGCCGAGGACGTCTTCGATTCTGCCGCTTTCTACATCACGTCCGGTGATGCGCTCGACGCCCCCGTCGATGCCCCCTTCCCCGACGCGACCACCCAGCCCGGTCAGTGCTCGGGCGGCGACCCGCTGAGTGAGATCGGCACCCTCGGTCTCATCCCGGGCGGCCGTGGATCGGACGCTTCCGTGGGACTTCGGGTCCTGGTCGGCATCAACGGCAAGACGGGCCAGGCCTGCGCCGATGCCGGCTGCGACGATGCCGAGTGCATCGACATTCGACGTCGCGTGAGCTTCGTCCCCAAGCAGAGCTTGCTGCTACCGATCACAGCTTCGCGCAACTGCCTCGGCCTCTGCTGCGACGAGGGCGAGACGTGCATCGACGGTGCCTGCGTGGGCGTCGAGCAACCGCCGTGCGACCCCGACCTCGAAGTGTGCGACCCGGCCCCTCCGGTGCCGCCGATCGGTCAGCGGTGGGCCTTCTCGATGCCCAGCTCCCCCGGCCTCCGTATCGACGCCTCCCGCGCACGCGTCGCAGCAGATGGCACCCTCGTGGTCGCCATCGCGGGCAGCTATCCTGGGAACAGCACCACCAACGCCGTCGTCGAGCTCGCCGGCCGCCAGCTCGCCACCGGTTCCGTCACCGGCGTCTTCATCGCCAGGATCGAAGTGCCCGCGACGGGCGTTCCCACCGTGACCGATGTCGACAGCTGCTCGGGGGACGACATCAGGGTCCGCGACCTCGACTACGGCGACCAAGGTCCCACCGCGCTCCTCATGGCGAGTGGAAGCCTCACGTGCGGGGGCGGGAACGGGGTGCCGATGCTGCTCGGTCCGTCGGCCATCCCTCTGCTCTGGGCTCTCTCTCCGGCGACCGACCTGGCCGCCCCAATCCTTCTGCAGGAGACCCAAGGGGGCGCCCCCCCGGCCGACGCACAGAGTGTCGTGTTCGAGCGGGCCGGCGCGACGAACATCGTCGCAACACACCTCGCTGGCATTCACCAACTGGGCAACGCTGCCGTGATCCTCGGCGGCATCCTCGGGTCGCTTCCCGAACACGACAGCGCCTACTTCTACCAGCTGGCATTCTCCGCCACACAGAGCGGTGTGGCGACGCCCTGGTTTCTAGGACGCGATGGCCAGACCAAGTTCGCCATCGCCGAGAGCCATCAGCTGGTTCAGGGTGCGGGAGCGGTGTGGAACATCGGCGCCTTCGAAGGTGAGCACGAACCCCTTGGGGCCGCCGTCGACGTCGGAGGCAGGACCGTCTTCGCGACCCCGAACGGCCAGCTCGGCCCCGCCCTGGTCGCCAGCGGTGGCATCGCCATCGTCAACCGCGCTCGCTTCCTGCGCGGGGGAACGGACGTCGTCGTGCCGGTGCGTCTCGACCCCGACGTGTCGCCCCAGCTCCTGCACGATGGCCAGGTATTGCCCATCGCGGCCGCGAGCGCAGCCGCCATCCGGTTTACGCTGGGCGGCGTCGGCGTGAACCCGACCACCACCGTGCCCTTGATCGGCGCGGGAGGCCGCCACCCTTTCGCCGCCGGCTTCGGCGACTCGATGTGCCTGGCCTACGACCGTGACGGTCAGGGCGTGTTGAGCTGCCTCGACCAACCGGAGCTCAGCTTCGGCAAAGAGGTGGAGTTGATGGGCTTCGACGCAGCCCGCGCCAGCACCGAGGGCGTGGGGTGGCTGGTCATGGTGGGCCACGCCACCGGCGATCTCGGCGGCGGCTTCCCAAGCTTCGGGCGCGGCGACGAACAGGAGGCCCTATTCGTCGCCGGCTATCGTTCCGAGTAGCGGTCCCACATCCTGTGCTATGACGCACAGTCACGATGTTCGATACGATTTCAAAGGGTTTCCGCCAGGCGCGGAACCGTCTGGCCGGCCTCACCGAGCTGACGGAGAAGAACATCGACGCGGCCCTCCGCGAGGTGCGCCTGAGCCTGCTCGAAGCCGACGTCGAGCTCGGTGTGGCCAAGGCCTTCCTCGCCCGCGTCAAAGAGGCCGCCGTCGGCCTCACCGTCGAGACCAAGGTCAAGACCGACGACGAGACCCTTCAAGTCGGCGCCGGCGAACAGTTCATCAAGATCTGTCACGACGAGCTGGTCACGCTCATGCGCTACGACGGCGAGCCGATCGTCTACGCCGACAAGGGCATCACCAAGATCGTGATGGTCGGCCTTCAGGGCTCCGGTAAGACGACCAGCAGCGCCAAGCTCGCCTACCTGCTCCAGAACGAGCTCGAGAAGAAGCCCCTCCTGGTGGCCGCCGACATGCAGCGGCCGGCCGCGGTCGAGCAGCTCAAGGTGCTCGGCGAGAAGATCGACGTGCCGGTCTTCAACATCGCGGGCGAGTCGCCGGTCAACATCTGCGCCGCGGCCGAGGCCGAGGCACGCAAGCTCAAGCGCGACGTCATCATCTACGACACCGCGGGACGCCTCTCGATCGACGAGGCCCTGATGGACGAGCTCGGGGCGGTCAAGAAGGTCGTCGAGCCTCAGAACATCTACCTCGTCGTCGACGCGATGATCGGTCAGGACGCCGTCCAGACCGCCAAGAACTTCAACGCCAAGCTCGACATCACCGGCGTGGTGATGACCAAGCTCGACGGCGACGCGCGCGGCGGTGCTGCGCTCAGCGTATTGGAGGTCACCGGGGCCCCCATTCTCTTCGCTGGTATGGGCGAGACGCCCGACAAGTTCGAGGAGTTCCGCGCCGAAGGCATGGCCAGCCGCATCCTGGGGATGGGCGACGTGGTCGGCCTGATGCAGGACTTCACCAAGGTCGTCGACGAGAAGAAGGCGGAGAAAGACGCCGCGCGCATGCTCTCGGGCGACTTCACCCTCGACGACTTCCTGGAGCAGATCGACATGATCTCCCAGATGGGGTCGCTCAAGGACCTCGTCGACAAGCTGCCTCTCGGCGGCATGCTCCCCGGCGGGATGCCGCAGGACATCAACCTCGACGACAAGGAGCTCGTGAAGATCCGATCCGTCATCCAGTCGATGACCAAGTCGGAGAAGGCAGACCCTTACGTGCTCATCCGTGAGCCAAGCCGCACCACGCGCATCGCCAAGGGCTCGGGAAACCCCGAGCAGCAGGTCACAGCCGTGGTGCAGCAGTTCCTCTTCATGAAGCAGATGATGGGGAACGTGGGCCAGGACATGGGCCTGATGGGCAAGATCCCTGGCCTCAAGGGCGTGGCCAACATGCGCAAGCTGCGCAAGACGATGAAGAAGGGCCAGCTCCCCGACATGGGCGGCATGGGCGGCGGTTTCCCTGGCATGCCCGGCATGGGCGGTGGCTTCCCCGGTATGCCCGGCATGGGCGGCTTCCCGGGCATGCCCGGCATGGGAATGCCCGGCATGGGTGGCGGCGGCGGTGGCGAGAGCCTCACCAAGAGCCGCAAGCCTGCCACCGTCGCGGAAAAGAACGCCAAGAAGGCCCAGCGCCGTCGCCAGCCCGCCAATACCGCCACCGGCGATCAGAATGGGAAGGTCGGTCATGGGGACGGCTTTCAGCTGGAATTCGTAAGGAGGGCCATGTCGCAACGTGCCCTGCCCCGACCGTGCCCCGTACCGACCGTGACACGCCGATCAAATGGCGTCCAGCCGCGCGTCGGGTCTATGTGAACCCTGGGGCAATACTTCAAGACACTAGATAGCCCCTTGGCACCAAGCTTCATCACAAGACGATCTCAGGGGACCCTTCGGTTTGGATATGACGATGTGCGAGGGGCGCTCGTTCATACCTCGGTTGGCCCAATTTCGTGCAAATGGCACAAAAAAAGGCCCCCGCGAACGGGGGCCCTTTTCGATGCTTGGTCGACAGGA
>JAUHZF010000041.1 GCA_030426145.1 Polyangia bacterium
TCGATCAAGCCGCCGAGCCACGTGGCCCCCGACCTCATCGAGGCCTTCGGGCGCTCGCTCGAGCGCATGCGGACCGTCTGGTGTGCCGGCGCCGACGCCCAGCCCTTCGTCATCCCCGGGAGCGGAAGCCTCGCGATGGACGTCGCCGCCAACAGCGTCGCGGAGCCCGGCGACCGCGTCCTCCTGGTCAACACCGGCTACTTCGGTGACCGCATGGCCATGATGCTTCGGCGCCGTGGTGCCGAGGTGGTCGAGGTCGGCGCCGCGCTTGGCCAGGCCCCCACGATCGAGCAGGTCGAGGCCGCGCTGACGGCGGGTGACTTCAAGGCCCTCTTCGCCACCCACGTCGATACCTCCACCGGGGTTCGCGTCGATGCCGAGGCCCTCTGCCGCCTCGCCCGTGCCCACGACTGCCTCTCGGTCTTCGACGGCGTGTGCGCCACCGCGGCGGAGCGTTTCGAGATGGAGGCCTGGGGCGCCGACCTCTACCTCACCGGCTCGCAGAAAGCGGTGGGGCTCCCGGCCGGCCTCGCGCTGCTGATGCTCAGCCCACGAGCGATGGCGGCCCGCGCGGCGCTGAAGGTCGCTCCCCCCATGTCGCTCGACGTGGAGGTCTGGCTCCCCATCATGCAAGCCTACGAAGCGCGGCGGCCCAGCTACTACGCCACGCCACCCACCAACCTCATCGCCGCGCTCGACGTGAGCCTCGGCGAGATCCTGGCCGATCGTTTGGGCGACGCGTCGGGCATGGCGGCGCACTTCACGCGCCACCAGAAGGCGGCCGACGCCATGCGCGCGGCCTGGCGCGCGATGAACCTCGGCATGGTTCCCGCGACGGGCCTCGAAGCCAACACTCTCTCGGCGGTCAAGCTGCCCGATGGCGTCGACCCGAGCCTGCCGGCCAAGGTCAAAGCCCACGGTGTGATCATCGCTGGGGGACTGCACCCCAAGATCAAGTCGACCTACTTCCGCGTGGGTCACATGGGCGAGGTGGTGAACCACCCCGACCTCCTGCTGCGAACGGTGAGCGCCGTGGCGGCTGGGCTCGTCGACGCGGGATATCCCGTCGACGCTTCGGCCGCGCGCTCGGCCGCCGAGCAGGAGCTGAGCTGATGGACCACGTGACGGTTGGCCTCGCCATGGTCCTGCTCGGCCTCGGGGCCTACGTGGTCGCGTGCAAAGGCGGAGGCGAAGCCACGGCGAGCACGGCGAGCCCCAACGGATCGAGTCTCCCGGACCGCGACCCCGCCCTGGCCAAGCGACTTGTCGAGGAGGAGGGCGCCCTCTTGCTCGACGTGCGCACCAACATGGAGTGGAAGTCGGACCACCTCGACGGAGCCACGCTCATCCCGGTGCAAGAGCTGCCGAGTCGCCTCGACGAGGTCGAGAAGGCGACCGGGGGTAAGAAAGACCAACCCATCGTCCTCTACTGCCGCTCGGGCGCTCGAGCCTCCAAGGCCAAGCAGATCCTGCTGAAGGCCGGCTACACGAAGGTGACCAACGTCGGCGGGATCAGCGACTACCCGCGCTGACCCAGCGTCGTATTCTCGGGCTCGCTCTCGCTCTCGCTCTCGCTCTCGCTCTCGACCTCGCTCTCGCTCTCGCTCTCGACCTCGTTCTCGTTCTCGTCCTCGAACCTCGAACCTCGAACCTCGAACCTCGAACCTCGAACCTCGAACCTCGAACCTCGAACCTCGAACCCCTCGAACTGCGAAGCCGGAACCGCGAGGACCCAACCCGCTAAACCCTTGTTCGATAGGCCTCCAGCTGGTCTTCTTCGGGCATGGGAAGCTTTGACTTGGCACGGACGTCGATTCTCCTCGGCGCTGTCGGGGCCATCGGCCTGCTCATCGGCGCATGTTCGGGGAGCGGCGCAACGGAAGACGATGCCGGGACCGGGGGGAGCACCTCCTCCACGCCCAACGGGAGCGGTGGCAGCGACGCCGGCTCGGGCGGGGGACTCAGTGTGAGCGTCGGCGTCGGGGGCGGAACGGGCTCCACCCGTGGCTGCTCGGCCGACCTGCAGAACGTGACCGACGAGAACGGCGTGGTCGTGCAGGCGTGCCCGCCCGACCAAGGGTGTTTCGAAGGCGCGTGCATCGCGGCTTGCGACGCCGCCGCACAGGCCAAGGGATCGATCGGCTGCGAGTACTGGACGCCCACGCCCCCCTTCGTGCAGAACGAGTCCGCCTCATCGACGCTTCACGGCACCTGTTACGCGGTCTTCGTGGCCAATACCTGGGGCCGTCCCGCGCAGCTCTCCGTTCGCTACAACGGCCAGACCCACGACGTGACGAGCTTTGCGCGCATCCCGTCCGGCGTCGGTCCGGGTGCCCAGTACGCTCCCGTGCCATCTACCGGCCTGCCGCCCAATGAGGTGGCGGTGCTCTTCATGTCACACGACCCCGCAGCCAATCATCCCCTCGGGGGCCCGATGACCTGCCCCGTGACGCCCGCCATCACGCTCGATACCGCCATTCACAACAGTGGTCGGGGGAGCGCCTTCGAGATCATCAGCGATACGCCGGTCACCGCCTACGACATCCTGCCCTACGGCGGGGCGCCGAGCTTCCTCCCGAGCGCTTCGTTGCTCTTCCCGCGCACCGCTTGGGGTGACAACTACGTCGGTTACAGCCCCCACGATAGCGGCAATGGTATCGGGCGTCTTTGGCTGACCATCGTCGGCTCCGCCGACAACACCTCGGTCACCATTCTCCCCGCGCAGGCCCTTCCGGGAGGCGGGGGTGTGCCCCAAGCGCCCGCTAATACCGCGACGCAGCTCTCCATCAACGCGGGTGAGGTCGTGCAATGGCTCGACGGCGACCCCACCGGCGCCATTCTTCAGTCGGACAAGCCCATCGGCGTCTTCACCGGCTCGACGTATCTCCGCGTCGCGACCCAGGACTCGACCGGCGGGGGCCAGGACTCGGCGCACCAACAGCTGCCGCCCATCAATGCCCTCGGGAGCACCTACGTGGGCGGAGGCGTCGTGACGCGCAAGGCCAACATGCAGCCGGAGAGCGTGCTCTACCGCATCGTGGGCGCGGTGGACGGAACCCAGCTCACCTGGTCTCCCATGCCTGCCGGTGCCCCCACCACGCTCGCGGCTGGCGAAGCGGTGGAGTTCGAGACCACCGACCTGTTCGAGGTCTCGTCGCAGGACGCCGACCACCCCTTCGCACTGTCGCAGTACCTCGCGGGCACCTCCGGGTCGTTGGACCGCAGTGGTTGCAGCCCCAACCCGCCCTTTGCCGGCCTCACGTGCGGTTTGGGCGACGAGGAGTGGGTGGTGCAGCTGCCCCCAGAGCAGTTCCTCCAGCGCTACGTCTTCTTCACCGATCCCACCTACGGTTCCACCAACCTGGTGGTCACGCGGGTGCGTGGGGACGACGGGTTCAAGGACGTGACCATCGACTGCCTCGGTGTCATCTCGGGTTGGCAGGCGGTAGGGGCCAATGGCGAGTACGAGGTTGCCCACGTCGATCTCATTCGCGGGACCAATGCCGTCACCTCGGCGTGCGCCACGAGCCGTCATGAGGCGACCAGCGAGGGGCGCTTCGGCGTCACGGTGTGGGGCACCGACTACTACGCCTCCTACGGTTACCCCGCGGGTGGCAACGTGGGCTCCATCAACACGGTGGTGGTGCCTCCGACCCCCAAGTAGCGGTCGACGCGCGGCACGAAGTCATTCGCCTCGGTTTCGAGCGTCGATGTCTGGGGACGCCCCTTGGACCTACCGCTCGAGGAAGCCAGGCCGCAGGTCGTGGGCGAGCCTCAGCAGTCGCGCGTGTTCCGGTACGCGCTCCAGATAGGCGCGTGCGATCGCGGGGTCGTCCATCGTGGCAGCTTGGGCGTGGAGTCGCTCGGCGACGCGGACGGTGAGCTCCGAAGCCGCTTCGACCTGGCCATCGACGAGCCAGGCCTCGGCGACGGCGGCTTCGATCAGGGTCCGGTGTGAATCGTTGGCTTGGCCTTCGAGCACGTCGCGGAAGCCACGCTCCGCGGCCGCGACCGCTTCTGGCACGCGGCGCTGCTCGACGAGCGTGCGACTGAGAATGGCCTCGGCGTAAGCGCGCACCGCGGGCCATGGGCCGCCGAGGGCCCGACTGCGCTCGGCGTACTGGCGGGCGGTTTCGACCTGGCCGATCATGAGGTTCATTCGTGCGAGGTATCCGAGGGACGAGGCCTCGAGGCGCTTGAAACCGCGGTTCTCGAAGAGGGCGAAGGCCCGTCGCTCGAGCTCGATGCCCTCGGTGACCTCGCCGCACAGTGCCATGACCATGCCGAGGTAGTGCTCAGCGAACCCCACCAGGAGCTCGAGCCCGAGACGGCGGCCGTGCTCTCGCGCCTGGCGGAGCGACCGCTCCGCGGATTCGTAGAGCCCGAGCCGCATCTCTTCGAAGCCGATCCCGATGAAGGCGTGGGCTGCCTGTCGCGCGTCGCCCGCAGCTTCGAACCACCGCAGCGCATCGGCGTCGTGGCGATAGGCGCCCAGCACGTCACCGGCGCTCAGCGCGGCCCAGGCGCGCGCTTGGCTCAAGAACGCGTCCGCGCGCGCGTGGGGCCCGACGGCGCCGCGCCGTACCTCCGCCCACCGCAAGTACTCCGCTCCGCGGGCGATGGCGCTCGTGGCGTAGTGCTGGCAGGCCACGTGAGCCAAGGCTTCGACCTCGGGCCCCGACGGCGGCTGCTCGGCGGAAAGATGCTGGCTCAACAGGGATGAGAGCCGCTCGACGGCGGGACCGCCCTGCTGTCGTGCACCGGCCACCAGCGCCTGACCGAAGGCTCGGAACCACTCCGGGGAGCGGGGTTCGGCCAGGGCGAGCGCGTGTCTCGCCTCCCGTTCGCGCGCCGCTTCGTCGCCCGTCCACTCGTGGGCCTCGGCGGCGATGGTGTGAAGGGCGGCGCGGGCCTGGTCGCTCGGCTCGAGGTTGAGCGCGTCGGCGACGTGAAAGAGGGCGCCTTCGAAGTCGTGCCCCGCGAGCGCGACCACCGCGGCCGACGTGAGCCAGGCCACGGCACGCCCCGCCTCGTCGCTGCGTCGCCAGTGGGCGGCGAGCGCGAGGGGGTCTCGAAGCCCCTGGGTCTCGAGCCAACCTGCGGCAAGACGATGGGCCATGGGTCGATCCTTGGCGGGCATGCTCGCGTAGGCGGCCTCGCGGAGCACGGCGTCCCCGAAGCGATAGGACGCATGACCCGTCGAGTCGGGACGAACCTCCAACATGCCCGCCTCCACCAGCACCGGAAGCTCCGCCTCGACCCGGCTCAGCATCCACGGCCCGAGCAGTGCGAGCAATCCAGAGACCGTGAAGCCTTCGCCATAAATGCTGCCGGCCCGCAGCACGCGTCGCGCCTCGGCCGAGAGCTCGTCGAGGCGCGCCTGGGCCAATGCGAGCAACGTGTCGGGGAGGGCCCGCTGGCCCCGTCGGGCCGCCCGCGTCAGCTCCACGAGGTATTGTGGATTGCCGTCGGCGCGCTGCAGGATCTCGGCCACGCGGGCAGCGCCGAGGTTCTCTCCGCCGGCAGCGCGCACGAGGTCGATGGCATCTCCCTCCGGTAGGTCGCGGAGGATGAGACTCTGTGGCCTCAGCCCTCCGATGTCGTCGAAGCGCGGTCGCCAACCCGGGCGGGCGAAGCCAACCAACATCAAGGGCGTCGCGGGCAATCGTCGTGCGACCCGGGTGAGAAGACGCAGCGACGCGAAGTCGGTCCATTGAAGGTCTTCGACCAGCATGACGACTGCGTCACTGGCGCTGGCACGCACCTCAATCCATGCCGCAAAGAAGCGCTCGATCGCATCGGCCACGACGCGCGGGTCTTCAGACGACTCGAGGGAGGCGGGCTCCGACGCGACCCCGCTTCGGCCGAGCAGACACTCCAGGCGCGCGACGTCAGCCTCGTCGAGACCGGCCGAAGGGAGGGTCGCCAGCACACCGTGAAGGGCACGGCGACGCGCGCTAAGGTCGCTCTGCTCGGGGAGACGGAGACCACTCCGAAGGAGCTGGGCCGCCAGGTCGTAGGCGGCGCCTCCGATGGGATCGGTCCGGGCGACCATGATGTCGAGGTCGCCACCATGAGCCTCGAGCCTTTCGCGCCAGGCGCGCTCGAGGCGGGACTTCCCGACGCCGGCCTCACCTTCGACCACCACCCAGCGCGGCCCTGGCGGCGCCATGGTGCGCGTGAGGGCATCGTCGAGCCACGTGAGCTCGGCCCGACGTCCGACGAGTCGGAGATCGCGCGCGCGCAGGCGCGCCCCGACCTCGAACCCTTCGAGGGCGACCTCGCCGTCGACACGACGACACATGAAGCGCTCGTCGAGCAACCGCACCGTGCCTGCATCGAGCCAGATGCGCGCGCCTTCCCGATTGGCCAGCACGGTCGCATCCGCGATGGCGGTGCTGAGCGTCCACTCCGCTTCGTGCCCCATCACGTGGCGGTGGGTGGCCACCGCCACGCGCAGGTCGTCGCGACCTTCGACCACCGCGAGGGCGCAACGGGCGACGCGCGATGCGGTCTGTGACGGCTCGCAAGCGAGGATGAGAACCCCTTCACCGAGCGACTCGACGCGGCAGCCGTGGCCGATGGCGATCTCCCCCAGGCGATCGATGGGCGGCGCCTCGATGCGTGCGGTGTCGGGTCGCACCGCAGAGGGTGGTGCGAGCTTGTGCACGTAGGCCACCGTCGTCAGCCGCTCCTCCGTTCTCAGTCGTTCGTCACCGTCGCGTGTGCGCCGAATGACCGAGGGCCGGTCGCTGTCGTCCTCGAGCGCTTCGCGTACGAGGTCGATCCACTCCAGCGCATGACGCGCCGTTCGGGGCCGCTCCTCGGGTAGCTTCGAGAGCAGCGCCACCACCAATGCATCGACTTCAGGGGGGACCTCTTCACGTAGGCTGGAGGGTGCTGGAGGCTCTCCGTTGACCACCTCGGTAAAGAGCTCGACGAGGGTGCTCCCAATGAAGGGAGGGCGGCCGGTGAGGCATTCGAAGAGCACACAGCCGAGCGCGTAGATGTCGCTTTCGGGCGTGCTCGCCTCCAGGCCCGCGACGCGTTCGGGGGCCATGTAGTCCGGCGAGCCGCCCCCGTCGGGTGGACCTGGCTCCCCGGTTCGGCGCGCGCTGCCGAAGTCGATGAGCTTCACGTGGGAGAGCTGCCGGTCGACGAGGAAGACGTTCTCGGGCTTGAGGTCGCCGTGCACGACGTCGCGTTCGTGGAGAGCCGCGAGCGCGCGCGCCACGCGCTCGGCCAGGGCGAGTGACTGCTCCAGGGTGACGCCGCGTCGGGCCAGTCGGTCGGCGAGGTCCTCCCCGTCCAGCCACTCGAGCACCAGGTAGGGCGAGTCCTCCCAGTGCCCGTGGTGAACGTAGCCCACGATCTGGGGGTGGCTGATCTTCCGCAGCAGCTCGGCTTCTCGGGTCAGCTGCTGCGCTTCGGTGTGCTGGGCCCCGTAGGTGGCTTTGACGGCGACGGGGCTGTGGGTGCTCCGGTCGTGGGCCCGAAAGATCGCGCCCATCCCCCCCGAGCGGGCGAGACGCTCGATCACGAATCGGTCTGCGACGTGGTCGCCGGGCTTCATGGGCGCGCTCCGAGCCTACATCCCACGCCGCTGCGGGGCGACCGGGACCGTTGCACGTGGCGCCCGCGCGATGAACAATCGTACCCATGCGGCTTGGTTCGAATCGCCGGCTTCTGCCGCTGATGGCTTCGATGTCTGTGCTCGGGCTCGCACAAGGGGGCTGCGGGTCCGGCGAAGACGGCGGCGGGACCGGGGGCGAGGTGCCGTGGAGCACGAGTGCTTTCGGGGCGAGCACCGCCAGTGGCACCGGCGGCGCCGCCGGCGTGGGCGGTGCCGCGAGCAGCGGCACCGGCGGCACCACCACTAGCACTACTTCTACGTCGGGGAGCGGTGGTGGCGGAGCCAGCGGCCCCGCGACAGCGCTCGTGCTCGGTGCGGGCCCCAGCGGCGCCATCGGCGCTCGCTTCGATGGGACCGATTGGACGACGACCACGTTTGGGGAGACGAGCGACCGGCGTCCTGCGGTGGCCTTCCTCGGGGTCGACAGCGGCCTCTTCGTGCTGCGTGGGGCAGGTGCGCCCAACCCCCTCCGGTTCACCACTTGGAGCGCGGGAGCGGGCTTCGAGACCTGGGCCGACCTCGGCGCGGGGGTGAACACGCGCGACCGCCCGGTGCTGGCCGGGGGCTCACTTGCCTATCAGGGCAGCGACTTCAAGCACTTCCATGGCCTCTACGTCACCAGCTGGATGCCCAGCGGTGAGCCGATCGGACCCACGGTCCCGCTCCAGAGCTTCGGACCGGCCGCTGGCGACGGTGCGCGTCTCGGCGCCGACTTCGTCTTCGCCTTTCCCGGCAACGACGGAGGCGTCTATGTGCAGACCCGAAGCGGCGGGGTGTGGGCGGCGGCCGACCCCATCCCTTCCGCGCAGACCGACGTCACTCCGGCCCTGGTGGCGCTCACTTCCGGACCGGAGCTGCTTGCGGTCTGGGTCAACGATGACCCGGGCCAGTTCGACGATCAGAAGATCTACTTTGCCACCCGCAACGGCGGCACTTGGTCCACCCCGGCCAAGATCGACGACGGCGTCTTTGCCGTCGACGCCCCGGCGCTCGCTCCGCTCGCGGGGGGAGAGGCCGTGCTCGCTTTCCGCGGAACCGACGATAAGCCCTACGCGCTTCGATTCGATGGAGCGAGCTGGGGCGCGGTCGGCCCCGTGGGTAGTCCCAACCCGACCATAACGTCGCCGCCGGCCTTGGCGCCGGGGGCTCCGGGCGCCGAGGCCGAGCTGGTCTACGTCAGTGGGGGCGCGGCGGTTCATGTGCGCCTATCCTCGGGAACCTGGTCGGGTCCAATCACGATCGGCGGCGCGGGCCTCACCCACGCCGCCATCGCCTCAGCGCCTTGATGCGCAGCAGGTTCTAGAAGAGCAGCAGCTCACCCGCGTCGGCCGCGTCTTCGCCGTCGCCGTCGTCGTCGCCGCTGGTGGCGAAGGTATCGCTCTGCGGGGCATCTTCTTGCTCGCCCATCGGCATGGCGACCATGCGCCTGAGGTTCTGGGCCACCGTGTCTTGGAACGCGAGGTGACTCAACGCCTCGTGGCTCGTCTGGACGATCTGATCCAGGCGTGTACGGCCGAGCGTTCGTACCGCATCGATGACGTCGCGCAGCTCGTCGGTACCTCGCGCCATGTTGTCGATCTGACCCGTGACTTCCATGGAGAAGTCGTCGCAGGTTGTGCGCATGTCCTTGGCTTGCGCCGCCATCTGCGGCAGCACCTTGAGGAGCTGGCTGCTCAGCTCGGCGATCTTCTCGTTGGCGTCGGCCACGGTCTCGCTGAGCTGCTTCATGTGGTCGGCGATGACCGCGAGGCTGCGGCCGTCTTGCCCGAGGCGATGGGTCTCGATGAGGGCGTTCAAGGCCAGCATGCGAGACTCGCGGGTGATGCGGTCGATGGTCTCACCCGCCTCGGTGATGTCCTTCATGCTCCGCTCGGCCGCGGTCGCGATGTCGTCCTGATGCTGAACCTTCTCCGTGAGGTCCTGAACGAAGTTCTGGATGAGCTCGGATTGTTGGCCGATGAGGTCCATCACCGAAGCGTTGCCATCTGAAGCGTCGAGCTGCGACATCGTCGCCTCGGTCTCCTCGATGTACTCCTTTGCGTTCTGGACGATCGCCTGAAGGGCCTTGCCCGCGCCGAGCGTTCCCTGCTCGCTTTCCGCGAGGGCGGATTCAACGATCTGGTCCATCTTGGCGCGGAAGGCCTCGATGTGGTCGTCGGTGGCGGCAGGTTGTTCGATGGCAGACATCTCTCCTCCATGGGGGCGGGCGTGGCCCGCGGGGGGGCCGTTCATCGGCCCCCCGGGTCTCGAATCAGGCGGCTTGTGCAGTCAGCTTCTTCGCCGCGGCGAGAAGCAGGTCCGGCTTGAAGGGCTTGACGATCCAGCCCTTGGCCCCCGCCTTCTTGGCGCGCGAGATGAGCGCCGGCTGGCCCTCGGTGGTGAGCATGACGACGGGAAGCTTGCTGAAGCTGCCGTCGGCGTGCACCGCCTCGAGCATCTCGATCCCGTTCATGTTGGGCATGTTGACGTCGCAGATGACCATCGCGATGTCGGGCGTCGACTTGATCGCGCTGAGGCCTTCAGCGCCGTCTGCGGCCTCTACGACCGTGTAGCCGGCGCCCGAGAGGCACATGCCGACCTGCTGGCGAATGGTGTTCGAATCGTCGACGACGAGGATCTTCTTGCTCATGACTCTGTCTCCTGTGGCTTCTTGCCTGAATCTGAATGGGGCTTTGGGGGCGGGGACCTGGCTCAGAAGAGCATCAGGTCTCCTTCTTCGGGGGCGTCCTCCGCGTCGGCGGCGGCTTCCCAGGTGATGTGGTCTTCCACCTCGACGGCGAGGTGGACGTAGACGTCGGCTTCGCCGGGGCCACGCAGGACCCAGCCCGCCTGCTCGGCGACGTCGACCTTCTGCATGTTGAGCTCCTGACCGCTGAAGGTGACCGGCGTCGACATGCGAATCGACATGCCGAAGTTGATGACCTTGTTAGCCACGCGGCCGAGGAGCTGGTTGCAGAGCTCGCCCACCCAGTCCTCGCGGTCTTCTTTGCTGCCGCCGTCGGGGAAGGTGGCCTCGATGGCGGGGCCGCTCGCGCTCACCACCATGGTGCCTTTGATGCCCTCGCCGGTGAAACCGAGCACGCCGGCGTAGTGGAACAGATGCCGCTGAGAGGTCTCTTCGATGTCGACCGCCAGGTCGTAGTGCTCGAAGAGCTTGCTTGCGGACGTGGTGACGAGGTCTCGTAGTACGGGGTTCATCGGAGGACTCCTCTTCAAACAGCCTGGACGGTTGGGGGCTGCGTAAACTTGAGCTCACTGAGGCGCTTCACGCCCCACGGCGACAGATCGGCGGCCAGCTCCGCCATCTCCCGCGGGAAGCGGAACTGCCAGCTGGTACCCTTGCCGCGCTCGCTCTCCACCGCGACGAAGCCGCCCTGTTCCTGGCAGGCAGCTGCGACGGCAGCCATGCCCACGCCGCGCCCGGAGGTGTCGGTGACGCGCTCGGCGGTCGATACGCCGTCCGACAGCAGGGCTGCGATGAGGTCGTCGCGGGATTCGGCGGGCAAGCCCTGGCTGCGCGCCTTGTCGGCGACGGCGTCCCAGTTGATGCCGTGGCCATCGTCGGCGACCTCGATGACGAAGTCGTTCTCTTCGACGTAGGTGGCGAGGGTGAGGGTACCTACCTCCGACTTGCCAGCGGCCAGGCGATCTTCGGGCGTTTCGATGCCGTGGTCGACGGCGTTGCGAATGACGTGCACGAAGGCGCTCCAGAAGTGGGCCCAGAGCTCTCGGGGCAGGCGAATGTCGCCCGGCTCCACGTCGACGATGATGTCGCCCTTGCCGAGCCGCTGGGCGAGCTTCTGGGCGCGTTCCGCGAGCCGGGGCAGCCGCTTGGACATGGGCTCTCCCTTCCAGCGGACCATCATCTCGGCCAGCTCGCGGCGCGAGGTGCGCTTGACGAGGGCGCCGAAGAGCTCGTCGATCTCCTGCTCGTCGACCTCGAAGGCAGGAGGCCGGTCGCCGATGATGTGCGCGAGGCGGGACGAGAGCTCAGACCAGTCCTTACGAAGCATGCGTCGCTCGGTCTCGGTGAGGTTGCGGTCCTCCTCGATCATCTGCTGCTCGAGCACGTGGCAGAGGCTGGAGATGGACTTGAGCCCGAAGAGGGCGCAGTTGCCCTTGAGGGTGTGTACCCGGCGCTTGGTGAGCACGACGTCGTCGCGCTCGGCAACCACGCGGTCGATGATGTCGGACGCCTCCTGGAAGAACTCGAGGAAGCCGCCTCGGTCGCGGAGGATGCGATCGACCACGGCCATCATCTCGCGCTGCATGGCTTCCGCCTGCTCGCGCTCCACGTCGGCGGTGATGTCGTGGATCATGATGAGGAGCTTGTCGATCTCCTCGCCGTCCCCCTCGAAGAGGGGCTTGTACTCGAAGGCGTAGTGACGCTCGTCGTGCTCGAGCTTCTTCGGCAGCTGGTCGAGGGACACCTCGACCGGCATGAAGCCGTCCTGAAGGCTCTCCCAGGCGAGCTCGAACCACGTGGCCGTCTCCTCGGAGACGCGACCGATGTAGTCGGTCCAGCGGTCTCCGCCCTGCACGACGCCGAACCACTTCTCCACGATCGCGGAGCGCTCGTCGGCCATGACCCCTTCCTTGTCGATGGTGAGGAAGCCCTGCTCGACGTTGTCGAGGAGCAGCCGCATGTCTGCGGTGCGCGCGGCCACCTTCTTCTCGAGCCCGATGACGTTGTCGAAGAAGCTGCGGGCCACGTAACAAGCGGCGACCGACTCCACGACCACGAACAGGGCGTGAATGCCTACCACCCAGATCTGCGCGTCGTAGTTGAATACGCTCTGCGGTAGCAGGAAGTAGAACAGGGTGTGGTGCACGGCCGCCGTGACCGCGGCTGCCACGACCACCATGGGGTTGGCCGTGACCGCGAGCAGCGCGAGCAGCACGAAGAAGTAGAAGTGCATCTCGATCTGCACCTGGCCCTGCCCGAAGTGCACGAGGATCGCGCCCATGAGCATGGCCGTGACGCCGTGCACCATCGACACGTGGCGCGGGTTCTCGAGTCGCTTCATGGCCACGAAGGGGCCGACGAGGACGACCAACGACATCCACAACGCGCTGAACACGCCCGTACCGGCCAGGGCTGCGACGGCCATGAAGATCGGCGGGTGGATCAGGAAGAAGTAGAAGCCGATCTGGTTCACGCGGGCGAGGTAGCCGCGCTCGAAGTCGCTGATGGTCTCGGGCAAGACCAGGTAGTCGATGAGTTTCTTGAACATGGGAACGTAGGGGGGCTATCGGAGGTTGAGGGGGTCCACGGCATCCCTCAGGCTCTCGCTCACGGCGCAGCCCAAGGGGGGAAGGGGGTCGACGTGGTCTCCGGCCTGGAGCGCCGCCAAGATCTGACGGTGCTTGGGCTCGGGACCGCGCTTGCGGCTCGTGTAGCCGCCGATGTAGGCGAGCTCGTCGTCAGGCGAGAGCACCGCGTAGATGGGGGCAGCCTGCACGAGGTAGCGTTGGGGCAGCTCCTCCGGCTCGAGGATCTCCACCTCGTAGCCTTTGGCGCGCGCCTGCTGCGCCGTCTCGTCGTCGCCCCCCACGAGCACGATGCGTTCGGTGGCGTTCGGGTCCGGGTGGCCGTCGAGCAGCTTGTCGAAGACCCCCTGTGAACACCCGCAGTCGTCGTAGAGCACGTGCAGCGTGAGCCAGGTGCCCGGCTTGGTGCGGGTCGCGGCGATCGCGCGACCCACGTCCTCGTAGGGCTGCTCGGAGATCGGAAGCGGGACCCAGTGACCCGACACGAGGTAGGTCGCGCCCACGCTCGTGGCCAGCAGCCAGAGCAGGAGGACGCCTCGGGTGGTCCAAGGCTTCTTGCGCGTTTGGGGGCGAAAGCCCTCGGTGGTGTCGGCCATGTGCGCGTTCCGTTCGTCAGAGGGAACGACTGGAGGGCCAGATCACTTGAGGCGCGCGGGTCGTGAAAGATGCTATGTAGACCAGCGAAACATTGTTACGTCGCGCCGGCACGGACCCCCGAAGGGCCGTCTCCAGGGCGCCACGGAACCCGAAAAACCGTGAGGAATCCAATGGCTACAACCAAGCCCATCCGGCGCGTTGCCGTGCTCGGAGCTGGTGTCATGGGCAGCGGCATCGCCGCCCACTGCGCCAACGCAGGCCTGCCGGTGCTGCTGCTCGACATCGTCCCGCCCAAGCTCTCCGACGAGGAGAAGAAGAGTCGCTCGGCGCGCAACGGCTTTGCCGCCGGCGCGCTCAAGAAGATGCTCAAGCACAAGCCGGCGCCGCTTTCGCACAAGCGTCACGCGCAGCTCATCGAGGTCGGTAACTTCGACGACGACCTCGAGCGCGTCGCCGAGTGCGACCTCATCGTCGAGGCGATCATCGAACGGCTCGACATCAAGCAGTCGCTCTTCACCAAGCTCGAGAAGATCCTCGAAGGCAAGGAGACCATCGTCGCCTCCAACACCTCGGGTCTGCGCATCGTCGACATGGTCGAGGGCCGCAGCGACGCCTTCAAGCAGAAGTTCCTCATCACCCACTTCTTCAACCCCGCCCGCTACATGAAGCTGCTCGAGCTCGTGCGCGGGCCGGAGACCAGCGATGCGGCCATGGCTCGCGTCGAGCGCTGGGGTCGTGAGCTTCTGGGCAAGGGCCTCGTTCACGCGAAGGACACCCCCAACTTCATCGCCAACCGCATCGGCACCCACTCGATCATGGCGGTCATCCACCAGATGCTCGAGATGGACCTCACCCCCGAGGACGTCGACGCGATCACGGGCGTCCCGATGGGTCACCCCAAGAGTGCGACCTTCCGCACCGGTGACGTGGTGGGCCTCGATACGCTGGTGCACGTCATCGACAACTGCCACCAGGTGCTGACCGAGGACGAGGACCGCGACCTGTTCGAGGTTCCCGCCTACATCCGCAAGATGGTCGAGAACGGCCAGCTCGGCAGCAAGACCAAGGCCGGCTTCTACAAGAAGACCAAGGCCGGCATCGAGACCCTCGACCCCAAGACGGGCGAATACCGCGCGCGTGGGGGAGATGGGGACATCAAGAAGGCCACCAAGAAGCTCGCCGAGGTCGAAGACGTCGATGCTCGTCTGCGAAAGCTCGTGGCCACCGAGGGCGTCGTCGGCGACTTCGCCTGGAAGTCGCTCAGCCGCTCGCTCGCCTACGCGGCGCGCCGCGTGGGTGAGATCAGCGACGACGTCGCCGCCATCGACGACGCCATGCGCTGGGGCTTCAACTGGGAGCGCGGCCCGTTCCAGACCTGGGACGCGCTCGGCTTTGCCGAGACCTACGACCGCATGGTGAAGGACGGCATCGACCTGCCCGACTCCATCAAGAAAATGCGCGAGAACGAGGCGGCCAAGGGCTTCTACCACGAGGGCAAGGTCTACAACCTCGCGAGCGGCGAATACGTCGGCCAGAGCCCCGACCCCCGCAACGTGACCCTCACGGTGCTTCGCAAGGGCAACGCGCCCGTGCTCCAGAACCAGAGCGCCGAAGCCTGGGATCTCGGTGATGGCGTGCTCGGCGTGACCTTCAAGTCGAAGGCCAACTCCATCGACGCCGACGTGGGGCAGATGCTCAACGACGCCATCGAAAAGGCCGAGACCGATTTCGAGGGCGTGCTCATCTTCAACCAGGGTCAGTTCTTCTGCGTGGGCGCCAACCTCTTCCTCGTGGCAGGGGCGGCGGCTCAGAAGCAGTGGGACAAGATCGAAGGCATGGTCAAGGGCCTCCAGGACACCATGCAGAAGATGCGTTACAGCCACGTGCCCGTGGTCGCGGCGCCCTTCAACATGACCCTCGGCGGCGGCCTCGAGATCAGCATGGCGTCGAACAGCGTGCAGGCGGCGCTCGAGACCTACGCGGGCTTCGTGGAGCCTGGTGTCGGCATCATTCCCGGCGCCGCGGGCACCATGAACTCGGTCTGGCGTGCTTTCGAGGACCAGCCCGACGGCATGGATGTCGACGGCTACGCCCTCGTGACGCAGGTGTTCAAGAACATCGCCATGGCCACCGTGGCCACCAGCGCCCACGAGGCCATTGGCATGGGCTACTTCCGCGCCACCGACGGGGTCACCTTCGATCGGGAGCGCCACCTCTACGAAGCCAAGCAACGGGTCATCGGCATGGCGCGGTCCGGCTACAAGCCTCCGCACCAGAAGGCCTACAAGCTCCCGGGCGACAGCGGCATCGCCACCCTGGAGATGCTGGTCAACACCCTCGTCAATGGCGGCTACGCCTCCGAGCACGACGGGCTCATCGCCCGCAAGCTCGCGGTGGTGCTCTGCGGCGGACGCTCTGGGCACACCCACGAGGTCACCGAGCAGGAGATGCTCGACCTCGAGCGCGAGGCTTTCGTGAGCCTCTGCGGTGAGCAGAAGAGCCAGGAACGCATGCAGTACATGCTCATGAACAACAAGCCGCTTCGGAACTGATTGGAAGGAACATCATCATGACGGATATCGTGATTGCTGAAGCGGTGCGCTCGGCCGTGGGTCGCGCGCACAAGGGCTCCCTGGTCTACAAGCGACCCGACGAGCTCGCGGGCGAGGTCATCCGCAAGCTCATGGAGCGGGTGCCCAACGTGAAGCCGGAGCAGGTCGACGACCTCATCCTCGGCTGCGCCATGCCCGAAGGTGACCAGGGCCTCAACGTGGCTCGGCTCGCGGGCCTCTTGGGGAACCTTCCCGTCGAGACCGGCGGCATGACCATCAACCGCTTCTGCTCGAGCGGTCTGCAGGCCATTGCCATCGCGGCCGGATCCATCGCCTTCGGGTCCCACGACATTCTCGTGGCCGGCGGTGTGGAGTCGATGACGTCGGTGCCCATGACGGGCTTCCGGCTCAGCGCCTCGCCCGAGCTCATGGAGAAGATGCCCACCGCGCATACGCCAATGGGCATCACGGCCGAGAACGTGGCGAACCAGTTCGAGATCTCGCGCGAGGTTCAGGACAAGTTCGCCTACGACTCGCAGATGAAGGCCAAGGTCGCGCTCGAGAAGGGTGTCTTCAAGGACGAGATCGTCCCCGTCGAAGGTATTCGTTACGAGAACGGCGAGCGGAAGTACTTCACCTTCGACACCGACGAGATGCCCCGTCCTGAGACCACCCTCGAGGGGCTGGGCCAGCTGCGCCCCGTCTTCTCGATGAAGGGGAGTGTCACCGCGGGCAATGCTTCGCCGCTCAGTGACGGTGCGGCGGCGTCGCTGGTGATGAGCAAGGCCAAGGCCGACGAGCTCGGGGTCGAGCCCCTGGCTTACTTCCGTGGTTACGCCACGGTGGGTGTCGACCCGGCCATCATGGGCATCGGTCCCGTGCCGGCCGTGCGCAAGCTGCTCGACAAGGCTGGGCTCAAGATCAGCGACATCGACGTCATCGAGCTCAACGAGGCCTTCGCGAGCCAGTCGGTCTACGTGAAGAACACCCTCGGTCACCCCTTGGGCTGCACCGGGGCCAAGCTCACCGCGACCGCGCTCTACGAGCTCAAGCGTCGCGGGGGTCGCTACGCCATCGTGACCATGTGCATCGGCGGTGGTCAGGGCGCGGCGGGTCTCTTCGAGCGCGTCAGCTGACGCTCGACCCATGAGTGGTCAGGGCCCGGAGTCCCCAACAGGGGACGCCGGGCTCTTGCCATTTGGGGGCCTGGCACCCTCCCTCACGAGGGGACCGCGTCGCTACGGCTCGATCTCGCGGCGTACCCGGGTAACATGGCAGCATGGCTTTGGCGCGAAAGGTCCTGTGGGGCCTCGGGGGAGCGGCAGCAGCGATGGTCTTCGTCGCGGGCGGCTGTGGTGATGACGACTGCAAGAAGACGCTGACCTGCCCTTCCGGGACGAGTGGCACAGGCGGAAGCGGCGGCGCCACGAGCTCGTCCTCCTCGGGGGACGGTGGCGCTACCACCTCGGGCATGGGCGGCATGGGCGCGCCCAACGGCACCGCGTGCACCGATGGTAGCGCGTGCCAGAGCGGAGTCTGCGCCGACGACGTCTGCTGTGATGCCGCATGCGAGGGGACATGCGAGAGCTGCAACCTGTCTGGGACCGAGGGAACCTGCACCCCGCACGCCGACGGCGAGGATCCGGAAAACGAATGCGGCGTCGCGAGCTGCGATGGTGCGGGTGCGTGCCAGGTCGCCAATGCGCTCTGGGGATTCGTGCTCGGCAATGCGCCCAATCAGTCGATCTCGGCGGTAGCGGTCGATACGAGCAACAACATCTACGTCGCCGGCTCGTTCATGGGTTCGATCACCATCGAGAACACCACCCTCAACGCGGTGGGGAGTACCTACACCGACATATTCGTCGCCAAGTTCGCCGCGACGGGCGCGCTCGATTGGGCTGTGAAGTACGGCGACGCCGAGCTGCAAACGGTGAACTACATGAGCGTTGGGCCACGCGTCTTCATCGGCGGTGACTATCGCGGCGCGCCCACCTTCACCAACACCAGCCTCGCCAACAGCACCCGCACGTCCTGGTACGTCGCCGCTCTCAATACCACCGATGGCACCGGTACCTGGGCGACCGGCATGCCGGACAACTCCACCACCGGCAACCTCAACCGCAACTACCTCCAAGGTCTCGTACATGCGGGGGCAAACTTCTATGCCACCACACGCTATGGGAACGGCATCACCGGGTTCGAGTACACGCTGCGGCGATACCCGAGCAATGGCGGCTCCCAAGAGACCAGTGCGGTGGTGGGCGGAAGCGTGACGGCGATGGGGCGCACCGCGAGTGGCAGCCTGCTCATCGGGGGCGGCTTCGGGACCGGCTTCAACGTGCTCGGTGGAACCGGACTCACCTCGAACGGTGCGACTGACGGCTGGGTGGCCAGGGTGACCGCGAGCCTCAGCGCCACCTGGGCGACCTCTTTCGGCGGCGTCGACAGCGAGACGGTGTACGACATCGCGGAGTTGCCAAACGGCGAGATCGTGGCTTCGGGCCACGGGTACGGCGACTTCACGGTGGGCGCAGACAACATCGTCAATCAGGGCGAGCGTGACGGTTTCGTGGTTCGTCTGTCGTCGTCTGGGGGCATCATGGGCGGCGCAGGATTCGGAGGAACCGGCGACGATTACTTCGATGACATCGCCGTGGGGTCCGACCACGTCGTCATCGTCGGCTCGTCCGACGGGCCACTCGACATCGGTGGCCCCCTCCCCGAGGGCGGTGACGACGATGGCATCGTCATCAAGCTCGATGCGAGTGATCTCAGCGTGCGGTGGGTCAGGCGCGCGGGAGGGCTGCTGAATCAGCTGCCTAGAGGCGTCGCGGTCGATGCGCTCGACCGCATTGCGATCGGAGGCATCATCGAAATGGACATGACCTTGGGAGGGCTGCAGCTCCAGTCGGTGGGCAACCAGGACGCGTTCCTGATACAGCTCACCCCATGACGACCAAGGTCCTGATCACGGGCGCCAACAAAGGGATCGGCCGCGCGACCGTCGCGGCCGTGCTCGAAGCGCGCGACGACGCCCTCGTGCTGCTCGGGTCGCGCGACGAAGGCCGCGGGCAGGCGGCGCGGGAGGCCTTGGTCGCCAGAGATGCCACCTGGGCCGAGCGCATCGAGGTGGTGCCCATCGACGTCTCGGACGAGGGTTCGGTGAGAGGGGCGGCCGAGGCCGTGAAGTCGCGTCACGGACAGCTCTACGGCGTGGTCAACAACGCGGGCATCGGCCTCGGCGGCGAGGACCTCCAGACGATCCTCGGAGTGAACACCTACGGACCCAAGCGGGTCTGCGATGCCTTCCTGCCCATGCTGACCGACCGCGTGGTCAACGTCAGCTCCGCCTCGGGCCCCATGTTCGTCGCGTCATGCAGCGACGACCGGCAGGCGCAGCTCACCGATCCCGACATGACGTGGGAGCGGGTAGAGGCCTTCATCGCCGACGCGCACGCCGTGAAGGGTGACTTCGCGGGCGCGGGCATGGGAAGTGGCAACCTCTACGGTCTGTCCAAGGCTTGCCTCAACGCCTACACGGTCGCGCTGGCCCGCAAGCACCCCGAGCTGACCATCAACGCCTGTACTCCGGGGTATATCGCCACCGACCTCACCGTTCCGCGGGCTGAGAGAAGCGGGGTCGACCCGGCCTCGATGGGCATGAAGCCTCCCGAGGAGGGGACGCGGGCGAGCCTGCACCTGCTCTTCGGAGAGCCCGGGGGAAGCGGCTGGTACTTTGGCAGCGACGCTCAACGCAGCCCGCTCGACCGCTACCGGTCCCCTGGTGACCCGCCCTTCCGCGGCGACTGAGCCTCGATTTGCAGCACGAGCCGTTTGGGCGGCTCGGCCAGCGGGTGTACAAGGTGGGCCGCGGAGGAAGCATGCGGACCCTTCCCATCCTAGCCCTATCGGTGGGCGCTCTCGTCACGCTTTGTGCCGCCCCGGCGGCGGCGCAGAGCTATCGCACCCACCGGTTCGATCCGGCCCCGGCGGGCGACAGCCTCTTTGGGATCCAGTCGCCCATCACGTCAGGGGCCCGTGACGAGGACTTTCAGATCCACGGCGGGCTGCTCTTCGACTACGCGTACAACCCGGTCACGCTGAACAGCGAGCTCGGCACCGAGGACCGCCGCAGCATCGTCTCCGACCAGGCTTTCCTCCACATCGCGGCCAGCATCACCTTCTGGGATCGTGTGACGGTGGGGTTCATCGCCCCCACCGCGCTCTACCAGGCAGGCACGAGCTACTTCGTCGACGGTGATCTCTACGAAGCGCCCGAGGGGCCCGCATTCGGTGACATCCGCATCAACGCCAAAGGGGCCATCTACGGTGAGCTCCACGGCCCCTTTCAGTTCGGTGTGGCCAGCTACATCTACGCACCCACTGGCGAGCGTGACTCCTTCGTGGGCGAAGGCTCAGTCCATGGGGGCGTCGAGGCCTTGTTGGGGGGCGAGTTGTCTCGCTTCTACTGGAACCTCACCGTCGGCCCCCACCTTCGGGAGAAGGACCGCCTCGCCGGGACCGCGCTCGGACCTTCCGTTGGTTTCGGGATGGCGGCAGGCGCACTTCTCGGCGAGCGCAAGCAGGTTCAGATCGGGCCCGAGACCAAGATCAGCGTGACGCCGAGCGAGACATCGTCTCGGAACACCTTTGCAGAGCTGCTATTGGGCGCTAAGTACCGCTTCGCCGAAAACTACGTGCTCGGCGCCGCCGGCGGCCCAGGTCTAACCCAGGGCTTCGGTACCCCCGACGTCCGGATGGTCTTTTCCTTCATGTATACCCCCGACGCGCACCGTGACCGGGCCTGTCCGATGACGACGCCCGTCGACTCGCGCGCTGCAGGTGACAGCCAATGAGAAATCCTACCCTTTCGCTCGTCCTTCTTTCGCTCCTTCTGCCCTCCGTCGCCTCCGCCCAGGATGCTGACGACACCGAGTTCATCATCGACTCGGAGACCCTGAAGGAGGAAAAAGAAGACAGCCTCGACTGGCGGCTGATCAGCGGAGCCACCTTCACCCTCCAGGACAACAAGAGCGTCGTCGGTCAGCAGGACGGCACCGCGGTTGGCTTCGGGTTCAAGCTCGACACGGGCATCGACTGGCGCACCGGCGACCACGAGTGGCGAAACAGCCTCGGGGTCCAAGCGGGCATGACGCGCACGCCGGCGGTCGATCGCTTCGTCAAGTCGCAGGACGTGCTCGACCTCGAGAGCATCTATCTCTACCACATCAACGATTGGTTCGGCGCCTTCGGCCGGTTTGCCTACAACACCACCATGTTCCGCGGCGCCGACGTTCGGGCCGAGCCTACGAACTACGACATCGAGCAGCTCGACGGGACGACGCGCGCGCTGCGTGGCATCACCACCCTGAACCTCACCGACCCTTTCCTTCCGTCGCGGTTTCGCGAGTCGCTCGGTCTCTTTGCCCAGCCCTACAAACGGGAGTTCCTCAACATCGAGACCCGCCTCGGTGGGGGAGCGCGCCAGACCCTCGCCAATGGTCAGCTCGCCATCAACGACGATGAGGAGTCGGCCGACGTGCTCGAGGTCAAGGAGCTGGACGATGTGCTTCAGGTGGGTGCAGAGGCGGCGGTCGAGCTTTGGGGCAGCTTTCAGGAAAAGAGGCTCGTCTACAAGCTCGCGGCCGAGGCGATGACGCCCTTCTACAACAACCAGGCCGCTGACTCGGACAAGAGTGCCTTCGAGCTCACCAACTTCAACGCCCGCGCGTCACTGTCGGTGAAGCTCGTCGAGTGGGCCTCGCTCGACTACGAGTTCGGCGCCATCTACGAGCCGCAGCTCGTCGACCAGGTTCAGATCCGCAACAACCTCCTCCTCACCTTCGGCTTCGCCACCGGCTCGCCGGAGAAGAAGGAGGAGGCCGCCGCGGAATGAGCGACGTCCTGTCCGAGCTCGTGAGCCTGCTGGTCCTCGAGCGGCTGGAGGAGAACCTCTTTCGCGGCCAGAGCCAGGACCTCGGCTGGGGCAACGTGTTCGGGGGCCAGGCGCTCGGCCAGGCCCTCAGCGCGGCCGAGCAGACGGTGCCCGAGGGGCGGAGCTGCCACTCGTTTCACGGCTACTTCCTGCGCGTCGGTGACGCGAGCAAGCCCATCATCTACGACGTCGAGTCGATTCGCGACGGCAAGAGCTTCACCACGCGCCGCGTGAAGGCGATTCAGAACGGCCGTCCCATCTTCAGCATGGCGGCGAGCTTTCAGATCGCCGAGCCGGGCTACGACCATCAGGCCGACATGCCCGATGCGCCTCCGCCGGAGGGCCTGCCCAGCGATCAAGAGCGGGCGAAGAAGTACGCCGACAAGATCCCCAAGGCGTTTCACGATCGGGTCTTCGCGCCGCGCCCCATCGAGAGCCGCTCTGTCGACGTCTACAACCCCTTCGAGCCCAAGCCGATGGCGCCGACGCGGCGGATCTGGGTTCGGGCGGTCGCGGAGCTGCCCGACCGCCCGAGTCTGCACCAGTACCTCTTGGCTTACGCCTCCGACTTCAACCTCCTCGGGGCCGCACTTCAGCCCCACGGCGTGTCGTGGCTTACCCCGGGGATGCAGGTCGCGAGCCTCGACCACGCCATGTACTTCCACCGGCCGTTCCGCTTCGACGAGTGGCTGCTCTACGTGCTGGAGAGTCCGAGCGCGACCGGGGCTCGAGGGCTCGCCACGGGTCGCTACTACGACCGCGACGGCCACCTCGTCGCGAGCACGGTTCAGGAAGGTCTCATCCGCAACCGCAACTGGGACAAGTCAGGCGGGGCGGGGGAGACGAGCGCGTAGGCGCTCGATGTCGGCGAGCTGCTCTTCGGCCACGGCTCGGAGCGCCTGCACGACCGCCTCGAAGGTGCGGCTCGCATCCTCGCGGTTCATGCGTCCATACCGTCGGAGCAGGGTGCCATCCCGTCGGTAGAGCGAGACGACGTGGTGCCCGCGGTAGACGCCTCCGGTCGACCAGAGGCTGACCTTGATGCCCGCGAAGGTGACTTCTCGCTCTAGGGTGACGGCGCCCACGTACCCACCAATGTGGCCAGCACCTGAACGGTTGTCAACCACATTGTATGCGGATGTGGTATTGCGGCGACGCAGGCGGGCTCTATGATGGGGCGATGTCGCGCGACGAAGCGGACCGAGGGCTCGCCCTCGAGGGCAGCGCCAGCGTGGTGGCCCTCGCCGAGGAGGTGGTCGCCGTGGTGTCTGGCCGCCGTGGTCGCGCCGCCGCCCTCGCGACGGTGATCGGTCGCGGCGGCTCGGCTCCGCAGATCGTCGGGGCCAAGCTCCTCTTGCGGGACGATGGTGGTTTCGTGGGCACCGTCGGCGGTGGCGCCATCGAGAAGCAGGTGCTCGAAGCTTGCCGCAGCTGCCTTCGCGACGGACGCAGCCGCCGCATCAAAGCCAACCTCGTTCGCGACCTCGGCATGTGTTGCGGCGGGAGCATGGAGGTCTTCGTGGAGTATCTACAGCCCCAGGTCCGACTCTTCGTCTTCGGCGCGGGTCACGTGTCCCAGGCGCTCGCGCCCATCGCATCTTCGGCGGGCTTCGCCGTGCACGTCTTCGACGATCGCGAGGAGCTTCTCGAGCATCCCGCTTTTGCCGGCGTCACCACCGACAATCACGACGTCGACGAGCTCGACGCCGCCTTGCCCGACATCAACGAGCGCGACTACTTGCTCATCATCACCCGCGACCATCGCCGCGATGCCGATGCCCTCGCGGGGCTGATGGTGCGGCCCCACGCCTACCTCGGCATGATCGGGTCGCAGCGCAAGGTGCATCAGGTGCTGCGCCGGATCCGACGGCGCGCGGAGGAGCGGGGCGAGACGCTGGACTGGTCGCGGGTTCACGCCCCCATCGGGCTCGACCTCGGCGGGCGTACCCCGGGGGAGATCGCAGTGTCGGCCGTGGCCGAGCTCATCAAGCACCGCCACGGGGGCAGCGGCGACGCGATGACCATCGTTCCGGATGTGGTGGCCAAGCTCGAGGCCGGCGACGACCTCAGTCCGACGGGCTGACGGCCTGCCGTAGGGTCTCCCACGCGAGCGTCGCGCAGCGACGTCGGGCCGGGAAGGCGCGCACGCCGCGGAGTCGCGCGATGGGGTGGTCCGGGTCGTCGGGCCCATCCTGTTCGCCGGCGACCACCGCCTCGAGCCTATCCGCCGAGGTGAGTGCGTGCTCGATGCTCTCGCCTTCGAGGAGCTCGGTCATCATCGAGGCCGAGGCCATGGCGATGGCGCAGCCGCGCCCCTCGAACCGAAGGGTGACGAGCTGACCGTCTTCTACCACCGCACGCACGGTGACCTTGTCGCCACAGAGCGGGTTGATGGTGGTCGCCTCCGCCGTCGCCTCCGGAAGCGGCCCCTTGTTGCGCGGGTGCTTGCTGTGCTCGACGATGGCCTGCTTGTAGAGCTCGGTGGGGTCGCTCATGCGAAGGTCTCCTGCACGTGCTTCACCCCGTCGACGAGGCGTTCGACCTCGTGTGCGGTGTTGTAGACTGCGAACGACACGCGCGTCGTGGCCGCGATGTCGAAACGATCCATCACGGGCTGCGTGCAATGGTGACCGGTGCGCACGGCTACGCCCCTGCCATCGAGCAAGGTGCCCACGTCGTGGGGGTGGATGTCGTCGAGAACGAAAGAGACGACCGGCGCCTTGTCGCGTGCCGTGCCGACGATGCGGAGGCCTGGCAGCGTCGACAGTGCCTCCTCGGCGGCTCGGGCGAGCGCCGCCTCGTGGGTGGCGGCGGCTTCGAGACCTACGCGGTCCAGCCAATCGACCGCCGCGCCCAGTCCGATGACCCCCGCGATGTTGGGCGTGCCGGCCTCGAACTTGTAGGGCAGCGCATTGAAGGTGGTGCCGTCGAAGCTCACGCTCAAGATCATGTCGCCTCCGCCCTGCCAGGGCGGCATGGCCTCGAGCAGGTCCATTCGGCCGTACAGCACGCCCACGCCGGTGGGCCCGTACATCTTGTGGGCACTGAAGGCGTAGAAGTCGCAGCCGAGGGCCTGCACGTCGACGGGGCGGTGGGCTACGGCCTGGGCGCCGTCGACGACCACCACCGCATTGGCCGCGTGGGCGCGTCGGGCGACCTCGGCCACGTCGTTGATGGTGCCGAGACTGTTGGAGACGTGGGTCACGGCCACGATGGCGGGCCCGCTTTCGAGGGCGCGGTCGAGGGCGTCCATGTCGAGCTCCCCCTCGTCGGTGACGGGGAGCTTGTCGACGCGCGCCCCAGTGGCCTGGGCCACGAGCTGCCAGGGCACGAGGTTGCTGTGGTGCTCCATCTCGCTCACCAGCACGCGATCGCCCGGCGACAAGCGCATGCGCCCGTAGCTCTGGGCCACGAGGTTGAGGGCGGCGGTGGTGCCGCTGGTGAGGATGACCTCCTCCCGGCGCTCAGCCCCGATGAAGCGCTGGACCCGATCGCGGGCTCCTTCATAGGCTTCGGTGGCCGCCTGGCTCAGCGTGTGAACCCCGCGGTGTACGTTGGCGCATCGGTGCTCGTAGGCGTCTCGCACGGCGTCGAGCACCGCCCGAGGTTTGTGCGTCGTGGACGCGTTGTCGAGGTAGGCGAGCTCCTCCCGCGCCAGCGAGGGGAACTCGGCGCGAAGCGCATGGACGTCGAGGGCCACGGCCTATTCCTAACATCGGATCGCGGAGGGGCCACGGCGGCCTCTGGCATTCGGCGCTTCTTCGGCCCAAACTCAGGGACCATGACGGAGCGCGAGGCGATGCGGGATGTGCTCGAGGAGGCGAGCCGATGGCTCGACGACGGGCATCGCGTGGCCCTCGCCACCGTGGTGCAGACCTGGGGAAGCTCCCCCCGGCAGCCTGGGAGTCAGCTCGCCGTTCGTGACGACGGGCTCTTCGCGGGCTCAGTGTCGGGTGGGTGTGTCGAAGGGCGTGTGGTCGAGCAAGCCCTGGAGGTGATGCAGGGGGGCGACCCCCGGGTGTTGACCTTCGCCGTCAGCAACGAGGAGGCCTGGGATGTCGGGCTCGCTTGCGGCGGTGAGGTGCAGATCTTCGTCGAGGCGGTCACCCCGTGAAGCGCGCCACGCTCCAGGCCCTGCAGGCGGCCCGGCGGGCCAAGCGACCGGTCGCTTTGGTGGCCGACTTGGGGGGCGGGCGCGAGCAGCTGGTCTACGGCGATGCGCTCGATGGGCTGGCACCCGAGCTCGCGGAGGCCGTCGCCGAAGCCCTTCGTACCGACCGTGCTCGGCGCGACGGCGACCGCTTCGTTCAACCCTACCCGCCGCCGCTACGGCTCCTGGTGGTAGGCGCGGTACACGTGGCGCAGAAGCTCGTACCCATGGCGCGCGCCGCCGACTACGACGTGACCGTCATCGATCCACGCCCCGCCTTCGCAAGTGCAGCGCGCTTCGGCGAGGGGGTCACCCTCGAGGCCGAATGGCCCGACGAGGTCATCGAGCGGCTCGCGCCCGATGCGCGCACGGCCATCGTGACCCTCACCCACGACCCCAAGATCGACGACCCTGGCTTGGTCGCGGCCTTGCGCAGCGGTGCCTTCTACGTGGGGGCGCTGGGCAGTCGAAAGACGCACGGCAAGCGGTGTGCACGCCTGCGCGACGAGGGGTTCGACGATGCGGCCATCGCGCGGATCCACGGTCCGGTGGGGCTCCCGCTCGGCGGGCGCTCACCGGCCGAGATCGCCATCAGCGTCATGGCCCAGATCACGCAGGTGCTCCGCGCGCCTCGGGGGGACGGTTGAAGTTCGGCCCCCTCGCCATCACCGACGCGGAAGGGGCCATCCTCGCCCACACCCAGCGCTTCGAGGGCGGCGCCATCAAGAAGGGCCGCCAGCTCGGCGCGGACGAGATCGCGCGCCTGCGGGCGGCGGGCATCACCGAGGTGGTGGTGGCGCAGCTCGAGCCGGGCGACGTGCCCGAAGACGAGGCCTCGACGAGGGTCGCGCTCGCCGCTTGCGGGTCGGGGGTCACCGTGGGCGAGGGCAAGACGGGGCGAACCAACCTCTACGCCGAGCAGCGGGGCCTGCTGCGCGTGGACCGCGCGCGCGTCGACGCGATCAATCGGGTACACGAGTCGGTCACGGTCGCCACCGTGGCTCCTTTCGCGGTGGTCGACGAGGGCGACATGGTCGCGACCGTGAAGACCATTCCCTTCGCCGTCGCCGCTTCGGTGGTCGCGGGCTGCGAAGCGCAATGTGCGAGCGGCGGCCCCTTGCTGGAGGTCGCCCCCTTCTCTCCGCGCCGAGCCGGTCTCGTGCTCACGCGTTTGCCCGGAGTGTCGGATGGTCAGCTCGATCGCGCGGCCGCGAGTCAGCGTGCTCGGCTCGCCTTTCTCGGCAGCAAGCTCGTGCGCGAGGAACGATGCGCACACTCGGCCGAAGCCGTGGCGTCGGCATTGCAATCGATGCGCGATGAAGGCCTGTCACCTCTGATGGTGCTCGGTGCATCGGCCATCGTGGATCGACGCGACGTGGTACCTCGAGGGCTCGAATGCGCCGGTGGCGAGGTCTCGCACCTCGGCATGCCCGTCGATCCCGGAAACCTGCTGCTGCTCGGACGACTGGGCGAGGTGCCCGTGGTGGGGGTTCCCGGCTGCGCGCGTTCGACCCAGGTGAGTGGCTTCGACTGGGTATTGCAGCGACTCTGTGCGGGCCTCTACGTGGGGCGCGACGAGGTCATGGCCATGGGCACGGGCGGCCTGCTCGAGGAGGTGGGGACCCGCCCATTGCCGCGAGGTGCGCACCAGAGCGGGATCGTGGCGACGGTGCTCGCGGCCGGGCGCAGTGCGCGCATGGGCGCCCTCAACAAGATGCTCGCCGAGGTGGAAGGCACGGCCATGGTCGTTCGTGCGGTGGAGGCCATGCTCGGCAGTCGAGCCGATGAGACGGTGGTCGTGACCGGTCACCAGGCCGCGGCGGTTCGGGATGCGCTTCGTGGTTACGACGTTCGTTTCGTGCACAACCCCGATTACGCCGACGGCATGAGCACCTCGGTCCGCGCGGCCGTGGGCGCCGCCGGTAAGGCGGCGGGGGTGGTGATTGGCCTCGGGGACATGCCCGACGTCACCCACGAGCATGTCGACCGCCTCATCGAGGCGTTCGCGCCCGAGCGCGGCCATTCGGTGGTGGTACCCACCTTCGAAGGGTCACGGGGCAATCCCGTGGTGTGGGGCTCGGCCCACTTCTCGGCGATGAAGAAGCTGCGGGGGGATCGTGGCGCTCGGAGCCTCGTCGAGGCTCGGGCCGAGCAGACGCAGTTCGTGGAGATGCGCGATCCGGGGGTGCTGCGCGACTACGATACCCCGGAGGCCCTGCGTCGTCGGTCGTCGTCAGACGAGAGCTAGTGTACGACCTCCCGGGTGAGTGACCTGACGTCCGCGCTCCAGAGCGACGACGAGCTGACCCGAATGCTCGAACTGCAGTGGCTCTCCGAGGAGGAGGGGGCGGCCGTTCGGCAAGACTGGCTCGCGGTCTGGAATCAAGTACCCTTCGATGAGGCCTTCCACCAACGATGCCGTCAACGGCTCGAGCGGTGTCGCCCCGTGGCGGTGGGGCCGGTGCGTCATCGCCGGCTCGACCAGACGGAAAACCGCCTCACGCTGGTGGTCGACCCGTCGGTGCCGGGCGAGGTCTTCGTCAGCCTCTCCCACGCGATGCCCTCGCTCTTGTGGGTCGTCGCCGACAACAACCGAACGGCGTTGCTCGAGGCACTCGCCCCATACCTCGACCCCGAGCGCCCAGCCGCCGTCGAGCTGACCGGCGCGCTGCGCGTGGTGAAGCCGCTCGACGTCGAGGCGCTGTCGCAGCTCGACGACGCCATTCGTGGCCTGGAGCTCTGGGTCGACGATACGAGCTGGGGTAGCGCATTCGACGACGACCCGTGGCGGGGCGTGGAGGGCCCGCTGGGCATGCTCGACCAAACGCGTCTCCTTCGCGAGGCCGCGGCCGACGACCCGGATCGCTTCGTCGCCCGGGGATATCGAACGCTCTGGTCCGGCGGCATCCTTCGCATCGAACAGCATCCCATGGGGATGTGGGTCTTCGACATGCGCTACCGCCCGGCCGGCGATGCCCGCGTCATCGCGGGGCTCAACGACCTGCTTGGGACGCGCTGGCCCGAAGATATCCCGGTCGACCTCGCCGCTTCCCTGCTGCGAGGCGGCGTCATCGACGATCGGCTTCTCGCCGAGCTCGAAGCCAAAGGGGAGGCTCCCCTCGACCGTGCCGCCGCGCGATGTGGCATGGCGCCCGCAGAGACGGGCACCGCGGCGACGCTCGCGCGCATCATCGACGAGGTGGGCGACGACGAAGACGCGCTCGCGACCCTCGCCAACCTCGCGTCTCGTTATCGCCACGAGGCGCTGCTCTTCAAGCTTTGGGACAAGGCGGAGGGAACCCCGCTCGCAGATGACCTCGAGCGGTTCCTCTCCCCTGAAGCCGACCTTCCGGAGGCGCCATGACCGAGACGACCTTGTGGGTGGCGCATGCTCCCGTCGAGCGCGCCGACGTGGCGGCTTTTGCCGACGCTCGCGGTTTGAACCCGGTGGGTGACCCGCCATGGACGGGCGGTGTGCGTCAGAGCACCTGGGCGAATGATGAAGTCCAGCTGACCTTTGCCGCGCACGCGCCGTCGGGGAAGGGGTTGTTCGTGGTCGCGGCCGCCGGCGAGGACCTCGCCGAGGCCCTTCGCGATCGCTTCTCGCTGTCGTCGCCGGACGAGGTATTGGCGGCGGCAGCCGAAGCCGAAGGAAGAGCGGAGCTCGTCGCGAGCGCATATTCGGTGGGGGCCCTCCTCCTCGCCACGCATCGCGATCCTCAGGCGGAGGTCGCCTTCTTGTGCGAGCGGTTGACCCACGATGACCGACACGTGCGTTTTGCCGCGGCGCGGATCCTTCGCGGGTGGCCGCGCCCCGAGGTCGTGGCGGCCATGCGCCGCGCCGCCGAGACGCACGACGAGATGCGGGCGCTCGCCGAGCACCTCGAGCGTCAGCGTCGGGCGGCCGAGGCGGGGACCATCGACGACCACCCCACCGACGACTGGCAGGAGCTCATTCGGCGGGCGCGGGCGGGGCTCGAGGAGGGCAAGCTGGCGCGCATCGAGCGCGCGACCGACATGCTCTTCGAGGAACGCCTCGACCATCCCGAGGGACTCGTCCTGCGCGCCCACTTCCACGCGCTCACGGGTCAGCCGATGCTGGCCTTGGGGCTCGCCGGAGCGGCGCGCGAGGCCATCGCCGACGAGGCGGAGGTCCGAGACGACGACGACACCGACGACCTCGAGGCCCTCACGGCCGAGCTACAGGCGCTCACCGACGACCTGGTGCAAGCCACACCCGAGGAGGGGGTCGAGGACGCCGTGCGGTCCTGGTTGGGGCGCTTCGACGATGACGGCGCCGAGGGTGAGGTCTACGGGATGGCGCGAGCGCTCCTCGAGCCCCTGAAAGACCTTCGACCGCTGATGTGTTTCCTCTCTGGCCGTTACGACGACGACGTCGAGCAACTGGCGGAGGCGGTCGCTTTGGCACCGGACTCGCCGTCGGCCCGCCGCGCCTATGGTGTGGCGCTGCAGGAGACGTCGCCGGAGAAGGCCGAAGTCGAGCTGCGCGAGGCGCTTCGGCTCCTCGAGCAGAAGGCTGAGCCGTCCGCAGCGGCAGAGCAGATCGAACGCTTCGAACCGACGATGCACGGGGAGGTGCTCGAGCTCTTGACCCCCATGGTCTACGAGCAGCAGCGTTACGAGGAGGCGGGGGAGCTGGCCGATGCGCTCGTCGAGGTCCATCCAGACTCGGCCATCGCATGGCAGATCCGCGCCAATGCGCGAACCTTCTCCGGGCGTCACCGAGAGGCGGCCGACCTCTACCTCGAGACGCTGGAGGCGCTCGACGCCATCTTCGACGGGGATGGCATCATGTTCGGCGAGGACCCGCGCCCTTCGATGCACTTCAACCGCGCGTGCGTGCTCTCCAAGATAGGCGCGCGCGACGAATCCCTCGACGAGCTCCGGCATGCCGTGCGCGCGGATGCACAATGGGCCGAGCGTGCCGTCGAGGACGACTACTTCGGGGTTCTGCTCGAAGACGAGACCTTCAAGCGCATCGTGGCGCGAGAGCCGCGGGCGCTGGTGTCGGAGGCCGAGCTCGAAGAGGGGGCGGTCGCGGCGCGCTTGGAGCGTGCGCACGGCCTGAGTCACCGGGGCGACGTCGAAGCCGCGCTCGAAGAGGCGGAGGCCGCCGCTCAGCATGCGCTGTGGGGTGGGCACGACAACCTCGCGCTGCGCGCCTCGACCTTGCGCGGGCGCATCATGGTCCTGGAGCGCGACCGGGGAGCCGGGCTGGAGTTGCTCGAACGGGCCGTGGCCGGGCTCGGGCCCGACACGCCGCCCGAGGTGCGCATCGAGGTCGTGCACACCTATGGGCTCGGGCTTCAGGTCAATGGTCGACTCGACGATGCGGAGGCGGCCTACCAGCAGGCGCTCGAAGCGCGGCGCGCGCATTCGGGAGAGGGGCATCCACTGCTCGCCAAGGCGTTGGGTGACCTCGCCAATCTCGCTTCTCTGAAGGGCGATGACGCCGCTGGTGAGCGCCTACGCCGTGAAGCCGTCGCCCTCCTTGAGGCTCACCTCGAAGCTGAAGACGAGGAGGAGGCGGCCGAGGTGCGCGTGGAGGCTTTGACGGACCTGGCGACCTTGCGCGCAAACCTCGGGCACCTCGCGCTCCGCGCCGACGCGTGGACCGCAGCGCTCGGGGAGGCGACGGAGGCGGTGGGGGCGGTCGAAGGGCTGTTGGCCATGGGCTACCACCATGGCGTCGCTTTCATGGACAACCTCGCCGGGTTGCTGAACGAGCTCACCCGCGTCGCCCCCGACGAGCCCTCCGCCCGTGCGGCAGCGGCGGTGGAGATGCGGGTGGAGGGGATCGGCCTCGATACCCGGCCCGAGGTACGTGAGGAGCAGGTCTTCTGGCGTCGCCTGCGGCGATTCGTTGCGCGCTTGCGACGAGAAGGCGTGAGCGATGAGGTACTCACCGAGACCTTTACTCAGGCGCTGCGCGGACCGGAGCATCTACCTGAGGCCCTCCGCGCAGTGCCCGAGCTCGGCGGCTTCGCCCACGCGCTCGCGCAGCGGGCGGCCGTCGTACCGACCTTTTTGATTCTGGCTCCGATGGCCCTCGAGACGGCCCGTGCAGACGGGCGCCTCGACGACGCGCTCGAGCAGCTCGAGGGGCTCTGTTTGAGCTACGTGCTCGAGGGGCTCGAGTAGCGAGCCTCAGTTGCAGGTGCCGGCGTAGGCGACGTCGGTGCCATTGACGGCCGCTTCGCAGCCATTGCCGTAGTTCATGCCGTCGCATCCGCAGACGGGGTCGAAGATGTCGTTGCAGTTCTGCGGGATCTGCGTGCAGGTGCCGAGGTCGTCAGCGCCACCGCAGGCCGTGACGTTGTCGGGGTAGTCGCAGTAGGTGCCGCTCGGGCACTCCGTTCCCGCAAATCCACCGCAGGCCTGACCGGCGCATGCACCATGCGCGAGGATGTCCATGCCGGAGGCATTGGCGACGCATTCGTTGCTGTAGGTCTGGCCGTCACAGCCACAGACGGGGTCTTCGACGGCGGGGCAGTCGCCACCGGCGGTGCGACAGACACCGGTCTGGTCGGCGAAGCCGCAGCTGTCCCCCGGGTAGTCGCAGAATTCGCCTTGGGCGCAGGGGATGCCGGCCATTCCGCCGCAGCTGTTGGAGCCACACTCGCCGACGTAGTCGACGGTGATGCCCGCCGAACGGGCGAAACAATCGTTGCCGTACGTGTTGCCGTCGCAGCCACAGACTGGCGCGTACTGCTCGGTGCAGGCTTGGTCGGGCACGACGCAGGTGCCGGCGGCGCCGCAGGCGCCCTCGGGGCTGATGCAGACCTGGCCGGACGGACATGAGAGGCCCGTCTCACCGCCGCACGCGCCGGGGTTGGTGCTGCCGCCACTGCCGCCGGTGCCTGGGTCACCACCGATGGTGACGGTGGGACCGCAGCCACCTTTGGCGCCAGGGAGCGCGAGGAGGAGGAAGGACGCGGCAGCCGCGAAACGCAAAGAAGTAAGCTTGAGCATGATGGGAAGCCTCGAGTCGTTGGGGTTCGAGGGGTAGGTGTCCGGTCGTCAGCGGCTCTCGATCAAAAAGTGCGTGCGCTGCTACTTCTTTGCCGCGCAGGCTTGCTCGACCCGGGCGCGCAGGGGTGAGCTCGGATGTCGCAACCGGAAGTGCTGGGCTGCCGCCTGCCCCCGACTGAGATCGCGCTTGCAGGTGGCGATGGCCATGAGGGCATCTCGTTCTTCGGCGAGGGCTCCGTCGCCATAGGTCGCGCGGTACCGTTCGAGGAGCCGCATCGCCTCCCCGTGTCGTCCGTCGCGCACCGCGGCCCGCGCCTGCATCAGGAGCTGGGTCTGCGCGTCGAGGGTGGCCGAGCTCGCGTCAGGGGTCGGCGTTCGGGGGGCAGGTGGCGCCGTCGCGGCGGGAGCGGCTTCTGGTTGGGGCAGCACCTCGGGCTCGGGGGGCAGATCAGGGGGCGTCACTTCCGTGGTCGTGACCGGGGCCGGCGCGACGACGGTGGGCGGCGGGGGCGCCGAGTCGGCAGGCGGGTCCGACGGGGTGGCGATGACGGTGAGGGCGGCTACCGTGACTACGCCAGCGCCGATCTTGGCGAGCGTGCTCGCCCCGAGGCCGAAGAGGATTCCCTTCGGCAGGCCAGCAATGGCGACGGCCTCGGCCGTGGCTGAAGCCGTCGTGGCCGCCGCGGCCGACTTGGTGACCGCGACCGTCGTGCCTTTCGCCGTCGCGGTCGCCGTGGTCGCGGTCGACGTGGCCGCGGTCGCCGTGGTCGCGGCTTCGGCGGCCACGGTTGCCGCGGTGGCGCCCACCGCCGTGAGCACGCCAGCTCGCATGCGGGCCCGTGCCGCCGCCGAGGGGCCTGGGGCATCGCCATCGGTCTCGAGCAGAGCGCGGGCCTCGGGGCTCAGCGAGGGGGTCAGTGACGTCATGGGGTCCTCCGTCGGGTACGGGCATGCATACGCGCGACGATCTCGTTGAGCTTGCGGCGGGCCGTGCGCAGACGGCCGTACACAGTGGCCGGCTTGAGCCCCGTGACCTCGGCGATCTCGGGTCCCGACATCTCCTGGAGCTCGGCCATCACGAGAACCTCCCGCAGCTCATCCGGGAGGGCGTCGAGCACGCGCGCGAGCTGCGTCTCGGCATCATGGCGCTCCACCGCGACGTCGGGCCGGTGGCGCTCGGAGATGGGTTCGTTGTCGATCGCGATGGCGGCTGCCTCCGACACATCGAGGGGTTTGCGGCGCTTCTGGCGACGGTGATTCCGCACCACGTGGAGCGTGACGCCGTAGAGCCATGTGCGAAGCGAAGAGCGGCTCTCGAACCCGGGGAGCTGGCGATGAACCGCGATGAAGACCTCCTGCACCACGTCTTCGAGGCTGCTCGGTTCCACGCCGAGCCGTCGTGCACTGTGCCAAACGTGGTCGAGGTGTTGATCATAGACGGTCTCGAAGTCGAGGTCGGTCTCGCGTTCCGCGGAGACCGGAGCGTCGCTGTCCCCCGTGTCTTCGGGCTCGAGCGCGAAGGGGGGGGCAGACGGGCGCCGATGCGAAGACCCTGCGCTCATGCGATCTCGATGAGACCCGTCGACGCGGGAGCTGGCAAGCGAAGGCTCAAGGGATGTAGCGAGTCCGGACAAGGGGGAACGAGGGGTAGGTGTCCGCGGCGCCGCCGCCCTCGATCGAAATCGACCACCAAGGGCAGAAAAGCGCGCCGAAGGGTTTCTGTCGAAACGGGAGATCTCGAGAGGGTGACCTCAACCGCGGCGGTGCTCGGTCATTCAGCGCAGTCGCCTAACCCACGCGTCGTTCCTGGTGCATTCGGGTAGCACTCGAGAGGGAACTGTCACTTCGTGTTCTCACGTCCGGGGTTCATCTCCTTCGTAAGGCCGCGAGAGCAGGTGACCTCTTCGGCTTCGCACGCGGTTTGCAAAGCGGGAACGCATGAAGCGAGCTGGACTCTTGGTGATACTCCCTCTCTGCGCGATGGCCTGCATGGCGCCGCTCGATGATGCATCGGACGACCCTGTGCCTACCCCCGAGACGGCGGTGAACGACGACGACGCGGAAGCGGCGGTGTCGCTGCTACGCCACTTCGAGCTCGAGACGGGTCAGCTCGAGGTCTTCTCCGACGAGCACGGAGGGATCCTGTTGTCGGAGCACATCGCACAGGGTCACGTCGGTCAGATTGAGCGGATGCTGGTCGAGGGCCAGACGCCGCTCGAGCTCTACCGCGCACTCGAGGCGCGACCTCTCGAAGGCGGGCTTCTCCGCGAACGGCGCGAGGTCCCGGTGGAGCTGGTTGCGCACCATCAGCAACTCACGCAACTGCAAGAGACCGGCGAGCGGCCCGGGATCATCGGCCCCACCCTCGACATCGCAGCTGGCGCCGACTGCACGCAGGCTTCAGACCTGCCCTGGTTTCGTTCCGTGCGGCAGAGCCTCGGTCACTCGTGGCGCTACTACTACAACCGATACCTGGCCTCTGGGGCCTCGAAGGCCACCCCGGAGACCGGTCTCGAGACGGCGTTCATGACGCACATGTGCAACTTCTCCATCAGCGGCGACCAGGCCCGGCATCGCATCGGACAGGGAAACATCGACGTGACGACGACGGTATCCATCGGCGTGCGCCACATCTTCTATTGGAGCACGCCCACTTTCGCGACCAACTACTACGGTCGAATGACCAACGGAACGTTCGAGGGCGGCAATGCCAAACTCGGCGGCTCGGCGCCGTAAGCCCGTCGTGTCCTACCTGCCGCCATAGACGACCATCGTGCGAGCAGACCGGGCCACGCCGAAGCCCACGCCAGGTTCGAGGTCGAGAGCGAGGCTCGAGGTTCGAGGCCGAGAGCGAGGCTCGAGGCCGAGGTCGATAGCGAAAGAGCATTCGTTGGACGTGGAAGGCGAAGGGTTCCACAGGCTTCGAAGCGTCTGCCGTTCTAGGAGCCGTGCTGGCGACGGTACGTACCGGGGGCGTACCAGGCGTGAGCCGCGGGCCAGCGGAAGCTCCTCAACGACACCGAGATGGATGGATCGAGGGCGTCGACGCGGTGCCACCATCCGGTCGGGATGTAGAGCGCATCGCCGGGCTCGAGCACCAGATCGTGTACACCCTCGGCGCCGGCACGCTCGACGTCGAAGGTGCTGTCCCAGCCCCGCTCGATCGGCGCCGTGAGCACCTGTGGCTTCCACGGGGCGACCAGGCGGTATCGCTTTCGGCCCACGAGCTGACAGAAGTACACGTGGGTGGTGTCGTGATGGAGGGGACTCGTCGTACCGGCGGGGCCCATCCAAAGGTTGGCGCTCGTCGGTGCGTCGGCCTTGAGAAAATCGGGCAGCGGCGTCAGGTCGTCGCGCAGCTCGACCAAGGGTCCGTGCAGCGCTCGGTCCCCGGAGGTGATGTAGAGCTCGGGAGGCGCGTCGCTGAGGAAGGCGTCGACAGCTTCGGCTACGGACATCCTCCGCTCGCCGATGGTGAGGGATCGCTCGCCGAAACGATCGCGAAGCGCGGTGAAGCTCCACCCGGCCGCGCGAAGACCCGACGCCCCGCGAGCGAACAGCACCGGGCGGTAGCGGGTGAAGCACTCACGAAAGAAGGTATCGGCGTCGCACAGCGGTCGCCGCTCGATACGTCCAGTCTCCACCGTATCGAGCATGCGCCGAAGCAGCTCGAGTCGGGGGGACAGTTCGCCGAGCGCATCGTCGATGATGCCGATCTCGCGGACCGCGAGCGCCTCCTCGACACCTTCGCAGATGAGGTCGCGAGCAATGGCGGCCGGCGTGCATCCGCGCTCGAGCGCAGCCCTGATCCAGCGCCGCCAACCTGGTGCGAGACCGACCTCGTCCATGGTGGGCAGCATAGCGAGTTCTCTCGGCGGCGCCGACGGGCTAACCTCCGCCCATGCCGCCGCTACCGCCCAAGCCTCCAGGTCCCGTGCTGCTGTCTCGCGCCCTGGTGGTGACCGCGCTCGCGACCGGATGCGGAGGGGCGATTGAGCCTCCGCGCGAAGGCCAGCCGCCGCCCGAGCTCTTGCCGCCGCGAGAAGGACCTCCACCGGACATCGGGCCCCCGCGAGAAGGACCTCCACCAGAAATCGTGCCCCCACGAGAAGGGCCGGTCCCGCTGTGCGAGTCGCTCTCGGTTACCGACGAGACGGGAGCGCCTCTGCCTGACGTGGAGGTGACCTTCTCGGATGGTCGCACTTTGCGCACCAATGCAAGCGGTCGCGTCACCGTATCGCTGCGCGAGAAGATGAGCATTCACCACCCTGGCTACGAGCCTGCGGAGAACGTCACCTGCGGTGAGATCCAGCTGCAACCGACCGGCAAGGTGCTGGTCCCTGCGGACGCGCCTACCTCCGAGCCGGCAGACTGACGATGCCGTGTGAGATCTGACAGACTGACGATGCCGCGTGAGATCTGACCGAGGGCGCGGGCGCCGTGAGATCCGAGGGCGCCGTGAGATCTGACCGAGGGTGGCGGTCCGCCGGCGCCGGGGTGGCGGCCGCCACCCTCCAAGACGTCAAACTCGGCCAGAAGTGTCGGGAATGACGTCCGGCAGCAGGTCAGACCGTGTTGGCCCGGACTTCGCTCTTTGGTCGCACATGACGCAGCCTCGCAACGTGCGCCCCGACGTGACCTGGCTCGTGACTCGGCGCGCGACACGCCGACACTTCCTCTTCTCGCCAGACGAGGCGGGAAAGGTCGAGCAAATCTACTGGTACACCACCGCGGTCATCGCGCTGCGCCTCGGCGTCCAGCTCCACATGATGCAGCTGCTATCGTCGCACCTACACGAGGTACTCACCGACAAACTCGGCGAGTACCTCGTGAAGG
>JAUHZF010000412.1 GCA_030426145.1 Polyangia bacterium
CAGCACGTACTTGGGCATGGTGGCGTACAGCTGGTGCTGCACCATCCAGAAGCCCGTGATGATCAAGATGAGGGTGACGAGGCGTCCCTGCTTGAGCACGCCCACCAAGGCGTTCCACAGCTCGCCCACCGTCTTGCCTTCGCCGCCGCCAGGCCGCGACTTGTAGAACATCAGCACCAGCACGAACGCCAGCAGGGTCATGCTGGCGGAGAACAGGTTGAGCGCGATGAGGCCCTCGTTGCCCATGCTCTCGCGCAGGGGCTTGACGACGGTTTTGCCGCCGAACGCACCCAGGTTCACCATCGCGTAGAAGATCGAGTAGCCGCGGGCGCGGTTGGCCTCGGTGGTCTCTTTGGCAACGGTGCCCGTGATCACCGACTTGATGAACGAGCCGCCCACCATGATGAACAGCATCACGGGCACGAACAGCCACTTGTGGCTGCTCGACTCCAGCCCTGTGAAGGTGACGTCGGTGCCGTACGAGACCAAGCCCGCGCCTTGCAGCAGCTGGGGCAACAGCCACATGCCGCCGTAGCCGATCGTCAGCAGGCCGAACGCCAGCAGGAGTGCGCGACGGAAACCGATGCGGTCGGCGTAGGCACCCGAGAACGTGGGCAGCAGGTACAGGCCGGCCGAGAACACGCCCGAGACCATGGCGGCCTCGATGTCGCTGAACGCCAGGATGCGGCTGAGGTACAGCGTGATCGCGATGAAGACCCCGTACCAGGCGGCGCGCTCGAGCACTTCCACCGAGTTGGCGACCCAAAACGCCTTGGAGAAGCCTTTGTCCGACCCTGCTTCACTCATCCGCCGCATGGTGCCTGTTCGGTCGCCAGGCGGCTACACTGGTGACACATGCGACGGATCCTCTTGGCGATGGTGCTGGGGTGCGGCGGGCCCCGAGAGGCCGACGCCGCATCGCCCCCACCGCCCGTGCCCCAGGCTCCACTCGCGGTCTCTCCTAGTTCGATGCCCGAGCCCGTCCCGCTCGCTCGGGTTCCCCACCGTGCACGTTCGATCGCAGCGTCGGCGCGACCGGGCTTGCAGGCGTTCTCCGACGCGCTCGACAACGACGGCGCACTTTGGGTGGGCCAGCTGGCGGGCAACGGCGGACGCGACACGGTGGTGTTCGTGCCGCCTGGGGTGCGTCCCGATCAGCCGTTCGAGCTGATCGTGCATTTCCACGGCACCTACTCGGAGAACATCGCGTTGCCCACCGAGGGCGCACCCAAAAAGTCGTGGGTGGGCTGGGACCGTCTGGCGCAGGCGATCGAGGCGGTCACCGAGCGCCAGGCCCAAGGCGGTGCCAACGTGGCGTTGCTGTACCCGATCAGCGCGGGCAAGCGCATGGAGCCGTCGTGGAAGGGGTGGAGCAACAAGATGTACGACCGCATGTGGATGCGGCCCGTGCCCGGCGATGCCCGCTACAAGGACAACTTCGACGCGATGCTCGAGCAGACGCGCGTGGTGCTCGAGGGCGAGCTCGGGGTCCCGCGGGCGCGGGTGTTGCCCACGGTGATCGCCGAGGGGCACAGCGCTGGCGGCATCGCGCTGCGCAACGTGGCCGAGTCGGGCACCACCGCGGTGCGCGAGTACTTGTTTCTCGACGCGAGCTTTCAGGACTGGGCCGACGGGTGTTTCGCGGCGGTGCGCGAGCAGGCCCAGCGGGCACTAGTCACCTTGGTGATCACCGACCGCGGCATCGCCGACCCGTTCGGCAAGCGCGACCCGTGGTGCGCACGCCTCGAAGACGCCGCGACGTCCTGGGCCGAGCACCAAGGCGCTTGTGCGGGGGCACCCAAGCGCAAGACGGGGGTTCGCAAGCTCACCTGCGAGAGCCACGAGCAGGCCGCCGAAGACTGGCCCAAGTACGCCGCGTGGTGCGAGGCGATGAAGGCCGACATGAAGGACGAACCCGGGGTGTTCGTGTTTCGCACCAAGGTTCCGCATGGCAAGCAGCCCCGCCACTTCGTCGGGGGACTGGAGCTGCCTGCCGATCGGGGTCAGTTGCCTGGGATCTTGCCGCGCTCGTCGACCCAGCCCGCCGAAGCATCGGGGAACGCGTCGCAGTAGGGCACGTACGGCTTGATGTCGAGGATCGGGGTGCCGTCGAGAAGGTCGGTGCGCTCGACGTGGATGTGCAGGCCGTCGACCCGAAGCAGGCGCACCGCCGACAGGCCGATCGGGTTGGGGCGGTGGGGCGCCCGGGTGGAGAGCAGGCCCTTCTTCTTGAACCCGGGCACGGGCACCTTGTTGCGATAGCCGTGGTTGAGGTGCAGCCAGGCGATCACCCACAGGTACTCGAAGCCTTCGAGGTCCAGCGTTGCGTGCGGGGTGAGCACGTCGCCGAACAGCTCCAGCACCGTGCCCTCCTCGGGCCGCAGCTCGGGCTTGGCGTGCAGTACAGCCTGGCGGGGGGTGCCGTGGCGCTCCTTGTGTGGCGAGCGGACCACGCCGATCGGGCGCAGCGTCATCTCGGTGGGGAAGTCCGCGTCCTGCGTGTAGAACTTCGGCGGGATCGGCTTGGCCACGTCGGGTGAGTACCATGCGGGCGTGGAGCCCGAATCGCAGGGACACGTGGTGCGCCACGTGGTCGACGAGAGCCAAGCGGACATGCGCGTGGATGCACTTCTGCCCGTGATGCTGCCGTGGCGCTCGAGGCGGGAGCTGGCGGCGTTCATCGGGCAAGGTGCGGTGACGGTCGATGGCAAGCGACCCAAGAAGGGGCGTCGTCTCAAGCCCGGGGAGGAGGTCTGCATCGTGCTGCCCAAGGCCGCCGAGGACCTCGATGCTGTTGGGGTCGGCGTTGCTGGGGTCGAACTCGTCGAGGGCGACGTAGCGATCGGCGTTCAGATCGATGAGCGCCACGTAGGGGATCTCTTCGGGGGCCTTGATGAGCGCCACCACGGACGTGAGCGAAGGCGTCACGCGGATGTTGGGGAGGATGCCGAGGAAGTCGAGTCGCGCGTTGGAGCTCGGATCCTTTTCGAAGCGGCGCTGGCATCCGCCGGCCGTGCCCGACATGCGCACGAAGGCGGTGCCGGCCCAGTACCAGGCTTGGTTCTGCGAGCGGCCGACCCAGCCGTGAAACCCGTGGGTCGCAGCTTGAGAGAGAATCGTGCAGGAGCCACTCCAACCGCGACCTTTGTGACCGATGAAAACCTCGACCTCGAGCGTCTCGCGATCCCCGTAAGCGACGTAGGCGTTGCCATCTCGATCGTGAATGGGGGGCGCCATCGGCAGCGGAGTCGGCTGGCGGCCGACCTGTCCGAAGAACCGCGGGGTGCCCAGCTCTCCGGGGGCCGGCGGACTCGTGCACCCCGCCAGCGCCAGGCTGGCGAGGGTCGCCGCAGCGCCCTTGGTGAAGGTCGTCATGGTCCGGTGCCGAGGGTGGCGTGATTCAGTCGCCGACGGCGAAGTTCATCACGTAGTAGGCCGCATCCTGCCCCCCGCTGTCGACGTAATGGTGACGATAAACGTACGGAGTGAAGGAGTAGCGGTTGAGGAGGAACTCGTCCTCCGGCGTGCTCGGGTCGTCGGGGACCGGAGGCACGCCGCCGGCGAAGATCTGGCTCTTGCCGATGCTGAGGGAGTAGCCCGCGGTCTGGCCCACGCGGCCTTCGATGTCGACGCCGTTACCGAAGACACCGAAGCTCGCCTTGGCGCCGAAGGAGACACCCTCGGCCACGCTGTTGGTCTCGGTCTCGCCCCTCACGAGCCAGTAGTTCACGAAGCCGACGTCACTCACCTGATAGGCCGGCACGTTCTCGAAGACCATGTCGTCGGGGTGAATCGGATGCCCGTCGAGGCTCTGCGGCTCCGCGGGGTAACTAGAGGGATCACCCACGGTGACGGGGATCTCGATCTTGGGCAGCGTGCCCATCGCCTCGGCCATCGCGTTGTAGCGCTGGCTCGACCAGAGCTGGGTCTGGCCACCGACGGGGATGAAGATGTCGACGACCTGCCCGGTTCCGCCGATGAGGTTGGCCGGGTCTTCGGTTTGGTACCGGTACCGGTGGTAGCAACCACACGACATGATGACGGGGGCGTACTTGGTGCCCTGCAGATCGGGCTGAGCGAGGATCCAGTACCGCGCGCCGACCGTCATGTCGGTGCTGAACGTCTGGGTGTAGCTCACCTCGCGACCGAAGTAGGTGCCGACCTTGGCCTTGAACGGTCCCGCGTCGGCGCCGAACGAGAAGCCGATGCCCACCGACAGCGAGAGCGTGTCCGACAGGTCCTCGCTGGTCGACTCGTTGTTGCCGAGGGTGATGTTGGCGCTCAGCGCGCCCACCGCGAGGTTCTTCGGGTAGGGCGGGAACATGAGGGCGGCGACGGGCACGGCCTCACCGGCGACGAGCTCGGGGCCCTCGACGAGCCGCCCCGAGGCGGAGTCGCCGTTCCAGTCGATGAAGCTGATCCGCTGCGGGTCTTGTCCGACGGTGACCGGCGTGGTGCCAATGAGCTGAAGTGAAGCGCCGTCGAGCTGGTAGAGGTTGACCGACTTGGCCTGGCGCAAGATGGCGATCTCGTCCTTGTCGTCCGAGTTGCGGTCGCCCACCGCGACGTCTTCGGTGCGTCCGTCGACATCGGTGGAGACGAAGTTCTCGGTCGCGGGGTCGAAGACGTGGACCTTGTCGCTGTTCCAGCCCCACCAGCCGCCGTCCTCGAGGGCGACGATCTGCGCCGAGCCGGGTTGGCCGGTCAGGTTGCCTGCACCGAGGGCGACGATGGGGAAGTTGAAGGCCCAGCCGGTCGACTCTTCCTGGCCCGTAAGCTCGGCGTCGAGGTTCCAGACGATGACTTCACTCGTGCCCTCGTGGTCGACGAGGAAGAGGGGTTCTTCGAAGCCGTCACCGTCGATGTCGGCGATGGCGACGTCCTTGCCCGAGTCGGCCGAGATCTTCGCCTGACGGCAGGTGTTCTCGTCGACGTCACAGGCGGAGATGGAGCCGTCTTCGGCGAAGGCGATGAGCTCGTCGACGCCGTCGAAGTCGATGTCGCCGGCGACGATGGCCTTGGGCCAAATCCCGACGTCGAAGTTCTGCGTCCCGTTGGGACTGCGGATGATCACGGTGGAGGAGAACTGCACCGCGGCCGCGACCGCGTGGGGCCGGGTCCCGAGCAGGTTGCCACCCGCAACGTCGACCACCTGCACGTTCTCGCCCTGCAGATCCCAGGAGTTGAGGTACTCGGTGGTGCTGGGCTCGAAGGCATCGATGAAGGCGTTGTCGCTGATGATCGCGTACTCGCCATCCGTGCCGAAGTAGTAGTTGCTGCCCATCGGGGCGACGGACTCGAAGGGCTCCGAGCAACGCTGCATCTGGCAGATGCCCGCGTCGCAGACCTCGCCGTCGCCGCACTCGTCGTTGGTCGTGCAGGTGACGTTCGGATCCGTGTTCCAGGCGTTGCTGCCTGGAGGCGGGTCGTCCTCGAACCGATCACCGTCTTCGTAGATGGTGCACGCCGAGGTCCCCACCATCAGCGCCACCGCAAGCCATGCCCCAACTCTCATGTTCTCACTCCCCAATGTAACATTTGTGTGATGCAACCTACGGACCAGCGAGTAGACGACGTAACCGTAGGGACTTACGCGGGACATCGACCCATCTTTACCTACATTGCCCTTCACCTGGATCGCGCCAAGTGGGGTGCCGGTGATCCACTCTGACGCGGTGACGTGCCTTGCCACGGGGGGGCCAGGCATTAACGTGCTGCGTCATGACCCGGGGCAAGCGGCCAGGAAAGGCCATCGTGGTGTCCAACCGCCTACCGGTGAAGCTGCACTGGCGCGACGGTTCGTGGCAGGCCGAGCAGGGCGGTGGCGGGCTCGTGCAGGCGCTCGAGCCGATGCTCCGCAAGCAGGGCGGCACCTGGGTGGGCTGGCCCAACGTGAGCGAGAGCGCAGACCCCGGCTGGCGCGAGGCCCTCGAGACTGCGGGCGCCGAACGTGGCATCCGGCAAAAGCCGGTCGTGCTCAGCGACCAGGAGGTCAGCGACTTCTACGGGGGCTTCTCCAACGAGGTGCTCTGGCCGCTGTTTCACAACCTCGACGACCACTGCAACTTCAACGGGCGCTACTTCGCCGCCTACACCTCGGCCAACCGACGCTTTGCCACCGCAGTGCACGAGGAGGCCCAAGACGACAGCTTCATCTGGGTCCACGACTACCAGCTCATCAGCGTCGCAGCCGAGCTGCGTGAGCTCGGTCGCGACAACTCCATCGGCTTCTTCCTCCACATCCCCTTTCCCCCCCTCGAGAGCTTTCTCAAGCTGCCCTGGCGAGCCCAGATTTTGAGCGCCCTGCTCGCCTACGATGTGGTGGGCTTCCAGTCCGAACGTGACCGCCTCAACTTCCTGGACTGCATCGAGCGGCTCAACCCGGACGCGGTGGTGGCCGAAGACCGCGAAGACCGCGCGCTCACCGACGTCACCACCGAACAGCGCGTGACCCGGGTCGGTACCTTCCCCATCGGCATCGACTACGCCAAGGTGGTGAGGGTCGCGCGCAGCGAAGAGGTCGAGCGTCGTACGCTTCAGCTCAAGGTCGCGCTCGGCGACAAGGCCGTGCTGCTCGGGGTCGATCGCCTCGACTACACCAAGGGAATCCAGCAACGACTGCTCGCCTTCGAAGCGCTTCTCGACAGCACGCCAGAGCTCATCGAGCGCGTGCTCTTCGTGCAGGTGGTTCAGCCGAGTCGCACCACCGTGCCGGAATACCAAGAGCTCAAGCGCGAGATCGATCGGCTCGTGGGCGCGATCAACGGCCGCTTCGGCACCCCGGGTTGGGTGCCCGTGCACTACCTCTATCGCGGCGTCGACTGGACCGATCTCTTCGCCCTCTACCGCATCGCACGGGTCGCGGTGATCACGCCGCTCAAGGACGGCATGAACCTCGTGGCCAAGGAGTACGTCGCGGTTCAGCACGACGATCCAGGCGCCCTCGTGCTCAGCGAGTTCGCGGGGGCCGCGGCCCAGATGCACGAGGACGCCATCGTCACCAACCCCTACGACGTGGAGGGCACGGCAGCTGGCCTGCGCGAGGCACTCTCCCTTCCCGCCGACGAGCGCCGTGCCCGCATGGCGCGCCTGGCCGCAGGCACCCGGCGCGAAGACGTCTTCTGGTGGACCCGACGCTTCCTCACCGCGGTGGGCGGCGACGACGTCTCCTACGTCGAAGCCTACCTCCCGGCCCTCGACTACGAACGACCGAGCCACGAAGGCGAACCCATCTCGGGCACCGAGCGGCTCGACGATCTGCGCGACGCGGCCGAAGGCTGAAGCCCAAAGAGCTCAGCGGCGCCGCCGCTTCTTCTTTCGCGTGGTGGGCTTGGTCGAGGGCAGTGCCTCTCTGGCGGAGGGCATCGTCTCACCGGGTGGGGGCGCCACCTTCTGCTTCTTGCCCGCGGGCTTCTTGGGGGCCTTCTTCTCCTTCGGCTTCGACTTGGCCTGTGCGGCCACCAGCTCGGCACGCAGCCGCTTCATCTCATCGCGGTCCTTGCGACTCGGCTCCGGCCACCGCAGCGGCATCGCCTCCAACGTTCGCAGAACGATGTCGGCCACCGCCGCCCGCATGAAGGGCTTGTTGTCGGCTGGGATCGCGTACCACGGCGCGCAGGGACGCGATGTCTCGCGCAAGGCCGTCTGATAGGCATCCATGTAGTCGTCCCAGAGCTTGCTCTCGGCCACGTCCCCGGCGGAAAACTTCCAGTTCTTGTCGGCCTCGTCGATGCGGTCGATGAAGCGCTGCCGCTGCTCGCGCTGCGACACGTTGAGCCAGAACTTGATGACCACGGTGCCGTTGTCGGCCAGGTGGCGCTCGTGGTCGCGAATGGACGCGTAGCGTTGCGCCCACAGGGTTTCGCGATCGTCGGTGTAGGGCAGCTTTTGACCCGCGAGGTACTCCGGGTGGACCTTCACCACGAGGACCTCCTCGTAGTAGCTGCGGTTGAAGATCCCGATGCGACCACGCTCGGGCAGACTGCGCGCCGAGCGCCACAAGAAGTCGTGGTCGAGCTCTTCAGAGGACGGCTGCTTGAAGCTGTAGACCTGAAAGCCAGCCGGGTTCACGCCGCTCATGACGGTGCGGATCGTGCTGTCCTTACCGGCCGCATCCATCGCTTGGAAGACCAGCAACAACGAGAAGCGGTCGTCGGCGTAGAGCTGTCGCTGAAGCTGGGCGATGTCTTTCACCCGCTTCTTGAGCTGCTTCTCCCAGGTCTTCTCTTTGCCCTCGGGGGGCGCCGTGGGAGCGGACGACA
>JAUHZF010000042.1 GCA_030426145.1 Polyangia bacterium
TGTGGAGCCAGGCGTCCGAAGCGGGCTCCCCCCGCAGCTACTTCGAGAAGAACCGCGGCCAGGTCGCCGACGCTCTTCTCAAGGTCACCGACGACAAGTCGAAGTCGGCCAAGAACAAGGTCGTGCGCGGCACCTACGACAAGCTCCGACCCACCGCCAAGAAGCACGTCGAAGAGGCAGTGCCTGGGCTTGCGGGCGTGCTCGAGAAGAACCTGGGCTGAGCCGTCAAGGCACGACGAGTCGGACGTCGTTCCCGGTCGTGAGCAGCGGCAGGGCGAGGCCCTGTTCGTTCACCCACTCGCGGCGTTGGATGACGCCCGCGCTGTCCCAGAGGTAGTTGCCGCGCCAGGTTCCTACGTCGACCGCGATGCCCGAGCCATCAGAGCGTCGCGACGCCTTCATCTTGGTGAGGCGGTCCGGGGCGACGCCCGGGGCATAGACCTCGCGCTCGAGGGGCGCGTCTAGTCCGACGAGCAGGTCCAAGGCATTGGGGGGGCCGAGCCGCAAGCCGCCCGCAGGCGCCTTGACCGAAGCCTTCTGCGGTGGTCCGTCCTTCTCGCGCCAGACCACGGGGTGCACACCGTCGACGGCCGGCTGCAGCTCGACCACGCGCAGAGGTTGGTTGTCGCGGTAGAAGACGAAGCGACCCGCGTGGAGCGCACCATCGGCTCGGGTCTTGGTCATGTTCACGACCTCGACCGCCTGCCAGCCACCAGCCGCGAGCAGGACGAGCGAGCTCGACCGTCGTATCCGCCGAGTGAAGCCATCGGTTCGGTGCGTGAGCACGCGCTCGAAGCCCACGGGGGAGGCTTCGAGGCCACCCCCGTCTTGTCGCAGCATCATGCGCCGCGCCCAGAGCTCGGTGGTATCGCGCGGACTCGGTGCCTGCACCTTCAGCGACTTCGCGATGGACTGCGCTGCCTTGGTGAGGGTCTTGCTGTAGCCCGGCTCGTCGTGCTCGCAGAAGATCGGCCGGTCGACGTCGTCGATCCACACCATCTTGTAGTGGCCGACGAGCGGCGTGTCGTTGCGCACCACCTTGTACAGCGCCTCCATCTGCCAGACGGCGCGGTCGTTCACGCGGGCGACGACGGAGGTCTCTGCGGTGACGATCTCCCCGACGTCGGCCACCTTCTGGAGACCGATGGCCATGAGCGCCGAGGGGTCGGAGTCGACCTTGAGCACGGTGCAAGTCACATCTTGCTCGGTGCCCCACGAGAAGGCGAGCACCGCGGTCCGTTCGTTCTCCTGCAACCAGTGTGGATTCTGGCCCGGCACATTCACCGTCAATCCTGCGCCTTCGAGGGGAAGAGGGGCAGGGAGGGCATCGAGCTCGCGTTGGAGCTGTGCCTTCAGGTCGTCCGCGGGGCCGGGGGTCGAGCTCGTCGCGCTTGCTGAGGGTGCTGGTTGCGCCTGCGATGGCGGTGGGTTCGTGCCGCCACAGCCGAGCACGCCTGCCGCTGCGAGAGCGGCGATCCACTTCACGGGACGAATCTGCGCCATGGCGCGGGCATACCGGTGCCGCCCCGTGCGATGCAAGGGAAGTCGAGGTGTGGCGAACCCAGGGGAACGCATCTAGGCTGCGCGAATGAAGCTCAGGCCCTGGTCCCTCGTCGGAGCGTTGACCGCGCTCACGGTGGTCGTCCCCGCGCTCGGCCTGGCGCCGCCCGACGAGGGTGGAGCCACGACCCCGCCGACCAAGCCCGCGCCGACGGCCGCTACCCAGCGCGCCGCCGACGCGCCCCTTGCGCTTGCGCGCCACACGGCTGCCAACGGCCTCGAGGTGGTGGTCTTCGAGAACCATGCGGTCCCGCTGGTGACGATCGAGATCGCCTTTCGCAATGGTGCGATGACCGAGCCCCCGAACTTCTCGGGGGTGTCGCATCTCTACGAGCACATGTTCTTCAAGGCGAACGCCAAGTACCCGAGCCAGGAGGCCTACATGGCCCGGGCCAATGCTTTGGGTATCGTGTTCAATGGGACCACGGGCACCGAGCGGGTGAACTACTTTTTCACCACGACCTCGGAGCATCTCGACGACGCGATGGAGTTCATGCGCGACGCCATCACGTCGCCTACGTTCGACCCCGGCGAGCTCGACCGCGAGCGAAAGGTGGTCATCGGGGAGATGGACCGGGCCGAGAGCAGCCCCTTCTTCCTCTTCAGTCGCGAGCTCGACGAGCGCCTCTGGTACAAACATCCCTCCCGCAAGGACTCCCTGGGCAGTCGAAAGACGGTCGGCTCGGCGACGGTGCAGATGCTGCGTACCATTCAGCAGCGCTACTACGTGCCCAACAATGGCTTGCTCGTGGTGACGGGCGATGTGAAGGCCCAATCGATCTTCGACCAGGTCGACAGGCTCTACGCCGATTGGAAGCGCGGCCCCGACCCGTTCCAGAAATTCCCCCTCATCGAGCACCCGCCGTTGAAGAAGACGGAGGTGGTGGTGATGGAGAACGAGCGCGTGCCCGCCTTCGTGGGTCAGCTCAGCTGGCACGGTCCCTCCTTGCGGGCTGAAGAGCTCGGTGCCACCTATGCGGCCGACGGCTTCGCCACCGTGCTCGCCGAAGCGAGCAGCCCTTTCCAACAGCGCCTCGTCGAGTCGGGCCATTGCCTCCAGGCGAGCTTCGGTTGGTACACGCAGCGGAACGTGGGGCCGATCAACCTTTCGTTCGCCGCCGCCCCCAACAAGGCCGAAGCCTGCACGAAGGCGATCATGGCTGAGCTCGGGCGCATGACGGCGCCCGACTACGTGAGCCGCAAGAACCTCGTCGATGCCGCCCATCGGCTGAAGATCGACAAGGTGAAGGAGCGCGAGCGTCCGAGCGAGTACGCCCACCTCCTCACCTTCTGGTGGGCATCGGCCGACATCGACTACTACCGGACCTACGTCGAGAAGGTCGGAGCCGTGCAACCCAAGGACGTGGCCGACTTCATGCAGACCTACGTAACCGACAAACCGTTCGTGCTCGGTGCGCTCATCACGCCAGAGATGAAAGCGGCGGGGATCACCGAAGAGAAGGTCCGCAGCTGGGCTGGGCTCGGAGGTGATTCGTGAGTCTTCGGCGATGGTATCTCGCAGTGGTGGCGCTCTGCCTGCTTACGGGCTGCCCGACGCCGCCTCCGCCGCGACCGCCCCCGTCGCCACCTCCCCCTGCGATGCCAGAGGCCCCGCCGGACCCGGAGCCGGTGGTCGACGGCGACCTCACAGTCGGTTCCATCAACGGCATCGACGTGATGGTGAAGCAGGTCGAGGCTGAGCTAGGCACGATGCAGCTCTACGTTCGGGGCGGGGCGCGCTTTCGCACGGCCGAGAATGCCGGCCTCGATTCCCTGAGCGTTCGCGCTGCGGTCACCGGCGGCACCCAGAAGCTCGACAAGGATGACTTCGACAAGGAGCTGTTCGAGCTCGGGACCGAGGTCGGGGCGACGGCCCTCAACGCCTACTCGATGTTCTACGCCAAGGCCCTGCGCAAGAACATGGCGCGCTCGTTCGAGCTGCTCGCCGACGTCTTCCTTCGACCGGCGCTACCGGCCAAGGAGCTCGAACTGCAACGCGCGCGGCTGCTCACCCAGATCAAGTCGCTCACGAGCTCGCCGGATGGTCAGCTCGCCGAGCAGTCGCGCCGGCTGTTCTACGCCGGGCACCCCTACGAGCATGCCGCGAGCGGCACCGAGCTCACCGTCAGCCGCTTCACGCGGGAAGACCTGGTCGAGCACATGGCGTCGTTGCAGAACACCTCGCGGCTCGCGATCGTCGTCGTGGGGCCGGTGGACTACGCGACCGTCGCGGGTTGGGTGAAGACCCATTTCGGTGCCGTGCCCCGCGGTTCGTACGAGCCCTCGGCCCTGCCCGTGGTGTCACACGAAACGCCTCAGCTGCGCACGACCACGCTGCAGATCCCCACCAACTTCGTCGAGTCGAGCTTCTCCACCCCCGGGTGGCAAGACGACGACTTCGCGGCCAGCATCCTGGCCCTTCGGTTGCTGCGGAATCGCCTCTTCGATGAGGTCCGAACCCGGCGGAGCCTCTCCTACGCGCCGACTGCGCGACACGTCTGGACCTCGGAGGTGACGCGCGGCGCGCTCTACGTGAGCGCGATCAAGGTCAACGAGACCATGAAGGTCATGGTCGACGAGGTCGAGAAGCTCAAGACCGAGCTCGTCGGCGAGGTCGAGCTCCGCGGCGCGAAATCCGTCTTCATCACGAGCACTCTCATGTCCAACGAGTCGACGGATGGCCAGGCGTCGTTCATCGCGATGTGCGCGCTCGTCGGAGGAGACCATCGCCTGCGGCATGAGCTCCCCGAGCGGATCAAAGCGGTGACGTCGGAGCAGGTCCGCGCCTTCGCACGGAAGTACATGACCAACATGCAGACGATCGTGGTCGGCTCCGCCGAGGTCGACCCGTCGGTCTTCCCCTCGAAGTAACTGAGGGCTGTCTCAGTAGCTGAGGGCTTTGGCCGGTCAGCCACCGTGGAAGAAGACGAGCAGCAGCCAGCAGAGGGGGAGGCCGGCGAGGAGGCTGACGGCGAAGCCCAGCCGGCTCCACCACGAAGCCGGCCGACCATCCTCACTGCGACCCGGCGCGCCTACGACCAGCAGCCAAAGCCCCGCAGGGAAGAGCAGGCCAGGCAATAGCGCGAGGAGCACGTAGTACGCGTTGAAGACGAAGATGAGTACGAGGTTGAACACCAGCGCGAGGGCTGAGAGCCCGAGAAAGTCGCGGCCTCGCTTTCGAGGGTCTTCGAACCCGTGTCCGTAGAGGATGGCGGCGAAGATCTCCCGTGACCACGAGCTGTCTTCTTCGTCCTCCGTCGGGTCGACGCCTGTACCCGAGGGCGCCAGTGGGGCGTGAGGATGGCCGAACGTGGGCTGGTGCTGCGGTGCCTGGCCGTAGCCGTGGTGCCCGTAGCCGTGGTGCTGCGGTGCCTGGCCGTAGCCGTGGTGCTGCGGTGCCTGGCCGTAGCCGTGGTGCTGCGGTGCCTGCCCGTAGGTTTGGTGTGGAGGCACCTGGCCGTAGCCGTGGTGCTGCGGTGCCTGCCCGTAGGTTTGGTGTGGAGGCACCTGGCCAGGGGCTAGGTGCTGAGGCATCTGGCCGTAGGCTTGGTGCTGAGGCATGTGTTGCGCCGAGCCTTGCGGATCGTGGGCTGAAGCCTGGCTCGGTGCAGGTGGGTGCTGGTCAACCGGGGGGAAGGGTCGATGAGGGTCGTTCATCTTCGGGCTCCTGATGACCTCTCGACCCGAGCTCCGCGAGGGTTGCGTAGAAAGTGAAAAAAGTGGGAGGGCGTCCGCGTCAGTCGCGGTGGGCTGCGGCGTCGAGGCCGTAGCGGTCGAGCCAGCGGCGGATCTGCTTGCGGTCTTTGCCCATCTCGCGGGCAATGGCGGACACGTTGCCTCCATGGCGTACGAGAAGCGCCTTCAGCTCGGCGCAGCGCTCGCGGTCTTCGTCTCCAAGTGCGGTAGAGGGTACGGGGGCCACGCTTCGCGGAGCAGATGGCTTCTGCGTGAGCTCGTCGGGCAGGTGCTCGAGGTCGATGGGTTCGCCGCGGGCGAGCACGATGGCGCGGGCGAGCGATTTTTCGAGCTGCCGGATGTTGAGGGGCCAATCGAAGCTGAAGAGCTGTCGGGCGGCCTCGGGCTGGAAGCAGAGGTCGGGGTCGGCGGAGAGGCGACGCAGGAGCTGACTCACGAGCAGGCCGAGGTCTTCACGGCGCTCGCGTAGCGGAGGTAGGGTGAGCTCGTAGCCGCCGAGGCGGGCGTAGAGGTCGGCGCGAAAGTCGTCCCGCTCGACCATGTCGCCGAGACGTCGGTGGGTCGCCGAGACCACCCTCACGTCGACGACAATCGCCTCGGTGTGGCCCAGGGGTTGGACCTCTTTCTCTTGCAGCACCCGGAGGAGCACCGCCTGCGAGCTGGCGTGGAGATCACCGACCTCGTCGAGGAAGAGGGTGCCGCCGTGGGCTGCTCTAACCATCCCGGGCCGATCCTCGTCCGCCCCGGAGAAGGCACCCTTGCGGTAGCCGAAGAGCTCGCTCTGCACCAGGGTCTCACTCAGACCACCGCAGTTGACGGGCACGAAGCGACCGCGCCGGTCGGACATGGCGTGAATCGCCTGCGCCATGACCTCCTTGCCGGTGCCGCTCTCGCCGCCGAGCATGACGGCGACGTCCGAGTCGGCGATGCGCGCGAGGTGCCGAAAGGCCTTGGTCAGCTCCGGCGATGCGGTGAGCAGAGCGGGGGAGGCGACGGCGTCGAGGTCCGGGGTGAAGACGGCATCGGGGATCTCGTCGTCGGGTCGTTGCTCGCGGAAGAGGAACAAGGTGCGTCCGAGCTCGATCACGGCGCCGTCGGAGAGGGTCACGCGGTCGACCGCTTCGCCGTCGACCACGACGCCGTTGCGTGAGCCGAGATCCTCGATGAGCCACTGCCCAGCGACCACGATCAGGCGGGCGTGCTGCTCGGACATCCAGGCGTCGTCGACCCGGATCTTGGCCTGCCTACCATCGGTGTAGACCTCGCGACGGTCGCCCCGCCCAAACCAGACGTGGTCGAAGCCCTGGAGCGAGACCCGGGTGGGCATGGCGAGGGGCCGATCGCTCTCCATGGCGACGTAGAGGTACGGCTGCCTTCGCTCTTCGCCTCTCTTTCGGGGGCGGCGCCGCGCCAGGGTCCCGGGCATGAAAGAAGACTTAACACGGATGGCGGCGTGCTCTGCCAGGGCCTCTGCTATCCTCTGGATATCGTCCGTCTGGGCTGGCCTTGTGGAGGATTCTTCGAGCGACATCGACCGCCGTGCGCTCTCGCGGGTGGGCACCACCATCGGCGAGCGCTGGCGATTGACGTCCCTCCTCGGCGTAGGCGGGATGGCGGCGGTCTACGCCGCGGAGCGCGTGTCCGGCGATGGCCCAGACGTGGCCGCCATCAAGATGCTGCACCCGGAGCTCTCCGCCGACAGCTTCATTCGGAAGCGGTTCGTGCGCGAGGGGTACGTGGCCAACTCGATCGCCCATCCGGGGGCGGTGAAGGTCTACGACAACGCCGAGGCCGAAGACGGCAGCCTCTACCTCGAGATGGAGCTGCTCGATGGCATGACCCTCGAGGACCGTTGCGATAGTGCGGGGCGCCTCCCGGTCGATGAGGTGATCGACCTGGTGCACCAGCTGCTGTCGGTGCTCGAGGACGCCCACGCCAGGAACATCCTCCACCGCGACCTGAAGCCAGAGAACCTCTTCCTCACCGTCGATGGCGAGCTCAAGGTGCTCGACTTCGGCATCGCGCGCATTCGACAGGGCGATGGTCGCGGCACGACGCAGACCGGCGACGTGATGGGCACGCCCTTGTTCATGGCCCCCGAGCAGGCACGTGGGCGCTGGGATGAGGTCGATGTGCGCAGCGACCTGTGGGCCGTGGGGGCCGTCGCGTTCACCCTCTTGGCCGGTCGACCGGTGCACATCACCAAGACGTCGACCGAGGCGTTGGTGAAGGTGGTGACGGAGCCCGTGGTGCCGTTGTCTTTGGTGGTCGACGGGCTGCCACGCTTGCTCACCGATTGGGTCGATCGTGCCCTCGCTTTCGAAAAGCAGCAGCGTTTCGATGACGCGACATCGATGCGGCTCGCACTCGAGGAGGTGAGCGACCGCGTATTGCAGCGGCGACCGGCATCACGCATCGCATTCGACACCCAGCACCCACTCTCCCAGCGAAAGCCGAGCTGGGGCGGCACGGAGGCGATCGCGTCCGACGACGGGTCGGCGGAGCCGGAGACCGTGCCGCGCCCGGACAGCAGCGACACATTGCCGACGCTCGTGGCTTCGAGCCCGGGACGCTCGTCGTCGCCGGCGTGGTCGGGAAGCACGCCCCCGCGTGAGGTGGCCCTCGACGTGCCGGTCACGCGGGCGTCGGCCCCGAGTCTCGATGCGGTTGCCGGTCCGCCGTCCGACTCCCTGAGCATTCCCACCCGCCGCACGCCCTGGGCTCTGGTGGGGGCGCTCTCGCTCTTGCTCGGCGGCACGCTGGCCGTCTTCATCTTCGGGGGGACCGAGACTGCGGCTGGGGTTCCCTCGTCGGCCGTGTCGAGTGTGGCCGAACCCGAGGCGCCGCCTACACCCGAGCCCCCGCCTGCGCCCGAACCAGAGGCCGAGCCAGAACCGTCACCCGAGCCCGAAGTCGTGCCCGAAGCAGCACCCGACAAGCCACCGAGCACGCGGACGCGCCCCGCGCCTGCCGCGCCGCGTCCCAGCACACCGGCTCCAGAGCCGGTGTCCACGCCCAAGCCGGACGACCCCTACGGCCGTCGTCATTGATCGACGGGCGGGAGGCGGGACACGACGAAGTAGTCGTCGCCCTGCTCGAGCACGCGCTCGGGATCGGGCGCGAGAACGATGGCGGGACCCTTGCCCGACGCGAGGCCGATGACCGTACGTCGCTCGGCGAGGGCGGCCCTGGCCAGGGAGCTGAAGGAGCGCCCGACGTACTCGGCAGGGACCGCAGCCCGGTAGATCTCGGAGCCGACCTCGCTCGCGAGCAGCTCGCAGATCAGGTCCGAGACCCCGACGTCCTGCACGCTGCGGACGAGCAGGTTGGCGATGGTGTAGCGCTCGTTCACCATCGTGGTCGCCCCCGCGTAGGCGAGGTGCTCGCGGTTGTCGCCGTCGACCATCTCGACCACCACGGGCACGCTCTCGTTGAGCCGCCGCAGGCTCGTCACGACGAGCGCGCTCTCGTGGTCGCACCGGGCTTCGCGGGGATTCTTGGCCAACACCAAAACCGCCGTGGCCTCTCCTGCGCCCGCCTGCTCGAGGACGGGGATCTTGCTCGGGTCCCCGGCGAAGTGCTGCACGTCGTCGCGGTGGGGCAGGGGGTGGGCCGTCTGGTCGGCCACGATCATCACCTCGGCGTCGACGAAGCGCCGGTCGGCCCGGAAGTTGTCGACGGCGCGTTCGGCCTTGCCGTTGTAGCCGAGGATGAGGAGGCGCATCAGGCGTGGATCTCGTGGCTGGGCACCATGTCGGAACCCGGGGGCTTGACCGCGTAGCTCAAGGCGAGGATCTCCACGATGACGAGACGGTAGACGCGGTGCACGGCATCGACGTCGGTCTCGCCCGCATTGACGTCGAGGGCGGCGTCGATGTGCTCCTGCACGAACTGAATGGCGTCGGGTTGCTCCATGGCCACCACGTCGTCGGACTCGATGCCATCGGTCGGGTCTTGGCCGCGGAGCTCCTCGTCGAGGGTGAGGGCCTCCTCTACGCTCTGCAGTGCCACCGCGTCGACGAGGCCGAGGCGGCCTCCGTGGGCGCGATCGAAGGCCATCCAGAGGGCGAGGGTGAGGAAGTAGCCGAGGGCCATGGCGACCTCGTCCCGGGTGCGCGCGAGGCGGCTGCCGATGTAGGCGGAGAGGTGGGGTTGTGAGGTCTCGAAGGCCTGGAAGGTCTCGCTGAGGCGGGTCTCGGTTTGGTCTTCGTCCTCCCCCAGGAACGCCTCCACGTCGCTGAGCACGTCAGCGGGGATCCGTGCCTCGGGCACGATCGGGCGAATGGCGGCGCTCCGAACCCACACGCATTGACCCTAGTCAGTGCGCGGACCGGGTGGCAAGACGTGGCGCCTTTCGGCCGCAAGGTGTGCGCGCGCTCGGTTCGACCGCCGTGGTAAGACCACGGCATGAAGGGCGCCCCCGAGCCAGCTTCGGCGCTCAGGCGACCCCTCATCCGCGCGGGCGTCTTGGTGGGCCTCGTCTTCCTGACGGGCACGGTGGGATACACCATCATCGGCCATCCGGAGCACGGGGTCGGTGACGCCCTCTACATGACGGTGATCACGCTCACCACCGTAGGCTTCGGAGAGGTCATCGACCTGTCCCACAGCCCAGGCGGGAGGGCCTTCACCATCGTCTTGCTGCTCGGCGGTGTGGGCTCGTTCTTGAGCTTCTTCTCCGCCGTGACCGCCTTCTTCGTCGAAGGCAGCATCCAGCATCTCCTCTGGCAGAAACGAATGAAGCGTCGCATCGACGGGATCGCAGGCCACACCGTGGTCTGTGGAGGGGGCAACACGGGCATCCACATCGCGCGGGAGCTGATGGCGACCGAACGCCCCTTCGTGCTCATCGAAGGCGACGAGGAACGCGCGGCTCAGCTCGCCGAGACCCTGGGCGAAGAGGTCGCGCTCGTGCTCGGCGACGCCACCGAGGACCGCAACCTCATCGCGGCCGGGATCGAACGCGCCAGCGCCCTGGTGGCGTGCATCTCGAGCGACAAGGACAACCTCATCGTCACCCTCTCCGCGCGCCTGCTCAACCCCGAGCTGCGCATCGTGTGCCGCTGCATCGAAGAGGGCACGGAGAAGAAGATCCGCAAAGCGGGGGCGGACGCCGTGGTGAGCGTCAACCGTATCGGTGGGCTGCGTCTGGTGAGCGAGGCCGTCCGGCCCACCGCCGTCTCGTACCTCGACCAGATGCTACGCGGCACGGAGGAGACGGTAAGAGTGGAGTCGACCGAGGTCGCCGAGGGAGCGGAGATCGCCGGCCGAACCGTCGGCGACCTGAGGACCTCGTCCCACGACCGCTTGCTCCTGCTAGCGCTCCACCTTCCCGACGGGAAGTGGCAGTACGCCCCCGATGACCAGGTGGTGCTCGAGCCCGGGGTTCGGCTCGTCTACGTAGGTGGACCCGACGTACGTACCGCCGTCGAACGCATCGCCGCCCCCTAGCGTTTCTCGGTCTCGGTCTCGACCTCGACCTCGGTCTCGGTCTCGGTCTCGGTCTCGGTCTCGGTCTCGGTCTCGGTCTCGGTCTCGGTCTCGGTCTCGGTCTCGGTCTCGAACCTCGAACCTCGAACCTCGAACCGGGAACCTCGAACCCGAGCGCTCTCAATCGACGCGTAGGAGTCGCACGGAGGTGGCGGGGAGCCATCCTTCGGTGGTGCCGTAGCGGACGGGGACGAGGCGGCCCTGGCGCGGGCCGACTTCGACGCGGGCCGCTTCGGGGATCGCCTCGCCGTCCCGACTCGTGCCGCGTTCGTCGGTGAGGTAGGCCTCGCGCACCACGACCACGCCCATCCGCGTGTTCTGTCGGAGGTTGCGCGCGCCGTGGTAGAGCGGCACGAAGGCGAGCACGCAGAGGGCGCCGAGCGGGATCATCAACACACCCGCAAGGTGGGCAGGACCCGTCTTTCGGAGCCAGCGGAGGGCGAGGCCCGCAGCGAGGATCATCGCTCCGACGATGGCGAGCACCGCCCATGTGGTCTCGGACGCGAGCCGCATCACGACCCGGTCGAGGGAAGGCTTGGCGAGCACGGCGTCCTTGCCTGCACGTGCGCGCTGACGCGCCACCTCTGCCTGCACCGCCTGCAGCGCCGCCCGGGCCTCGACGTCATCGGGCCGCATGGCGAGCGTCTCTTCGAAGGCGGCTGCGGCCCGGCCCAGATCACCCGGCTTGCCCGCCCCATTGTCGATCCGCATGACGAAAGCGAGCCCCCGGTTGTAGCTCGCGTCGGGGTGGCTCGGCATGCGGTCGGCGTAGGCTTCGAAGTGGTCGATGGCCTCCTGGTATCGCCCCTCTCGAAGCGCCTGCGTACCGGCCGCGAAGGCCTGCTCGGGCGGGATCGGCTTGGGTTCGGCCTCGTCCGTCTGGTCCGCCTCAACCTCCGCTGAGGCGGCGGCTGCAGGCGTCTGCGCCGTAGCGGGAACCACGGCCAGCAGCGCCAGCGCCGTCATGACGGCGGCCATCCAACGGCGAGGGCTCATGGCGTGAGGGCCTTCACCAGCTTGCGCGTGGTCTGGAGGATGGCCGCGTCGGCCTCATCGGCAGGCGCGAAGCGGAGCTCGCCACACTGGCGAAGGATGGTGACGATCTCGTCTGCGGTCTCCGCCTTCACGCCCTTGCCGACGAGACGTTCGGACAGGTCGTCGAGCAAGACGCCGCGCGACTTGAGGCCGGTGCCCGCTTGGATGGCGAGGTGCAGCGCCTTCTCGCACCACGCTGCTGCCTCCTTGGCGTCGTCGGTGCGACTGGCCTCGGCGAGGGCCTCGCGAGCGAGGACCTCGGGCGCGTCGGCCCGCTCGCGACGGCGTCGTCGAAGGCCATGTGCACCGCGCCATACCCCGCCGATGAGCGCGACCCCGAAGGGCGGTGCGAGCACCAGCGTCCACAGCAGACTCGGCGAGAAGCCGGTCTCTTGCGCTGGGTCGTAGGCCGTCAGCTGCGCGCGGGGCGGGCCGAGCTTGGCGAAGGGGGACTCGTCGCCGGAGGCGGCAGCGCCAGCGCTCGCATCGGGGGCCGGGGTCTTGCCAGGGCGAACACGAACCGAGCCGAGCTTGGCGCGCACCACCACGTAGCGTTCGGCCTTGGGATCCCAATAGGGGAGCGTGATCTCGCCGAGGTCGACCGGACCCGGTTGATCGAGGCGAACCGCATAGCCAAAGGTCCGCCAGCCGCCGAGCTGGCCGCGGTTGCGCTGCAGCTCGCCCTTGAGCTCCGGCTCGTACCACTCGACGCCCGCGCGTTCGGGCAGCTTGAGCTTGGTCGGTAGCAGACCGATCCCCTCGAGCCGGGCCTGTACGCTCACGGTGCCCCCCGCGGTGATCTCACGTGGCGCCACCTCGGCCGACAGCCGGAGGTTGCGACCGACGTCGCCAATCCGATAGCCGGCGGGTCGTCCCTCGGTCGGAGGCTCGATGACCTCGATGATGGCGTCGTTCGACTCGCGCTCGACAGGCCGCCGCCCCAGCTTGGGAATCGTGAACGTACCCTTGAGTACGCCCGTGCTGAGCTTGCCCGTGCGCAAGGGGAAGGCCGCCTCCTGGCCAGTCAGGTTTGCATAGAACCGCTGGGCGCCAACCTGGGTCAGCACGAGCTCTCGCTCTCGGGACGGGTTGGGCAGGTCGTGGCGGATGAAGTCGTTCAGGGGCGGGTTGCGATAGTCGCCGCGTCCCCGCCGGACGCGCGAGTAGACGTAGTAGGCGAGGGTCACCTGCTCGCCTACGTAGGCCTTGTTCTGCGAGGGGACGATGCGGATGAAGACGTAGGGGTCCGGGACGCGACGCATGCGCAGCTCCCGTCCTTCGAGCGTGAGGGGGCGATCGTCTTCGTCGAGCAGGGTGGCGATATCGAAACCGCGATTGCGCGGGCCGAGGAAGAAGCTGCTCATGCCACCGAACCCCTGCCGCCGGTTGCGATTGCCCGGCAGGGTCCCTTTGGCCACCACTTTCAACCGCAGACCTTTGCTGGCGCTCACCGTTTCGCCGTCGACGATGACGCTCGGCGCCGGGATGGTGAAGGTGCCCTCGCGATTGGGGGCGATGACCCAATTGGCGGTGAACGACTGGCGCAGCTGCTGCCGGCCATTGATGCGCAGGTTGAAGCTCGAAAGAAAGGTGCTCGGCCGGGTGATGCTGAACCCATCGGGCACCTTCAGCGTGGGCTGGGCTGGTGCGACCTGACCTTCGAAGAGAACCTTCATGGTCACGGTGACGGGGTCGTCGACCTCGACCTCGTTTTCGCTGATCCCCACCTGGATCTGAGGCTCGGCCGCGGCGAGGCGAGGCACGAGCAACATCAGAAGGGCGAGAAGCCAACCGAGGCGAAGGGCGCGCGTCACTTGTCCTCCATCACCCGCCGGCGGCGCACGTTGTTGCCGCGCTTCTTGGCCGCCTCTTCTTGGTAGGTGGGGGCGGATTCGAACTGGTCGAGCAGGGCTTCGAGGGAGGCTTGTGCGCCCTCTTCCTCCCCACTCTCGTCGATGCCCTCGTTGGCGCCCTTGTCGGCCTGCTCTTCGTCGCCAGAGGGGTCGGGCTCGGGCTTGTCTTGCTCCTGCTCGTCGCCCTCGTCGCCCTCGTCGGGCTTCTTTTCGTCCTTCTCGTCTTCGCCGTCCTTCTTGTCGCCCTCGTCTCCTTTGTCGCCCTTTTCGCCCTGGTCGCCCTTGTCGTCGTCCCCGCCGTCGTCCTGTTTGTCGCCGTCTTCGGGCTTGTCTTGGCTCTGGTTCTCGTCGTCGGGTTGGGGCTCGGGAGGCGGCGGCTGCTGGGCCTCGATCTCTTGCTGACGCCAGAGGGCGATGGACCGGTTCCAGGCCGCATCGGCACCGATGGTGTCCTTGGGCGGTCCCTTCTGCTCCTCGCCCTCCTTGGGCTCGGGAAAGCCGGGCATGAGCGCGAGGGCCAGGTCGTAGCTTTTCACCGCTTCCTCGTACTTCTCCTGCATGAAGTCGAGATTGCCGGCGAGGTAGAAGGCGCGGGCGCGCAGGTCGATGGGGATCTCGGGATCGGAGCCGATGGCGTTCACGATCGCGAGGGCGCAAGCGATGGTCTGCTCTCGCTTGCCGTTCTTCTCCTCGTCGGGCGGGTCGCCGCTCGGCGGGGCCATGGGCAGTCCCGAGGCCGACGGTGCCGGCATGGGCTCTTCGCCGAACCGATGGCCATAGCTCTCGGCGAGCTGGAACAGCGCGAGCCCGAAGTCGAAGGAGGCGTTGTACTTGTCGCGGACGGCGTCGGGTAGTCCGATGCCCTCCTCGCTGCAGGGGCCGGTTTGCAGGTATTCCTGCAGCAAGTCGCTCGCTCGTTGCGGCTCGCCGGCTTCCATCGCCGCGATGGCGGCGTCGACCTCGGGGGCATTGCGCTCGAAGGGGCGTCGAGGATCCCAGCTCGTGCACCCCGCGAAGAAGGCGAGGCCACCGAGCAGCAACACCACGAGGATGCCCATGCCAATGGCGGGGCGCCGCCATCGCGGGCGTCGTCGCGGCGTGGTCTCTTCCACCGCCTCTTTCTCAGGCACGGAGGGCCTCCTTCTTGGGGCGCAGGCGGGCCTGCTTCTTCGGCGGGACCTTGTGGCTGAAGCGACGACGCGGCGACTCGCCGATGAAGACCTCGAGCACCAACAGGAGCAGGGCGAGACCGAGGGGGTAGAAGTAGATGTCGGCGTAGACCTGCTCCACGCGCTCGCTGAGCTCGCCCTTCATGCGGTCACGTAGGGCCTGGGTGATCTCCTCGATGCCGGTGGTGCCCTTCTCGGCCCGAATGAGGATGCCGTCAGGCGTGGATGCCGCGATGTCGGCGAGCTGCTTCTCGCCCTTGGCGCTCAGCTCGGTGGTGAGGGGCTTGCCGTCGCGCCCGCGCCGATAACCGACCACGCTTCCGTCGGCGCCGATATCGGGGATGGGCTCGGGGGTGCGGCCGCCGATCTGCACCACGTGAATGGTGGTGCCGCCCTTACCGATGTTGTTGGCGACCGCGACTGGATTGCCCTCGAGGTCTTCCCCGTCGGTGATGAGCACGATGACCCGCTCGTGGTCTTTGGCTTTCGGGTCGCGGGCCAGCAGGTTGCGCGCGTACTTGAGGGCACGCGCGATCGCGGTGCCACCCACCGGCATGTCGTTGGGCTCGAGCTGCCGGAGAAACTGCGCGATGGCGGCGCCGTCGGCGGTGAGGGGGAAGCCCATCGGCTCGCCGGCGAAGGCCACGGCGCCGAACCGCGCGCCACGCAGCTGTTTGACGAGCCGAGCGATCTCCACCTTGGCCCGGAAGATCCGCGAGGGCTCCACGTCTCGGGCGTACATGCTCTTGGAGAAGTCCATCACCAAGACCACGTCGAGATTGGTGGCTGGGACGAGGCGGGTACCCTTGCCGTATTGGGGACGCGCGGCGGCGAAGAAGGCGAGCAGCACCGCGATGACCAGGAGGACCCCCTTGTAGCCGCGGCGCTTGGCCGGGTCGAACGTGCGCAGCCCGCGAATGCGTTCACCATCGCCGAACTGCGACACGGCACGCCGCATGCGGAAACCACCGAACACGAGGGTGAGGGCGACGACCAGCGCAATGGCGAGGCCAATGGGGAGGAAGTACCAGGCGCCGAGTTTCACGGGAACCTCCGCAGCAAGAGCGAGCGCAGGAGTGCCTCGAGCCCGATGAGCACGACCCCGGGGATGAGCAGGAAGGGGAAGAGGTCTTCGTAGTGGGCTACGGAGGCCTCGAACCGCGTCTTCTCGAGCTGGTCGAGGATGGAGTGCATCGACTCGCGTAGGGCCTTGGCGTCGGTGGCGATGAATGCCTCACCGCCCGTCTTGTCGCTGATCTTCTTCAGCAACGCGGGGTCGGTGGGGTAGCGAGCGCGGCCGTAGATGGGCTTGCCGAAAGGAGAGTAGCCATTGAGCACCTCCACCTCGGCGCCGTCTCCGATCTGAATGGTGTAGACCTTGGCCCCGTGGGTGGTGGCTGCCTCGATGGCTTTGTCGGGAGAGACGCGACCGCCGGTGTTGAAGCCGTCGGTCATGAGGATCACGACCTTCGATTGCGCGTCGCTTCGGCGCAATCGGGCCACGGCGGTGAAGAGGGCATCGCCGAGCGCAGTTTGCCCCCCATCGATGACGTTGAGCTCGAGCTGGCTGATGAGCTTGCTCAGCAGGGCGTAGTCGAGGGTGGGGGGAGAGAGGAGGTAGGCGTTGGAGCCGAACACCACCGCGCCGATACGGTCGGTCTGGCGGCGGGAGATGAAGTCCTGCACCACCACCTTGGCCGTATCCAGGCGAGTGAGTCGCTGGTTCTTCTTGGGTCGCAGCTCGGCGGGCAGGTCTTCGGGTTCGGCGTCGAGGATGGCCTGCATCGAGCCCGAGAGGTCGAGCACGACCACGATGTCGATGCCGCGCTCTTCACCGGTGGCGTCGCTGAGCACGCTCACCGGTCGGGCGAGAGCGAGGGCGAAGAAGGCGATGGCCACGGCGCGGAGGATGCCAGGCAGGTCGCGTAGACGAACCCGCCAGCCACGAGGGGCGCGGCGCAGCGGAATGGTGGTACCGATTTTCAGTCTCGGGCGACGCTGGTCCTGACCGAAGGTGCTCCACCACCACACCGGCGGCACCGCGATGAGAGCGAGCAGCGCCCACTTGGATTGCCACTCGGCGTAGAACCACGCCTCGCCACGCACCATCCAGGGGTAGATGAGGGCGAGGCCGAGCACGATGACCGTGAGCCCCAGGGCGCCGAGCGCACGCCAGAGCTTGCGCGCCGGGGGAGCGATTGGGGCCGGGGTGAGGGCCGGCTTGCGACGCTGGGCTTTGCGCAGGCTCATGCGGCTCCCTTCGTGGCGCTCGGCTTGGCTTCGTTGGCGTAGGCGGGGGTGGTCTTGGCCACGATGATCTCGGCGCGGTCGAGCACGTCGGCGCAGTCTTCGCGACGGGGCCGCATGTCGGTGTATTTCACGAGGTCGGTATCGGAGAGGAACTTGTCGACGCGATCTCCGTCGACCACCGGCGGACGCACCCGCGACAAGAAGCTACGGATCTCCTCCGTCGTCGACTCGAGCCCGTCGAAGCCGTACCGCTCGCCGAGATAGCGGCGGGTGCAGTGGTCGACGAGGTCGAAGAGGTCGTCGAGGCGTTCCTCATCGTCGAGCATGCCCGATTCGCGCAGAGCGTCGAGCTCGCGCATCGCGGCCACCCACGGAAGCTCCTTGGGCGGCTCGGGGATCTCCCGCGGGCGGTTGCGCCACCGGGTGAAGAGGTAGGCGAGCAGGACGCCGAGGGCCAGTGAAGCGAGCGCGATTTGAGCGATCTGCTTGGCCAGCACCCACTCCTCGCGCTGCGGTCGCGGCGGCGGGTTCGGCTTCACCTTGGGATCGGGCTCGTTGGCGATGGGATCTTCGAGCACGACCGTGTGGGGCCGCGTGCACATCGTCATCACCTGACCGTTGGCCCGCGCGACCGAGATGGGCACCGGTGGCAGCGTGAGGGGCTGTCGGCCCGGGTCCGGGGGCAGCCCCACGAAGTAGAGCTGTACGGTCGTCGTGGCCGTCGCGCCCTGCTTGTTCTCGGGGCGCGAGATCACCGGGGCCGCGTGGCCCTTGAAGTCGGCGAGCGCGAGGTGTGACTCGCGAAGCGCAGGAAAGAAGTGATCGTCTTCCTTGAGCGAGAAGCCTTCGGGCATCACCGTCTCGCCGGCGCCGTGGGTGATGACCAGCTCCAGCTTCAGAGCGTGGCCGCTGATGCCCGTGGCGGGGAAGCGCTCCTCCATCATGGGCCGCGTCGCGCCCTTGGGGATGTACTCTTCGCAAGCGGTGAAGGTGGGGTCGTCGTCGTCGTCGTTCTTCGGTTCGGGCTCGGGCGCAGCTGCCTTGGGCGCCGCGCCACCCTCGGCTTTGCCCCCGCCCGTGCCTCCGGCGCCACCCTCGGCCTTGCCCCCGCCTTCGTTCTTGCCTCCCGCACCTTCGACGGCGGGGATGGCGCTGGCCGAGGGCACGGCAGAGGGGGCGGCCGATGGAGCCGTGGCCGTCGCGGACGGCTCCGCTGGCTGGCCATGGGCGACCGAGGCCACCAGGGCCAGCAGCACCAAGAGCCAGGCCGCGAAGCGCCTCATCGACCCATCCTCCGAGCGCGCTTGGCGAAGAGATCGCGGATGGGGTGGATGAAGCTGCCGTCGGTGCGAACCACCACCCGATCGAGCGCGAGCTTGCGGAAGAGCTTGTCGCGCTCGTCGCGGATCTGCTGCATCGACTCGGCGTAGTGCCTACGCACTGCGGGGCTCGACGTATCGACGAGGATCTCCTCGCCGGTCTCGAGGTCTTCGAAGGAAGCGATGCCCACGTCGGGCAGCTCCTCGTCACGTGGGTCGACGAGCATCACGGGGATGACGTCGTGTTTGGCCGAGGCGAGGGCGAGCGCGCGCTCGAAGCCATCCCCGAAGAAGTCGCTGATCACGAAGGCGACGCTGCGGCGCTTGGCGACCTTGACCAGGGTCTCGAGGGCGAGCTTCAGATTGGTGCCGGTGTACTCCGGCTGGAAGCCCATGATCTCGCTGATGACCCGCATCACGTGTTTGTCACCCTTCTTGGGCGGCACGAGCTTCTCGATGACGTCGGTGGAGATGACGAGGCCGACGTTGTCGTTGTTCTTGATGGCCGAGAACGCGCAGAGCGCGCTCACTTCGGCCGCAACCTGGGCCTTGGGGGCGCGAATGGTGCCCCACTGCTCGCTGGCCGACAGATCGACCACGAGCATGACGGTCATCTCCCGCTCTTCGACGAAGACCTTCACGAAGGGCTCGTCCATGCGGGCAGAGACGTTCCAGTCGATGAACCGGACGTCGTCGCCGGGGAGGTACTCACGCACCTCGCGAAACGACAGGCCTTGGCCCTTGAAGACGGAGTGGTAGGTCCCGGCGAGCTGCTGGTCGGCCATGCGCTGGGTGCGGATCTCGATCTTCCGCAGTTGCCGCAGCAGCTCCTTCGAAATCACCAGGGACCTCCGATGCTCACGGCACTTCGACCACTTCGAAGACGCGCTTGACCACGTCCTCGGCGGTGACTTCCTCCGCCTCGGCCTCGTAGGTGAGCACCACCCGGTGGCGCAGCACATCGGGACCGATGGCCTTGATGTCTTCTGGGGTGACGTATCCCCGGTGCTTCATGAAGGCGTGAGCGCGTCCCGCGAGGGCGAGGGCGATGGAGGCCCGCGGGCTGGCGCCGTATTCGATGAGGCCCTTCAGCTCGCCGAGGCCGCGCTGCTTGGGCTCGCGGGTCGAGAAGACGACGTCGACGATGTACTGCTTCACACGATCGTCGATGTAGACGTCGCGAACCGACTTGGCCGCTCGCACGAGCTTGTCGAGGGGGATGATGGGCTTGGCCTTGGGCGGGGTCTTGCCGATGGCGCGCTCGACGATCTCCCGCTCCTCGTCGCGGGTGGGGTAGCCGACCTTGATCATCATCATGAACCGGTCGACCTGCGCTTCGGGCAGGCGGTAGGTGCCCTCCTGCTCGATGGGGTTCTGCGTCGCCATGACGATGAACGGGTTGGGCAGGGGGTGCGTGGTGTCGCCGATGGTGACCTGGCGCTCCTGCATCGCCTCGAGCAGCGCGCTCTGTACCTTGGCGGGCGCCCGGTTGATCTCGTCGGCGAGCACCAGGTTGGCGAAGATGGGTCCCAGCTTGGAGCTGAACTCGCCCTTCTGGTGGTTGTAGATGACGGTGCCGATGACGTCGCCGGGCAGCAGGTCGGGGGTGAACTGCACCCGGGCGAAGTCGGCTTCGATGACGTCACACAAGGTGCGTACGGTCAGCGTCTTCGCCAGGCCTGGCACACCTTCCAGGAGCACGTGTCCGCCGGCGAGCAATCCGATGAGGATGCGCTCCACCATGTAGGACTGGCCCACGATCACCTTGCTCACCTCCGCGAGCAGGTCGTCGACGAAGGCGCTTTCCTCCTCGACCAACTCGTTCAGGGCTCGAACGTCCGTCATATGCCTCCAAGCTTCGTAAGCGGCTGAAAATATAAGCCGCTGCGTCGCGTCGCCGCTTCTAGCAACAAACGCGAGGAGACGACAACCGGCGGGCGGGGTTTATTCCCACCATCTCGCAAGCCATAGCCGGCTCGAAGGCCCCCGCAAGTCCCCGGATCAGTTCAGGAGGCGAGGCGCCGACAGCGCGAAAGTCGCGACCTCGGCGTCGAAGGCTGCGCCATCGTCGCGCACCATCTGGTAGGTGCCGCGCATGGCGCCTTCAGGGGTGTCGAGGGGGCAGAAGCTCTCGTAGGTGAAGGCTTGGCCCGGCTCGAGCCGTGGCTGCTCTCCGACGACGCCGGGGCCCTTCACGTGCTGCTCCTCGCCCTTGCCATCGGTGATGATCCAGTGTCGGGACTTCAGCTGCGCTGGGGTCTCACCCACGTTGTGGATCGTGACGGCGTAGGCGAAGAAGAACACGCCACGCACCGGATCGGACCGCTGCTCGACGTAGCGCGCCTGCACCGAAATCCGAATCCCCTCGGTCGTCGCCTCCGACGACATGCTCGAACCACTCACGGCCCCCTTGTAGCAGAGGGGTGCAGTCTGCTGCGGAGGGAAGCGTACAGGCGCTGCCGCTTTCTTTGGCGCAGGCAAGGATGCGGTCTCCGAATACGCCCCCGAGGATCGGCTGCGCATCGCTCACCGTCTCCCCCTCGACCACGACCTCGCGGCGCGCTGCCTGGTCGTTACCGAGCAGACCCCTACTTGGGATCGGGAACCCTGACCTCGACGTCCTTGATGACGATCCCATCCGCTTCTTTCGGATGGACCGTCACCCCGAGCAAGAAGCGACCGCTGCGGTGGGTGTCGTCGTCGGCGGACATCACGAGACGGCCGTCCACGTAGAGGCTCAGTCGACTGCCTATGGTCGAGGCGCGCACCTCGACCGCTTCGTCGATGCCTCTGCGGCCTACTGCCAACTTCGACTGCCCCAACCACGAGAGCTTGGGCGGCTTGCTGGGCTCACGCTTCATCAGCTCGAGAGCTACGACGCGGCCGCCCACGACCCGGAAGTTGTAGGTCCCCGCATCGCCATGGCGCAGTCGGAGGGACAATTCTGCGTGAGGGGTGCGAAATGCGCATCGAGCGGTGACGTCGGCGTCGGCGTAGAGCCCATCGGAGGCGGCGATGGTTGCGGTGCTCGCTTGGCCGTTGGGGACGGTCTTCACGAAGAGTCCCAATGCGGTCCTCGGACCGTCCCAGGGCTCCAACCACAAGGCCGTAGATGGTTTTGCCCGGAAGATGCCGTTCATGACGCCGCGGGTGAAGTCGGCGGACGCGACGACTTGTGAGGCCAATGCGCTGGGTCTCAAGGTGCCGCAGTAGCGGCAGGCGGGCTCGCGCCCCAGATTGGCGCCACACTCCACACATCGTTGCTGCACACGGGGACGATACCACCTGCATGTCGGCTGGGGTCAGCTCGGGGATGGGGCGCGGTATGGGTGATGCTCGTGGGGTCGGCCACAAGGGCGTGGTCCAGCCTGCCAGCGCAGGAGCTGCCCGTCGGAGCCGTGCTCCATCCAGCTTCCCTCTGGGTAGCGCACGCCTTCGAGCACGACGTCTCGGTCGGTGAGGTATCGAAATCCGCCGTCGCGGAAGATGCTCACGCGCGTACCGGCAGAGATCCGCACGCCCCCGATGGACCATGGCGCCGACCGGTGCACCGTCAGCCGCGGGGAGCGCACCGTCGACCACGACGCCAACCAGCGGCCGAGTCGCCCTGGAGGGCGCACCAGATCCATGCAGGGCTGTACGCATGCCCCGACGGGAAGGCGGTGGACCATGAACGCGGTCGAGCGCGACAACGTGACCTGGAGCTCGTAGCCGCCGAAGATGAGGTCCTCGTCGATGTCGTGTGAGAACGAAGAACCCGCAGGGAAGGTGATGTCGTCGAAGACGTGGTCGTCGGCGAGCACGCCCGACCGCTCGACCGTACTGATGGCCTGCTCGGCCGCGCATCGCAGGCCCCACGCCCATTCCTCCGTGCGGGGGGTGAACTGCTCCAGATGCGCGCACAGGGTGCCTGGTCGCTGGCGAATGGTCGTGCCGCCTCGGCAATGGATGCGATGGGCGATACCGCTGCGCCGAAGGCTGCCACGGAGCACACAGTCGCGGCTGAGCACGGCCTGGGTCACCTGTCGGCGGTGGCGACCCACCCGCAGGTACACATGCCCGGCCGCGCAAGGGACGCGACCGATGAGGGTTGGCGCGCGCAAGGTCGCTTCGATGAGCTCGCTTTCGTCGGCATCGAAGGCGACTTCGGTGCCGCCGGTCAGGGGGAGGTCTTCGAGCGTGCAGTGGTCGGCGAGCGTGGCGCGACGGAGTCGACCGTGCGCGCCGAAGGTGACCACCGTTCCCCCGAGGCAATGCACGCCGTCGATGTAGAGGTTCCGCTCCAGGACGACCTCATCCGTGTCGGGCTCGATGCGAAAGCCATCGGCCTGCAGACGCTCGGCCGCCCAGTCGGCTTGTGAACGCCAGTGCGGTCGCCATGACGACCGGTCCACGATTGGGCTCAGCCGCCAGAGCAACAGGCTGGCCACGACCACTGCGAACATCACCACCATGTCTCGAACCTAAGTAGGTATTCTTCGGGCACGACTATTCCTTTTGGATGGTCTATCGTCGATGTCGATAGATCGGACATGATCCCGCTCGACCGCATCGACGCCTTCATCGCCTTCGCCGAGCGACGGAGCTTCACCCACGCGGCTCGCGACCTGCACCTCTCGCAGCCGGCGCTCTTCGCTCAGATTCAGAAGCTGGAGGAGCACCTCGGCGTGAGCGTCTATCGCCGGGAGGGTCGCACCCTCCACCTCACGCCGGAGGGCGAGCGCCTGCTGGGTTTCGCCCGTGAGCTTCGAGAGCGGGTGACCGCTTTCGAGGCCGACCTTCGCGGCGAGTCCACCGATACCCCGGTGACGCTGGTCGCGGGACGAGGCAGCTACCTCTATCTGCTCGGCCCCGGCCTGCGCCGCTTTCAGCGCGGGCGCTGGCCGTTGCGCGCGCTGGTGGGCAGCCGCGATGCTTGTGTCGAGGCCGTGAAGATCGGTCGCGCTCACGTCGGCGTGACGGCGGCTTTGGGTCCTGCCCCCGAGGGGCTCGTCGTGCGGTCGCTGCACGAGGTGTCGTCGATGCTGGCCTTCCCCGCCGGCCACCGGTTCGAGCGCCGTCGGCGCCTGCGCCTCGCCGACCTGGATGGCGAGCCTCTCGTGGCGCCGCCGTCCGGTCGCGGGCAGCGCACGTGGATCGAGCGGGCGCTTCGGGACGCGGGCGTGTCACCGACGGTGGCGGTGGAGGCAGATGGTTGGGACCTGCTCCTCCACATGGTGTCGCTCGGCCTCGGCGTGGCCATCGTGAACGACAGCTGCCGCCTCCCCCGCGGCGTGAAGGCGCGGCCCTTCACCGGCCTGCCGTCCACCGAGTACGTCCTCCTCGCGCGCCCGGACGTGGTGCACCCCGGCGCCCGCGCCCTCATCGAAGCGCTCACGGGGGAGAAGGAAGCGACGGCGCGCGTCAGTCGATGAGGGCGCTGCTCATGCGAGGACGAACCGACCCGGTATAGGAATCACGTCAACCGATGGGGGCGAGCCTCAGGAGCTCGGCCATGTCGGCTTCGTGCCCCTCGCGGATGGTGGCCACGGTTGCCGCGCGGAGGGCCTTCTTCGTCGCGCCGACCGCAGGCAAGGAGAGACCCCCGAGGCCGGTGGCTTCTTTCACGGCTTCGTCGACCGGGCTCTCGGCGAGGCGGTCGAGGTAGCCGGCGTCGCATGCGGTGTCGGGATCGTAGATGCGTGCCATGACCGTGGCCTGGGTGAGGTGACGACGGCTGAGCCGGTCCCGCGCGAGCTCGCGGCCCAACAAGGGGAGCGGCAAGCCGATCTGCGTTTCGTTGAGGCCGATCTTGAAACCGCCCGCTACGCCGATGCGGACGTCGCAGCAGAGGAGCATGAGCGCGCCGCCGGCGAGGGCGTGGCCCGTGCACGCCGCGACGACGGGGAGGGGGAAGGTGTAGAGGCGGAGCAGGAGCTCGCCGCCCTTGGTGAGGATCCCCGCCGCCGACTCGGGACCGGCCATCATGGTCTTGAGGTCGAAGCCGGCGCAGAACTTCCCTTCGCGCCCCGCCAGGACCAGCGCCTTGGCCTCCTTCTCGGCTCGATCGAGCTGCTCGTTGAGGCTGTCGAGCATCGCGTGGCTCAGCGCGTTGGCCTTGCCGTCGTCCATGGTCACGAGGGCGACGTCGCCCTTCTTCGCGTAGCTCGAGAGGGAATCTGCCATGCCTCGTTGCTACCACCGGTGGCCCCGGGGGACGAGGCTGGTAGGCTATGGGTCTGGCTTGGGCTCTGCGTTTCTCGTCGGGGCCGACATCACGGTGGTGACGATGCGACGATTCTTCGTAGGGATGGCGGGCCTCTTCGGCCTGGTGGCGATGTGGGGGGCCTGCAGCGCCTCGGGCGACGTAGACGACGACGGGAGCACGGCCGGCCCGACCGGTAGCGGTGGTTCCGGCGGCGAGAGCACGGGCACTTTGTCGACGGTCGGCGTGGGCGGCGGCAACGCGTGTGACACGCGCTGCTCGACCGATCTGCACAGCGTCATCGATTGCAACGGCACCGTGGTCACCCAGTGCCCGCCAGATCAGGGCTGCGGCAGCAACGGCACGTGCGTTCCCGCCTGTCAGTCGGCGGGCGAAAACGCCAGCACCTTCGGCTGCGACTTCTACAGCGTGACCCCTGCCGTCATCTCCGAGTCACGCGGCAGCTGCTTCGCAGTGATGGTTGCCAACACCTGGACCAGCCCCATCACCGTCAGCGGCGAGTACGGAGGGCAGACCATCGACGGCTCGCAGTACCTCTACGTGCCCACCGGTCAGGGCAACAGCCTCAGCTACCAGCAGACCAACGGCACCTTGCAGCCAGGTGAGCTCGGCATCCTCTTCTTGTCGAAGTACGAGTCGGGCGACATCTTCCAGGTCGACTGCCCGGTGCCCCAGGCGCTCGAGATGAGCACCCAGGTCGACAACACGGGGCTCGGTACGGCCTTCCGGATCACCACCGACCGCCCCATCGTCGCCTACGACGTCTACCCGTGGGGCGGTGCTTCCAGCTTCGTGACCAGTGCGACGCTGCTCTTGCCTACGCCCACGTGGGGAACCAACTTCGTGAGCGCCGACGCCTGGAATGCGATGATCGGCAACCCCTTCACCCAGATCGTCGCGGCCGAGGACAACACCACGGTGACCATGGTCCCGGCGACCGCGGTCCAGGGTGGCGGTGGCCTTCCGAGCATCAGCGCGAACACGGCGGGGACCTTCACCCTCAACCGGGGTCAGGTCGCCCAGTTCGTGCAGGGCACGCGCCTCGCGGGCTCGACCGTTCAGGCCGACAAGCCCATCAGCATCTGGGGCGGCGCCACCTGCATGAACATTCCGGATGGGGCCGTCTTCTGCGACGCCGCCCACCAGCAGCTGCTGCCCGTGCAGACGCTCGGCTTCGACTATGCGGCCGTGCGTTACCCGAGCCGCGGTGGGAACGACGACGCGCCCTACACCATGGTGGGCATGGTTGACGGCACCACCCTCGTCTACGACCCCGCTCCACCGGCGGGGGCGCCGATGACGATCAACCAGGGGGACGTGCAGGTCTTCTTCACCGATCAGGTCTTCTCGGTACGAAGCCAAGACGCCGACCACCCGTTCTACATGGCCGCACACATGACGGGCAGCTCGACCAATCCGTCGTCCATCGGCGACCCCGAGTACGTCAACCTCGTGCCGCCGGCGCAGTACCTCGATTATTACCTCTTCGCGACCGACCCGACCTATCGGTACACGGCGCTCGTGTTCGTTCGCCAGAAGGCGCCCGACGGCACCTTCAAGGACGTCACCCTCGACTGCCTCGGCACCATCAGCGGCTGGCAGCCCATCGGGGCCAACGGCGACTACGAATACGTGCAGCAGCTCATCGTCGACAACGGCTCGGGCGTGGGCGGTTGCAACAACGGCGCCCACACGGCAACCAGCGAGGTTCCCTTCGGCCTCACCGTGTGGGGCTACGACCAAGACGCGAGCTACGGCTACCCTGCCGGCATGGCGGTCGAGACGATCAACCAGGTCGTCGTGCCCCCCACCCCCAAGTAGCGGGTCGCTAACAATCGCTCACGAACGGCTAACCCCGGTCCAAGGTGGGGCACCTAGGTTGTAGTTGGTCGCCACTCAGCCGGTGCGGGAGGCTTCCCTCCACCGCATCCCCCCCATCACTCCACCAACAGACCGACCCCTCTGCCCTCGACTGGCTGGGTGGCTCCATTCAACGACAGGAGTCCCCGTGAGCATTCGACCCATCTTCTTCGCCATCCTCGCCGTGGGCTCCCTGTCCACCACGGGATGCACCATCAACACCCGCCCGAGCCACCAGCCCGGTCCCGGCGCCAAACCGGCCTCCCAGGACGCGCGGCGACCTCCACCGGCGGCGCAACATGACGAGCGACGCGACCCGAAGGGCAAAGACGGGCACAGGTGCGGTGCCCCAGGCGACCCGAAGTGCGCCCACGACTGAGTTACCCCGAGGTGTCAGCGCGGCTCTGGGTGACACCTCGAGGTGACACGCCGTCGCTGCAAACATCTAATCCTGCTAGACATCGTCCATGGCGCAGACGTTGCTGGCTCTGTTGAAGGTGATCCGCAAAACACTCCAGCAACGACCCACTCTTTCCGTCCTCTCTCTGATGCTGGCCAGCGTGGCCTGCGGGACCACCGTGGCGACGACCGGTCCTGGTGGCACGGGAGGCGAAGGCGGTGAGGGAGGGGCAGGAGGCGCCTCCAGCTCCAGCTCGTCCACCACCGCCATCACCGTGGGTGTCGGTGGGGGCGGCTGTGGACCTGAGGACCAGATGGTGTCGTTGAGCTTTGGCGGTGAGGATGTCGCGGCGCTCCTCGAGTCGCTCTGGGTTGCGCCGTCCGAATACGTCACGGTGTGCTTCCAGCAGCCTGGCGATGGGCTCGACGTGTGCACGAACAGCCTGACCGTCGCTCCAGACCAAGGCTTCGTGCTCGGTCAGACGGTTGCGGCCACGGCCAATGGGAAGTTGGGTGAGACCCCCATGACCAGCGAGCCCGGCTTCACCGTGACGTTGACCGACACCGGCGGACCCGGCCTCGACGGGAGTTTCGAGGGCACGATGAACGACGGCACCAGCACCTACCCGGTGTCGGGAACCTTCACCGCATGCCCGCAGGCCACCGATTGAGTCAGGTCAGCTGACGAGGCCGGGGATGGGGCCGTTGTTGAGGCTGCTGTCCCCGGTGTAGCCGAAGGTGGCGTCGGTGAGATCGTAGGCTCGGAGGAGCGACACGAAGAGGTCGTTGGTCGTCGTGTTGGGGCGCGCCAAGTGTCGGTTCATGGCAATGCGACCGCCGCCGCCCGCGATGACGATGGGCAGGTTGTTCGGGCTGTGCGTCATGCCGGTGCCGAACTCGCTGAGCCAGATGACGATGCTGTTGTCGAGGACCGTGCTCCCATTGGGCTCGACGATGGCGTCCATCTTGCTGAGCAGCCCCGCGAAGACCGACGCGTAGTGGAGGAAGCCGGCCTGCAGGGTCGGATTGTCGTCCGAGACGCTGTAAGGCAAGGCCAGTGCCGGGTCGTTGTGGATCTGCGCGTGCCAGCCGTCGACGGGGCCTACGTTGAGGAACTCGAATGGAGGGCCGTGGTAGCCCGTGTCCTGGATGGTGATGATGTCACGCGCGCCGCACGCGAGGGCGTTGGCGGTGATCGTCGTCATCAGGTCGGCCTGCACGTCGTACTGCAGGTGGTCCGGCCAGCTGGGAACCGAGAAGCCGGCCGGAACGTCGAGGGTCACCTCGCCGCATTCGATGGGCGGCACGTAGTTGAGATCACGCTCGAGGTCGGCGAGGGCGTCGAGATGGGCTTCGACGCGCTGCTGGTCTCGGCGGCCGAGGCGCTTTCGCAGAGACGCGAAGGAGGCGCTCACACCCTGGAGCACGTTGCCGCGCTCGGCCCGGAACCGGTCGGCGCGGGTGGCGGCGGGTCCGGAAGGGAGCCCGGCGAGGTTGGTGTTGAACACGTCGACGGGGTCGTTGTTGAGCGGCGCTTCGGGGTTGGCCCCCGACGCATTGGGGTCCTTCACCTGGTAGAACATGCGGTTCTCACCGGGGTTGGAGCCTCCAACGGCCAGGTTGAGCGGGAGCTGCACCCCGGTCTGCGCGGCGATGTAGTGATCGATCGACGGTCCGAGGCACCAATGGCCCTGCTCGACCGAGATGTTCGGGTCGAACTGACCATTGCCAGTGGTGTCGACGACATTGGCCGTCATGAGCGTGTGCCCCGGGGCGTTGTGCCCGTTGGACGTGTGCAGCGAAGGGAGCCGATTGCTCACGCCCGACAGCACCATCATCTTCTGCTGGTGCGCAGACAGCGGCTGGAGCATCTCACTCAGCTGAAGGGCATCGCCCGCGAGGGAAGGTGGCGTCCAGCGGCTGGGGAGATTGCCCTGCCCGGTCTGGAAGATGACCAGCCGCGGCATGCCGGATTGGCTCTGACCCCGTGCCTGGTCGATCTCGAGCAGCGGTAGCGCCACCGCCGCGCCGGCGGCAGTGCGGAGGAAGGTGCGGCGATTGAAGCGGCGGCTCATTGGTCTTCCTCCGGCGCTGCAGCCCGCTCGAGGAAGGCGGGGGATGAGGCGAAGTTCACGAAGAGGTCGGTGAGGGTTTGGCTCTGTTCGGTGAGGGCGCTCGCGAAGGCGTTGGCCGAGCACCGCTCGGCGTCCGCCTCGGTGCGCCCGAGGGCGTAGCGGACCCATTGCTTGGCGAAGCAGGCCCGAACGTCTTCATTGTCGGCGAGGCGCTCGCCAAGCTCACGCACGCCCTCGAAGGTCCCGGTGAGCGACTCGTGGGTCGTGATCTCGCCTGCGACGTCCGCGCCTTCGGGCACGAAGCGCCCCGCGCCGTCGAAAGCGTCGAAGCCGAAGCCGATGGGGTCCATCAGGCGGTGGCAGCTTCCACACGTGGGATGGTCGAGTCGGGCCTGTGCCTTCTCTCGCGGTGTGGCGTCTTCGGGGGTGAGGCTGCTCTGCTCATCCGTGGCTCCGGCCGGCGGGGCCGGGATGGTCTGACAGAGAAGGTTCACCCGGATGAACTGACCCCGGAGAATGGGGCTCGCGGCATTGCCGTGGGCGAAGCGCGACATGAGCAGGGGATGGGTGAGGATCCCGACGCGCTGCTCTGGGTCGAGGTCGACCTCACGCCAGTCGTCGGGGCCGCTGCTCACAGTGGGCAGTCCGTAGAAGTCCTCGAGCACGCTGTTGACGTAGGTGTGGGTACCCGTCAGCAGCTCGGTCATGCCGTCCGGCGACCGCAGGGCGTCGGCGAGGAGCCGGTTCATCTCTTCGAGGAGGGCGGCCTGCTGCTCCGGGGTGTGTTCGCCCGAGCGCCAGTCCTTCACCTTCATCCACTCGTAGAGGAACCCGCCGATGGCGGCGGTGGCCTTGTCGTCGGCCACGAGTCGCTCGGTCTGCTCGCGCCGCACTTCGGGATCGGTGAGGTCGGCCGCGAGCAGGGTCTCGTCGGGGAGGCCGTTCCAATAGAGCATCGCCATGCGCTGGGCGATCTCCTCCGACGTGAGCGCGCTCGTGCCTTCGGTCGGCTGCTCCTCCATGAGGTAGAGGAACTGGGGCATCTGAAGCAGACCGAAGACGGCGATTCCGACCGCCTCGGCGTGGTCGCTCTCAGCTCGTGCCCCCGTGTAGAGGCCGGTGAGGATGGCCACTTCGTCGTCGGTCGCGGGCCGGCGGAAGGCGCGACTGGCGAGCTCGCGGAGGTAGGTCTCGGCACAAGCGGCTTCGTCGCCGTCGCAAGCGGGTACGAGGTCGACCACTTGCATCGCCACCGACTCCGCCGCGTCCATGATGGGACGCACCTGGGCCGTCGCGGTGGGGTTGGCCTCGGTGTAGGTGCTGAAGAGGTAACCCTGCAACGGGGAGGGGAAGGTCGCATCTACGACCACCTGGTCGCCGAACAGGTCGTGCACTGCTCTGGCGTACTGGTCGGCGTTGATCCGATACATGGCCACGTCGAAGACGGGGCTCTCGGAGCACAGGGGTTGCTGATCGGTGCCGGGGCCATCGGGAGCATCGCCGATGCTCCCGGTGCAAGCCGCGACGCCGAGCAGGCCGAGGCCCAGCGCCGAGGCGACCAGGCTGCGCGTGATGCGGAGAAACGTCATGGTGCGAGACGCGGGGCCACCCAATGCCCCACTCCTTACGGAGCCATCGGCGCGATGTTGAGGCTCAAGTTTGTGCGAACCATTTGGATTTCAACGACCTAACATCGGTCGAGGAGCTGTCTCAGCTGAGCTCCGCGCAGGGGCGGGCGTTGGGAGAGGCGGACCTCGACGTCGTCGCTGTGCTGGCAAATGCGCTTGAGCTCGGTGCTCAGCACACGAAGTCGATCGTAGGTGTGGATGTCGTGAAAGCTCGCCTGCCGTTCTCTTCGTTCACGCTCGGCTCCAGGCGGGATGGGGAGCTCGCGTTCGGGGGGGACGAAGCAGCGCTCGACCACCCGACCTCGTTCGAGGACCAGCCGCCGGCGGGCCGTCTGTCCCGGCTCGTGCCAACCCACCGACGACTCGCTCAGCAAGCAGAGCCATCGCGCCCGGCGTAGCTGCCGTCCCATCTGCAGCGTGACCCGCTCGACGTGCCGCGCGACGCGCTCGGGGTCCCAGGGCCGCGGGCCTTCGACCCCGCGCGGGCCGGGGTCGAGGCGACCGTCGCGCGAGAGCAGGGCCAGGCGCTTGCTGAGGGAGAGCAGCTCGCGCTGCGGCCGATTGTTGGGAACACCATCGTAGCGGCGCCGGAACAAAGCGAGGCCCGCGGCGAGCTCGTCCACGCTCGGGGCCTCCCATCCGGTGCCCGAGCCCATCGCACGTCCGCGCTCGCGCCAGTGGCTTCCTTCGGGGTCGTCGAGCCAGTCGCACAGGGCATTGAACGAGCGAAGCGACCACGGGGATGGCAGTGGCCCCACGCGGTGGACGTCGTCGGGGGACGACTCGGCTGCGCTCAGGTCGGCGGTGGCGAACCACACATCGCGGACCTCGTGGCGCAGGGCTTTGTTGTAGGCGGGGCGGTGGGTCTTGATCTCGTCGGTCTCGAGCATCGCCGCCTCGAGTGCGGTGTAGGTCTCGGTGACGTCGATCTCCTTCGCCTGACTCAGCATCTCGAGCAGGCGTTCGGCGTGGCCCCGGCGCTTGGTGAAGTAGCTGTTCACCCGCTTGCGAAGACTGATCGCCTTGCCCACGTAGAGCAGACCACCTCCCTCCCGCCGAAACCGGTAGACGCCGGGTCGGTCGGGCAGGGCGAGCCGCTCGGTTCGCAGCATCGGATAGCCGCGTTTCTTGCTGCGCTTGGGCGCTTTGCTCTCGGCCAGCCATCGGCGGAGCTCGTCCCAGTCGTCGATGCCCTGCTCTGCGAGCGCATCGGCCATGCGACGCCACACGTGCGCCGTCGCGAGCACGTGGCCGTCGGAGCGACGCAAGAGCTCCGGGTCGAAGCCGTAGTAACCTGCGATGGCCCGCAGGTTGCGGCGAGGCAGGTCGGGCAAGAGTCGTTTGGCGATCTCGTGGGTGCAGACGACCTCGAAAGGAAGCGCGCCCTCCGGGCCGTGACGCTCCTGCAGCTGACGCAGGAAGACGAGCTCGAAGCGCGCATAGTGGATCACCGTGCGCACCGGCCGACCCATGGGGCCCATGGCGGCCTGAAGACGCGCCCACACGGTGGCTTCGTCGTCGACTCCTTCGAGATCGTCCCTGTGGATCCCGGTGATGCGGCTCACGGCCCGAGGGAGGGGCGCATCCGACGGAAGAGCCACCAAGTGACTCTGGGCTGCGACCTCCTCGTCGCTCTCGACCCGTGCCCATCCGAGCTCGATGAGCCGGCCCGTCTTGGGGCTCGACGACGTGGTCTGGGTATCGACCACGAGCACCTCGCAGTCGAGTAGGCCCATGCTCAGGACTCCTGGTCCAGCTCCATGCGATAGCCGACGCCGCGCACGGTGAGGATCCGATAAGGGTCGGACTTCTCGTGGCCGAGCTTCTTCTTGAGGCTGGAGACGAAGTTGTCGACGGTGCGTGGGTCGACGACGACGTCGGGGTCCCAGGCAGCGGCCAAGATCTCGTCTCGCGACAGCGCACGGCCGGCGTTGCGCAACAGGACGGTGAGCAAATCGAACTCGGTACGGGTGAGCTGAAGCTCGGCGCCGGCGCGGGTGAGCTTGCGCGCCGGCACGTCGAGGGAGAAGTCACCGAAGGCCAGGGTGTCGGCGACGGTCGGCTCAGGCTGGGCGCCCCGACGCAATAGGGCGCCGACGCGTGCGAGCAGCTCGCGAAGCCGGTAGGGCTTGGCGATGTAGTCGTCGGCACCGGCGTCGAAACCGGCCACGAGGTCGCTCTCGAGGGTGCGCGCGGTCAGCATGAGCACCCGCACGGGGAGTCCCTTCTCGCGGATCTCTTTGCACAACGTGTAGCCGTCGGTGTCCGGCAGCATGATGTCGAGGATGACCAGCTGGTGCACACCTCGGGCGAGCTCCTTGCGGGCGGCGGCGCCGGTGGGGGCCAAGGCCACCTCGTAGCCCTCGTCGATGAGGTTGTCCTCGAGGGCCAGCCCGAGGTTCTCGTCGTCCTCTACGATGAGGATGCTCGGCTTGCTCATGGCGCCCGCATCCTAGCACTCGCGTGTAGGATGGCGGCCATGGTTGGTGCCCGGACGGGGCTTTGGCGGAGGCTGGGGGTGGTTCTACTCGGCGTGCTCCTCCAGTGCGGGGGGGCGGAGCGCCCTGGCGAGCTGTCGACGGCCGAGGTCCGCGGTGGCCCGCGGGTCGCCTGCGAGCTGGATGGACCGCGCGCGCAGCCCCTCGTCGTGGATCTGCCCGCGGAGGAGCGCGTCGCCCTCGAGGCAGCCATGAAACGAGGGGTGGTGGCCGTCTCCTACGACTGCGAGCGGCTCGTCGTGCTTCCCGAGTGTCGGCTGAGTGATGCCGCGTACGGCTTCGTCGGCGTCACCGCCAAGGAGGAGCAGATCCGCCTCGAGACCCTGGAGGAGGTGCAAGCCAACCTGCCCTTCGGCACCGTGGACGTCGACGTGTCGGAGGGGCGCACGGTCGACGTGGCCATGATGATGGTGGGGCAGCTGCGCACGCCAGCGCTCGGCAAGCGGTTGGAGGGACGCTGCGAGGGCGCAACCCACTTCGTGCGCGGTGCGACGGTGGGCGCCTTCGCCATGACGCAGGGCACGAAAGCCGAGTCTCACGCGGCGGCGACCATCCTCGTGGAAGCCGGCGAGACCCGGCTCGATCGTCGCGAGAGCACGCGCCGAGATGGTCGTGTCGAGGCCTGCCGGTCGGCGAAGACCGATGACCCCGCGCCGCGACAGGACTGCGGAGCGCTCTTGCGTATCGACCTCGAGGCCATCGGCGGCGCAGAAGCGCCGAAAGGGGTTCCCGAGGACTTCGTGAACGTGTGCCCGCGCGGTCTGGTGCTGGTGGGGGACAAGTGTGCACGTCCCAACCCGAGCGAAGCCTTCCGCTGCACCTACGGTGACACGCGCAATTGCGTGAAGCAGTGCCGCGCCGGCAACGTCGACTCCTGCGTGGTGCTCGGCGTGATGCACGCCCACGGCGACGGAGCACCGAAGGATGCGAGACGCTCGAAGGAGCTGCTCGCCGGTCCGTGCCGACCCGGCGACCAGCATCGGGGTCACGTGGTCGCTTGCGGCGAGCTCGGCCTGCTCGAGCTCGGGGGGCAGGTCGGCACCCCCGATCCAGCGCAGGGGCAGGCGCTGCTCGACAAGGCCTGTCGCGCCGGGCGCAGCCAGTCGTGTCACCATCTCGCGTTGTTGCGATGGCACGGCCCGCCCTCCGTCCGGGACCGGCCACGCGCGCAGGCTGGTTTCGACCGAGGGTGTCGCGCGGGGTCGCTCTCGTCGTGCAGCAGTCTCGGACTCAGCCTCCTCGTCGGGCAGGGAAAGCTGCGCAACCAGAAGCGGGCGCGCGCGACCCTTCAGCGCGCTTGTGATGCGGGCGACGACCGCGCTTGTGCCTATGTCGCGATGGCGCTCTTCTACGGCCTCGGAGGACCCGCGAATCCCTCGGAGGCGGCGCTCATGGCGCAGACCGCCTGCGACGCGGGGGAGGGAACCGGCTGTGTCTATCTCGGCCTCGCCTACGATCTGGGCCGCGGCGCCGACGCCGACGAAGGGAGGGCGTGGGAGCTCTACTACCTGGCCTGCAAGCTGAACCCAGACCACTGCGCGGAGTGGGGATTTCAGCAGTCGATGACCCGCAAGGGCGATCACTGGCGGCCCTTCGCCAAGGCCTGTCGGGACCCTCGCTCGCGTGCCTACGGTCCACCAGATCGGTGTCCGATCATGGAAGACATTCTCGCCTTCTGTGATGCTGGGGTCCTTCGCTCGTGTGGCGTCATCGCAGGCATGCTCCATTGGCACTACCGCGACGTCGAAGCCCGGCCCCTGGCCGCACGTGCATGCGACGACGGCGATGTGCGTGCCTGCCGCCAGCTCGAGGTCATCGACAGCGGGCGCCACAGTTGGGACCCAGCCCAGCGGCGGTAAGGGCGTCAGCTCTCGACGTTGCGGGCGATCCAACCGCCGAGGTTCTTCAGCATGCGCCCGCTACGTTGCTCGAGGTCGTGCACGATGGACGCGGTGGTGGAGGGGCGCGCCAAGAGCGCGTCGCGCCAGGCGACGACCTTCGGCATGCCCTCGAACAGCGCGAGAGAGGGTTCGAGGGTTTCGGCCCAGGTCAGTCGTTGGAGGATGGGAGCGATGGCGGCGTCGACCATGGTGAACCTGTCCCCACCCCACAGCGAACCGGTGCTGGGCAGCTGCTTGCTCAGCTCTTCGAAGTGACCTCGTAGCTCCCCCGCGAGGGCTCGGACCTTCTCTTCCTCCTTGGCCGATTGAAGCTGCCACGCCTTGGCCATGATCTTGGAGATGTAGGTGATCCACATGCGCTGCTTGGCGCGCTCGATCGGATCGTCGGGAAGCAGGCGCCCCTCATCGGCGGTCTCGTCGAGGTACTCGAGGATGACTGCGCTCTCGAAGATGGGCGTGCCGTCGACCTCGAGCACCGGGACGGTGCCGCTCGGGGAGATGGCGAGGAACCAATCGGGTTTGTTCGCCAGATCGATGTACTTGATGTCGTACGCGCGACCTTGCTCCTGGAGCATGATGGCGGCGCGCTGGACGAAGGGGCAGGCGTCGAAGCTGACGAGCGTGAGCGAGGGCATGGCGAGACCATTCTCGCTCCGCGGTGGTGGCGCAACCGTCGCTCCGCGACGTCTCACGCGCAGACGGCGCCACGTCGAGGGGCTCCTTCATCCTTCCGAAGTCGAGCTCGTGCACCGTGCAACGCGGCTTGGAGTTGATCGGGAAGCGCGTGCCAGTGCCACCAACCCTCAGCCGGTCATCGTAGAGGAGGGGTCACTGGAGGTGGGGTTGCTCGATGGTTTGATGCCCGAGGTCGGAGGCGCGGTGTTGGTGCGAGCCGGGAAGAGGCGGTCGAGCACGTCGATGAGGTCCTTCGCATCGAAGGGCTTGGTGAGGACCGTGTTGTCGACGTCACGCGCCCACTTCTCGAGGTCGCCGAACACGCCGCCGGTAATGAAGATGGTTGCCTTCGCGAGGGTGGGGTCGAGCTCGGCGAGGCGCTCGTGCACGTCGCGACCGGTGAGCTGGGGCATCATGATGTCGCAGATGACCGCGTCGAAGGTGCGTTCTCCATTCTCGATCCAATCGAGCGCCTCTTCGGCGGAGACCGTGGTGATCACGTCGTAGCGGTGGGCGATCATGCGCCGGATGGCGCGGCAGACCGAAGCCTCGTCGTCGATGAGGAGCACCGTTCTCGGGGACTCGAGCGAAGCATCCCTGGGGGGCGGAGCCACGACCGCAGGAGCGCTCGCGCGGGCACGGACCATTCGTACGGAGACGGTCGTTCCCTCGCCGGGCTTCGACTCGACCCAGAGGTCACCACCGGCCGAGACGATGGTCTCCCGGGCGATGGCGAGGCCGAGCCCGCTGTTCTTGCCGAGCGGCTTGGTCGTGAAGAAGGGGTCGAAGATCTGACCGATCAGCTCGGGCGCGATCCCTTCGCCCGAATCCACGACGCGTACCACCACATCGTCGTCGCTCACCTCGGCGCGCACACACACGCGGTGCTCCTCTCGACGTCCGGTAGGGATGGCCTCGATGGCGTTGAGGAGCAGATTGACGAAGACCTGGCCGAGCTTGGCGCGGTCGCCCTCGACCGTCACCGATGGGACGTCCACCTCGAGCTGCGCCCGGTGCCGGACCTCGTTGTGGATGATGCGCGTGGCGGCCCCGACGATCTCTTCGAGGTCGATGATGTCGGACGAGGTGTGGGGCTGGGCCAACCGTCGGAGGTCTTGCACCACGTCCCGCACGCGCTTCGCTCCGCCCAGGGCCTCGTCGAGGAGCTCGACGGCCGAGGGGTCACGCTCCGCGATGATCTCCCGCAGGTGGTGCAAGTTGGCCATGACGAAGGTGAGGGGGTTGTTGATCTCGTGGGCGACCCCGGCCGCGAGGGTGCCCGTGGCGACCATGCGGTCGAGGGTCATGGTCTGCGCCAAGAGCTGGCGCTGCGCCGTCACGTCGAGGGCGATGATGGCGGTGGCGTCTTCACCCGAAAGGCGCAGCGCGAAGGCCTTGGCTTGCCAGTGTACCGAAGGGCCTTCTACGGGGCTCATGGTGAGCTCGGCCAGTGACCCGGACTCGTCGAGGGTCACGAGCTTGGCTCGCGCGTCCGGACGAGAACGAGGCGCAACCCAGTCGAGGAGCTCGGTGCCGATCAGGGCCTCGGAGGAGGTGCCGAGCGCTTCGGCGGCGGTCCGATTGACGTGGGTCAGTCGTCCCTCGCGGTGGATGAGCACCGGTAACGGGGCCTCGGCGAGGAGCTCCCGAATCGCGGCCGCTTGGTCGGTGACCTCACGCTTCCAACGCCGGCGCTCCTCGGTGGTGTTCTCCAGCAGTCGTGCGTAGCTGCGCACGTCGAGGAGCTGGGTGCCGACGACGATGGCCACGAAGCCATACTCGAGCAAGAAGGTCGGTGCGCTGAGATGCGTGAGGAAGGTCAGGAGGTCGTGGAGCCCAGCAAGCGCCCAGATGCTGAACGCCACCCCGAGCATGCGTCGTTCGCTGGCGTCGTCGAGGTTGCGCACCATCCAGCCCGCGGAGGCAACGGCGCTCACGAGGCCCAGGCCCAGGAGCGCGGCGTAGGGCAGGTTGAAGTCGAATGAGCTGAACTCCGTCCCGCCCCAGAAGGGGAGCGCCACGCGGTCGCCGTCGACCAACCAGTCGGTGAAGGCGAGCACGCTCAGCACCGGAAAGAGGATGGCCACCCGGTAGGGACGCGCGACGGGCAGCGAGCGGCCTACGAGGGCTTCGGCGTACTCGGTGATGCCGAGGACCATCAGCATGAGCAGGATGGTCGCCACGCGGGACACGAGCATCACATCGTCTAGCTCGGTGACCACGTAGGCCATGCCGTGCACGATGGCGTAGAGGCCGGTCCACACCGCGAGCAGTCCGCCCCACAGGTGCGAGGTC
>JAUHZF010000413.1 GCA_030426145.1 Polyangia bacterium
CAAGATGCACCGGCACGCCCGCGCTGACCAAAACCTCGTTGGTCTCCGCGAGCGTCGCCCGCACCATCCCCTGCACACGACGCGGGCGGCCGAAGCACGGCTCGAGTCGGCCAAGCGTCAGGCCGCGGCCAGCCTCGCGACCTACCGGTCGCTGAGCGCCGACGCCGCTCGCCTCAGCGAGGACGCAGCCGACGGCATCCTCCGGGCTCCTTTCGATGGCGCAGTGATGAAGCGCACCGTCGAGGTGGGCGAGTTCGTGGGCCCGCAACACACCGTGGTCGAGCTCGTCGACACCACCAAGCTCAGGCTCGAGCTCCGTGTGCCGGAGCGCACCGCGACCTCCGTTCGCGTCGGACAGACCGTCACCGTCGAGGTCGACGGCACCGGCCAGAAGCTGACCGGCCACATCGCCTTCGTGGCCGCCGCCATCGACGCCAAGCAACGCACCCTCACGGTAGAAGCGCTCATCGACAACGCCGATGGCGCCGTGCGCGCGGGTCACTTCGTTCGCGCTCGTCTCGAGCTCGATGCCTCCGAGGAGCTCGTCGACGTTCCTGCGGCGGCCGTCGCAGAGCGCGCCGGCGTGCACCGCATCTACATCGTGAAAGACGGTCGGGCCCGAGCCGTCATCGTGCAGGTGGCCGAACGACGGGAGGACCGCGTCCTCCTGCGCGCCGAAGGCATGCCCGCAGAGGCAGCCATCGTGAGTGCCGTACCCAATGGCTTCGCCGATGGCGTCGCCGTCACCGTCGACGCCGAGAAGGGCTGAACCCACATGTTCGCACTCGTCAAAGCCTGCGTCTCTCGCCCCGTCTTCACGTGGGTGCTCTCCTTCGTGCTGCTGGTGTTCGGCGCCTTCAGCTTCAGCTCTCTCTCCGTCGATCGTTTTCCCAACATCGACATTCCGATGGTGACCATCGTCACGGTCTACCCGGGGGCATCCCCGGAGCAGGTCGAGACCGAGGTCTCCGAACCCATCGAGGAGGCGATGAGCAGCATTGCGGGCGTCGACGAGCTGCGTTCGACCTCGTACGAAAACCTCAGCGTCGTCATGGTTGCCTTCGACCTCGAGAAAGACGGCAACGTGGGCGCACAGGAGGTACGCGATCGGGTCAATCGTGTTCTCTCGCAGCTACCCGACGATGCCGAGACACCTCAGGTCGCCAAGCTCGACCCCGACGCCGCCCCCATCATCTACGCCGCGCTACGTGGCCCGGGGACCGCGAAGGAGCTGACCGAGTTCGCGAAGGAGAACGTCAAGAAGCGCCTGGAGGGCGGCAAGGGCATCGGCGACATCCAGCTCTACGGCGGTCAGGAGCGAGAGATTCGAGTCGAGGTCGACCCAGCTCGCCTCGACGCCTTCGGCTTCACCGTCACCGACGTACAGCGCACGCTCGCTTCGGAGAACCTCGAGCTCCCGGGCGGCTCGATGACCCAGGGCAGCGCGAACCTGCAGGTTCGCGTGCCCGGGCGTGTGGCCCGCGCCGAAGATTTCACCTCCTTGCCGCTGGGCAAACGGGACGGCCACGTGGTGACCGTGGGCGAGGTGGCCGACGTCGTCGACGATGCGGTCGAGCCTTCGTCCTACGCCGTGCTCGACGGCGAGCCCGTGGTACTCGTCGCCGTCACGCGGCAATCGGGCACCAATGCCATCGCAGTCGCCGACGCGATTCATGCCAACCTCGACGACATTCGTAGCTCCCTGCCGCCGGGCTATCAGCTCGAGGTGGTGAGGGACGAGAGCGCCTTCGTCCGGACCGCCGTTCACGCGGTGCAAGAGCACCTCGTCCTCGGCGCCCTGTGCGCCATCGTCGTGGTGCTCCTCTTCCTACGCAGTGGTCGGTCTACCGTCATTGCATCGCTATCGATCCCCTTCTCCATCGTCGCGACCTTTGCGGTGATGGCGGCCTTCGACCTCACCCTCAACCTCCTCACGCTGCTCGCTCTCACGCTGGCGGTCGGCATCGTCATCGACGACGCGATCGTGGTGCTCGAGAACGTGGTCAGATTCCTCGAGGAACGCACCGACGACCCCACGAAGGCCACCCTCGAGGCCACGAAGGAGATCGCGCTCGCCGTGCTTGCGACCACGCTCTCGCTCGTTGCGGTGTTCCTCCCCTTGGCCTTCATCGGCGGCATCCTGGGGCGCTTCCTCTCCAACTTCGGTCTCGCGATGACCGCGGCGGTGCTGGTTTCGCTCTTCATCGCCTTCACGATGACGCCCATGCTCTGCGCCAAGTGGTTACGGCGCACGGGAGACCACGGAGGGCATCGGCCTCATCCGCCGCAGAACGAGCCAGAGCTCGACAAGCAGGAGGAGCGTGCTCGGTTCCGCGCCTGGCGTCGGGGTGAGCGCGGCCTCCAGCTGCAGGACGGCTGGCTCGAAAAGAGCTACGTCAAGCTGCTGTCCTTCTGCATGGAGCGGCGCTGGATCGTGGGCGGCGCCATTGCGTTGTCCCTCGGGAGCGTGGTCGTCGTGGGCCCCAAGGTGCCGGCCGCCTTCTTGCCCAACGACGACGAGGCGCGCTTCGAGATCACGGTCGATGCGCCCGAGGGCACCTCTCTAGGACGCACCGAGCTCATCACCGAGCGCATCAGCGCCAAACTTCGCGCCCTTCCCGAGGTGCAGCACACAGTGGTCACCGTTGGCAGCGAAGAGGGCAACATCTCCGGCCGAGGCCCCCATCAAGCGTCGATCTACGTGTCGCTCGTGCCCGAGGGCAAACGCAAGCGGAGCCAGTTCGCGGTGGAGGACGACGTACGCGAGAACATTCTCCCCGCCTTCGCGACCGAAGAGTCGATCGAATACACCATCGGAAAGATCTCCGCCTTCGGCAGCTCCGGGCCCCGCGCGGCGCCGGTGCAGTTCGTGGTGCGGGGCCCCGACCTCGCGACCCTCGACCGCTACGGTACGGCCCTCGCGGATGCGGTGAGAGACGTCCCCGGCGTGGCGCAAGCCGACACCACCTTCCGCGAAGGACGCCCCGAGATGCACGTCGACATCGATCGTGCTCGCGCGGCCGAGCTGGGGGTGAGCGTGCAGGAGATCGCCATGACCCTGCGCGTTCTCGTCGGCGGCACCACGGTCACGACCTTCGACGACACGACGGACCAGTTCGACGTGCTCCTGCGAGCCCGGGAGCGTGACCGTCGTACGGCAGAAGACCTCGACCGCTACAAAGTACGCAGCACCTCCGGCGAGCTCGTGGCCCTCTCCCAGGTGGCATCGACGAAGCGTGGCGTGGGTCCGGCCGCGATCGAGCGACTCGACCGTGGACGCTCGGTCTTGGTGTACGCGACGTTGCTTCCCGGAGCGTCGACCAACGACGTCCTGAAGCAGCTCGACCGCACGAGCGCAGAGCTCAACATGCCGGCCAGCTACACGACCTCGCTCTCGGGACAGTCCAAGGAGTTCAAGAAGGCGGCGGTGTCGTTCCTCGTCGCGATCTTCCTCTCCTTCGTCTTCATGTACCTCATCATCGCGGCGCAGTTCGAGAGCTGGCTCCACCCGGTCACCATCCTGGTATCGCTCCCCCTCACCGTGCCCTTTGCCCTCATCTCGCTGCTCATCTTCCAGCAGTCGCTCAACATCTTCTCGGCGCTGGGCTTGCTCGTGCTCTTCGGCATCGTGAAGAAGAACTCGATCCTCCAGGTCGACCACATGCTCACCCTGCGGAAGGAGGGCTGGTCGCGCGCCGACGCCATCATCCTCGCCAACCGCGATCGCCTGCGGCCCATCTTGATGACCACGCTCGCCTTCGTGGCCGGCATGGCGCCGCTGATGCTGAGCGGAGGCCCGGGCAGCGGCACCAATCGCGCGACCGCCGGCATCGTGCTCGGTGGCCAAACCCTCTCGTTGCTGCTGACGCTCGTGGCCACCCCCGCCGTCTTCTGCTGGCTCGACGATCTCTCGTCGGGCATGCGACGCCGACGAGAAGCGGCGACGTCGTGGCTAAAGGGGCTCTGGCCTGGACGCGTGAGGCCCGCCGTCGAAGACGCCAGCTGACCCCACCGACCATGGCCGTCCCGTCTCTTTGGCGTCGCATAGCGCTGTTGGCCGCCCTTGCGGTCACCTGTAGCCCCTCTCTCGCAGTTGCGCAGATCGTCCAGGGGAGCCCCGTCGAGGTCGCCGTCGTCGCCTATGCGCCCGCGCCGGTGAGCACCGAGCCGAGCCGAGCCCACCTCAATGGTAGCTCTCAGCTCACGAGCTACACCGCGAGCCTCAGCCTGCCGCTACCCGTCGGCGACGATACCTACGTGATACCGGGCGTGAGCTACCGGCACCTGCAGCCCACGTGGACGGGGCCCACGCCCCCCGGGTTTCAGCTCGGGGGGCTGCACGCGCTGGGGTCGAGCCTCACCGTGGCCCACCGCTTTACGGACCGGTGGACGCTCATCCACAAGTTCGGCGTCGGGTTCGCGAGCGATTTCGAAGGCGACGTGACCCGAGGCGACATCCAACTCTCGACCATGACCCTGGCCAGCTACCGCCTCCTCGACGAGCTGACGTTGGGCGCAGGGCTGGGGTACGACCGTCGAACAGGCACCCCGCTTCCTCTGCCTTTGGTCGGCGTGCGTTGGCAGCTCACCGATGACCTGATGTTCCGAGGTGTGATCCCATCGCGCTTTGGTCTGGCGTACCGCGCGACCTCTTGGCTCACGAGCTCCATCGAGGGCAGCTACGAGGGCGAGCGGTTTCACGTCGACGAGGAGAGGTTCGACATTCGGGAGCTGCAGGCTGCCTTCTCCGTCTTCAAGGTCGGAACCGGCCTGACGGCCCACCTTCCGGCCGGCATTCACCTCGAGCTCGAGACGGGCCTCGTTCTACACCGTCGTTTCGACGGGCTCATCGGCGGCGAGAGGGTCTTCAGGATCGACCAGCCTCGCGATGGCTATGCCGGCCTGCGCTTGTGGTTTGGTCTGAGCGGTTGGGAGGACCCCGGCACCATGCGCACAAAAGAGCGCGAGTAGCCTGGTGGCGTCGGTGTCCGCAGAAAGTGTGCGACAACATCGCACCTCCTGCGTCCTCGGAGACGATGATGCGCACGAGCGGACTGTTGTTGGTTGGTCTCCTGGCTGTGGCTTGTGGCGGGTCGGACGACGCACCCACATCGGGAAGCGGAGGGTCTGGCGCCGGAAGCACCGTGGCCACGACCGGCGCGGGGGGCGACGCCTCCACTACGACGTCGAGCGGTCAGGGAGGCGACGCCTACACCTACAGTCCGCCCGACCTGAGGGGGCAGGTGGTGGTCGGGCACTACCTCGGTGACTACGACCTCGTGGGCATCAACGCCTCCGACGTCAGCCCCATCGGCTCGCCGGTCGAGCCCGGAGCCCCCACGAGCGGCATGCAAGGGATCGCCAAACACGGCGTTTTGGCGGTGGCCATGGAGGGCGGCCAGACACTGCAGGTGTACGACGCCGCGACGATGACCCCCATCGCCGGCTCGCCCTACACCACGGGCAACGCGCCCGTCGACGTCGCGCACGACGATCGGCGTGACCTCCTCTACGTCTACTGCATCGGCACCGAAGGCGACCCGAGCAAGTCGCTACTCAGCGTCTTCGACACCAGCTCGGTGCCCTACGTCGAGGTGGCGGGAAGTCCCTTCAACATCGATGTGCCGGCCAATCAGATCGACGTCGATCCGGTCACGGGTCACGTCTTCGGCGTGAGCCTCTTCACCTATTGGGGCGTAGCCTTCGACGGTACCGGTGTGACCCACCTGGCCGGGAGCCCCATGAGCCTCGACGACGGGACCGGTGCCGACGTGGCCGTCGACCCCGCACGGCGTCGTCTCTACGTCGGAGAGCGCATGGTGACCGGCTCGCAGAAGGTCCATGTGCTCGACCTCGACTCGCTCCAGACGTTGAGCGGTAGCCCGGTCAACGTGCCCGGAAGCGCGCTCGGCGACTTCGCCCTCAACCCGGTGACCGGAGATCTTTGGGTGGTCGACTACGGCTCGACCACGCTTCACAGCATTCAGGCCGACCCACTCCAGCTCCGCAACAGCTGCGGTGCCATGGGGTGCGCCATTCCCACCACGGAGACGGGACTCGCGCTCGACTACGAGCTCGACCGGCTCTTCATCGTGCACGTCCCGGACCTCAACGAACCCGACGCAGGCAATGGTTTTCTCACCGCCTGGGACGTGAGTACCCCAGAGACCCCGACCGAGATCACCATGCCCGGTCAACGCCCCGGCCTCGCGCTCTATCCGGTGACCGCCACCGCACTCTGACGCGTACACCCCGTGCGCGGCACGCCGACGAGGAACGAGCACGAGCACGAGCTCCCCACCCTCACGGGGTGTGGCGACCCGTGCATGGGCTGGCTAGGCTCGTGCCGTGGGGATGCGGCGTGAGCTCTGGTTGGCGATCTTGCTGGTCGGCTGTGGGAGCACCACGCCCGTCGACCGGCGGCCGCCCCCCGCGCCGAGCGCGACCCCACACACGGCGATGACCGCCCCCGTCGACGCCGTTCAATCGGTGGGTTCGGCAGCGATGCCCTCTGCGCCTCCCCCCGCACCTCGGGTGGTGACGCCGCTGGACACCTCCGTGACCCAGCGCATCGATGCGGTGGTGAAGGCCGCCCTGACCGAAGGCCAGTGTCCCGGTGCCGTGGTCGCGGTGGTGCGGCCCCAAGGCGTAGCCTTTCGGAGGGCCTACGGGGCCCGCCAGCTTCAGCCGACGCGCGAGCCGATGGCCGAGAGCGACACCTTCGACCTCGCAAGCCTCACCAAGCCGCTCGCGACCTCCGCCGCCGTGTTGCGGCTGGTCGATCAGGGCAAGATGAAGCTCGACGCCCCCGTGTCGACCTATCGGCCCAGCTTCGCCCAGCCCGGCAAACCCGAGGTCACGGTGGCGCAGCTGCTCGACCACACTTCGGGTCTCCCCGCGGCCAACCACCTGCGCGACTTCGCAGGCAGCCGCGAAGAGGCCTTGGCCAAGATCGACGCCCTGCCCCTCCGCGGAGTGGGCAAACATCGCTACAGCGACGTGGGCTACATCGTGCTCGGCAGTTTGGTGGCGGCGGTGACCGAACGCCCCCTGTCGACTGCGGTGCAAACGTTGGTGCTGGAGCCCCTCGGCATGACCGGCGCCGCCTTCGGGGCGATGGCTGGCGCCACCGCGGTTCCCACGGAGCGGCGCGACGGTCACTGGCTTCGCGGCGAGGTGCACGACCCACGGGCCGCCGCCCTCGACGGTGTAGCGGGTCACGCCGGACTCTTCGGGCGCGCCGACGACGTCGCGGCCTACGTTCGGATGCTGCTCCGTCGCGGTGAGGGCCCCGATGAGCGCTTCTGGTCGGAGGCGACCTGGCGCCTCACCCAAGCGCCGCGCGGCGACGGTCGCCAGACCCTCACCTTTACCCGACCCATGGGCGGGTGGGGCCACACCGGCTTCACGGGCACGATGTTCTGGGTCGAACCCCGAGGACAGCTCGGGGTCGTGCTGCTCACGAGCCGACTGCATCCGGAGGGCAAGGGCGACGTGACCAAGCTCCGTCAGAATCTGCGCCGCATCGTCTTCGACGCGGCCAAGGCCAGCGTGCGCACCGGCGCCGACCGCTGGGCCGACGTGCTCGCCGGCAAGGCCGATGCCGTCGAAGCCAGGCCGACGGGGACCATTGGACTGCTCACCAATCACACCGGACGCACCGAAGACGGCAGGCGGCTCATCGATGTGCTGCACCAAGCGCCCGGGGCGAAGCTCGGCGCCATCTTCACGCCCGAGCACGGCATCGACGGCGACGTGGATGCAGCGGTGAAAGACGGTCGCGATGCCAAGACCGGAGTGAAGGTCTACAGCCTGTACGGCACGCGGGACCGGCCTGCCCCCGCCCAGCTCACCGGCATCGACACCCTGGTCTTCGATGTGCAGGACGTCGGCGTTCGCTTCTACACGTACATCACCACGCTGAAGTACCTGCTCGAGACGGCGGCTCAACACGGCAAGCGCGTGGTCGTGCTCGACCGACCCAATCCGTTGGGGCTGCAGGTCGTGGATGGCCCGGTGTTGGACGACGGGCTTCGGTCGTTCATCGGGCCCCATGCCCTGCCCATTCAGCACGGCATGACGGTGGGGGAGCTCGCGAAGCTCTTCGTGGCCGAGTTGCAGCTGAAGGTCGAGCTGTCGGTGGTCACCGTCGACGGCTATCGCGGCGCACCCTGGCCGGGCACGGGTTTGAGCTGGCGACCTCCCT
>JAUHZF010000414.1 GCA_030426145.1 Polyangia bacterium
AGCTCGGCGGCCGCGCGATAGGCCTCGAGCGCGGCTTCGATGTCGTCGAGGCGTCGCCGCACCGAGCCTTCGGCGACGCGAAGCTGGGCCGCTCGCGCCGGGGTGGTGACCGCGGCATCTCCCGCCATGCGGAGACTCTCGGCCACCGTCACCCAGCGACCCGTGTGGTCGGCGAGGCGCATCATCAGCGACTCGGTGGCGAGGTTGTCGGGCTCGAGGGGGAGCGCGCGGCAGAGGCAACCGAGCGCGGCTACCGCGTCCTTGTGGCGGTCGAGGTAGAGCTTGGCCGCATCCCGCAGCAGGCTCGCTTGCTCACCTCGGTCACGGGCCGCGCCGACACGATGGTCGAGCAAGCCGAGCAGGCTCTCGTCGTCGTCGGTGGCGCGGTAGGCCGCGGCGAGGGCTGCGGACGCATCGCGGGTGGCGCCCTTCACGCCGAGGAGGGCGCGCATGCCTTCGCGGGAGACCTCGTCGGCGGGGGCCATGGTGAGCGCGGCGGCGTACCAGGTGACGGCTTGCTCGGGCTGGTCGAGCTCCTCGCGGTAGAGCTCTCCGAGGCGCCGCAACAGGCTCACATTGCGGTGTCGCGCGGCGCTCGCGCCTTCGCTCAGGATGTGGGCGAGCTCCTCCTGGCGGTCTTCGCCGCTCATCAGGGTGTCGAGCGCCTCGATGACGTCCGGCGCGTCACCGAACGTCTGGCGCACGCGCAGCCAGGTGTCGATGGCGGCGGGGCTCGCGTCGAGCTCGCGTTGCTGGATCTCCGCGATGCGAACCCAGTCGGCGCGACGCTGGAGGGGAAGCTGCACGGCATCGGCGCGACGCTCGAGGGCGGACACGAGCTCGGCCCAGCGGCGGTTGCGGCTGAGCAGATCCACGACGGCGTTGAGGGCTTCGAGGTCGCGCCCGTCCGAATCGAGCACGGGTTTCCAGTTCGCGAGGGCCCGATCGGCTTCGCCGAGGCGGTCGGCGAGGCGTGCCGCCTCGGCCATGACGGCACGGCGTCCGCTCTGGGTGCCTTCGAGCGACGCGAGCGTCTCCAGAACGTCGAGACGCTCGGCGTCACGACCCGCGGCGGCGAGGAGCTCGTCGAGGGCATGCGCCGCCGCGAGGGCGTGGCTGGCCTCGTTCGACTCGGCTCCGAGCACGGCGCGGTAGATGGCGATGGCACCCTCGGCGTCGTCGAGGGCGCGCCGCTTGATGCGGGCGGCGTCGAGCAAGACCGAGGCCCGCGTGGGCTGATCGCTGCTGGCCTCGGCGGCGTCGACGAGGGCCTGGGCGTGCAGGTCGTGCCGCCCAGTGCGGTCGGCCAGATTCCGCATCTGCTTGCGGGCGTCGGCGTCGGTGGGGTCTTCGAGCACGAGCGCCCGGTAGTGGTCGAGCGCCTCTTCGTCCTTGCCGAGGATCGCCAGGCGCGAGCCGAGCTCGCGGTGGATGGGGCGTCGCTCTTCGGCCTCGACGAAGTCCAGGGCGCGACCGAGGAGGCGCACGACCTCGTCCGGACGATCGGCCACGAGGTAGTTCTTGCGCAGGAGCGACATGGCCTGTCGCCGCGTGGAGAGCTCGGCCTCGTCCTGCGCGAGGATGCGTTCGAGGAGCGCGCAAGCTTCCTCGTGACCGGGTGATTCTTCGAGCAGGGCGCGCAGGACCTCCAGGGCCCTCGGTGCCTCGCCGAGCTCGTCGAGCCAACAGGCGGCGATGCGGAGGCGGGTCTGTCGCCGCTCGTCGGCCTCCTGGTGCTCGAGCCGGTGGTCCCAGAGCGCGATGAGATCGCGATGCCGTTTGCCACGCTCGAGGAGGCGCTCGAGCGACTGCACCAAGTGAGCGTTGTCGGGGTCGAGAGCGAGCAGCTGCTGGAGGTAGTCGGCGGCTCGGTCGGGCCGATCCGCGAAGTCTTTGCTCGCCTGAGCGGCGTCGTCGAGCAGCTGCTTCTTGCGCGCCACGTCGATCGCCGACGCGATGGCGCGATCGTAGGCGGTGAGCAGCTCGTCCCACTGACCGTTGCTGGTCAGCATCATCACCAGTCGCTCGAAGGCCCAGTCCGAGCTCGGCGAGAGCTCGCAGATCCGGCCCAACAGCTGGGTGATGCGCTCGGGGGCGTCACCGAACCACTCCTCGTGGTACTGCACGGCGCGCTCGGCCACGGTGCGGAAGACGTCTGGAGCCAGCTTCTGCTCCAGCGTGTCCCGATAGAGCTGGGCGACGTCGTCGGGGCGTCCGAGTTTGTCGGCTAGATCTTCGAGGTGGTCCCAGGCGTCACCGCTGTCCGGGGCGCCTTCGGCGGCCTTCATGGCCGCGACGAAGGATCGATCGAGGTTGCTTTGGTCGCTCGGCTGGTCGGCCACGCTGTCTTCCTCTGGAGCTTCCTCTTGGAGGTGGGCTCGGCGGGCGCGGCCACCCTGGCTCCCCCCGCATTCGAGCGCCGGCGACTATACCAAGGGGGCTGGAGCGGGAGGGGCAGAAACCCGCGAAAATTCAGGTGCGGGGGCGCGTCCAGGGGCGGTGCTTAGCGCCGGTGTAGGCCTACGTAGGACGGCGTCCGTTTCGCCGCCAGCGCAGGGCCCACGCGAGCAGGACGGCGAGCACTGGGATCACGGCGAGGTGGCGATGTCGCCGCCAGGCGGGCTGGCGCCGGTCGAGGTCGGCGCGAATGGCGTCGCCGCGGGCGGGGGCCAAGCCGTGATCCATGGCGCCGTCGATGGCCTCTTCGGCCGCGGCCCACCGTCCGTCTTCGATGGCGAGGACGGCGAGGTAGGCCTCTCCCTCGGGGTCGTCGGGCGCCACACCGACCCAAGCGTGCACGACCTCGCGCAACACGCGCAGGTCACCCGCCTGGTCGGCGAGCCGAGCGCGCCGCCGCAGCGGCTCGGGATCGTCGGGGGTGAGTCGCGCCGCGTGGCCCAGCGCGGCGATGGCCTCGTCCCGCCGTACATCCATGCCCAGGCGGTCTTCGACGTCGGGGTCGAGGGTGGTCTCCGCGAGGGCCATCCAGTACGCCGCGGCCACCCGCGGTGATGCGTCGGCTTCGAGCTGCGGGGCACAAGCCCGCATCTTCGACAGCGCACGTTGGCTTCGGGCTTCGGTGCAGGCCGCATCGTCGAGGGGGCGTGCATCGACCGTGGTCGTCGCGAAGACCACGGCCATGCCGGGCAACAGGCGCATCACGAGGTTCAATCCGCTTGTGGTTCTAGCCGCCTCGGGGCCCCCTCACCAAGTCTCGGACTTGACCAGCGACGCCTCGCGGGGAAGAACACGGCCAGCGCCCAAGGCGTTCGGGAAAGATGGCGAAGCGATACACAGCGTGGTGGCAGTACGCGATGGCCGTGGTGGTGCTGCTGTCGGCGGGTGGCTTCATCGCTTGGGATCTGCGCCCGCCCCCGCCGCCGCCCAAGGCCGTCGCACCTCCGCCGCCCGAAGTGCGCGTCGCGGGGCAGCCCCTGACGCTCGACGGCGACCCCGTGGCCGATGCGCTCGACCTGGTTCGTCGCTACGCCCGAGCTCCGATCGAGCTCACGTTCCCGGGGAGCGAGCCGCGCCAGCTGGTGCCCGCAGCCCTCGAGGCCGAGATCGATCGCCAGCGCATGGCCGAGTTCATCAAGGCCGTGCGCGACCCCGAGAGCGCGGTGCGGCGACGGTATGAGGAGCGACGGAGCGAGACGCCCGAAGCCGTGATCGCGGTGCCGCTTCCTGTGCGCATCGACGCAAAGAAGTCCGTGGAGGCGCTGCTTCAGATGAAGGATGAGGTCGACCGGGTGGCCAGCTCCGCGGCCGTCGACCTCGACAAGAAGACCCTCATCCCCGAGCAAGAGGGCTTTCGCCTCGATGTCTACGCCACGGCGGCGCGCCTCGAGGCGGCGGTGCGGCGAGGGGAGACGAAGGTGGCGGCGGTGGGCGAGGTCATCGCTCCGCGGCTCCGGACGTCACAGCTCGGCGACGTGAAGTTCGACCACGTGCTGGGCTACTTCGAGACCCGCTACAACAAGAGCTCGCGCTACCGCGACCGCACCTTCAACCTGCGCCTCGCCGCCTCCCGTCTCGACGGCACGGTGCTGCTGCCCGGCGAGGAGTTCGACTTCAACGACACGGTGGGTCCTCGAGACGAGGCCAACGGCTACCGCGTCGCCCCGGTCATCGCCCAGGGCGAGCTGGTGGACGGGATCGGAGGCGGTACCTGCCAGATCAGCGGCACGCTGCACGGTGCGGTCTTCTTCGCAGGCCTGAAGGTGATCGAGCGCGCGCCCCACACCCGACCCTCGAGCTACATCCAGCTGGGCATGGACGCGGCGGTGGCCTACCCGGCGATCAACTTCCGCGTGAAGAACAATTTTCCCTTCCCGGTGGTGCTCCACGAGGTGGTCAAGGATGGCCGCGTGCGCGCCGAAGTCCTCGGCCCGGAGCGCGAGCGCACGGTCTCGTTCTTCCGTCGCGTCGACGAGGCCATCCCCTTCGAGGTCGAGGAGCGAGAAACCGAAGATCTCCCGAAGGGCGAGAAGGTGCTCTCTCAGCGGGGCGTGCCGGGGTTCGTCGCCACCGTCTTCCGCCTCGTGCGGGATGGGCGCCACGCCATCCGCACCAAGACCAAGACCCGCTACCCGCCCACGACGCAGATCGTGCTCGTCGGCACCGGCCCCAAGAAAGCCAAGGGCAAGGTGAAGCGAGATCGGTCGCTGGAGTACACGGCCGACGAGTACCTCGTCATCACCCAGGGCCCCGAGATCCCTGGCGACGAGGAGAAACCCACACCCGGCGGCGGGACCAGCTACAACCGCATTCGCGGCAAGACGGGCAACGCGGGCTGGCAGAAGAAGCAAGGCATGCCCGTCTTCGACGACGAGGACGAAGAGGAAGAATGACGACGGTGGTCTTGGCGGTGTCCGGCAGCATCGCCGCCTACAAGGCGGTCGAGGTCGCCCGCCTCCTCATCAAGCGTGGTGTGCGCGTGGTGCCCGTCGTGACCGCGTCGGGCGCTCGCTTCGTCGGGCCCGCGTTGCTGGCTGGGATCTGTGGTGAGGTGTGCCACGAAACGATGTGGAACGGCCGCGGTGAGCTTCATGTCGAGCTCGCGGCCGAGGCCGACGTCGTGGCCCTGGTGCCTGCGACTGCCGACCTGCTCGCGGCGCTGGCGCAGGGGCGCACCGACAATCTCGTGCGTGCGATCGCGCTGTGTGCGCGCGGCCCCGTGCTCGCGGCGCCCGCGATGCATCCGCGCATGTGGCACCACCCCGCCACCGAGCGCAACGTGGCTCAGCTCGCGGCCGACGGACGCGTTCGTTTGGTGGGTCCGGTCGCGGGTCCCGTGGCCTCCGGCGATGAGGGCATGGGACGACTCGCCGATCCCGAGGTCATTGCCGATGCCATCGTCGCCGCCGCAGCGGGGGGCGACTTGCGGGAGCGCCACATCGTCGTGAGCGCAGGGCCCACCGTCGAGGACATCGATCCCGCACGCTACGTCTCGAATCGCTCGAGTGGTCGCATGGGATTTGCCGTGGCCGAGCGCGCGGCGGCACGAGGGGCCCGCGTCACCCTGGTGGCGGGCCCGGTTCATCTCGACACCCCGGCCGGCGTCGACCGGGTGAACGTGCGAAGCGCGAGGGAGATGCAGACCGCGCTCGATGCCGCGCTCGGCGAATCCCTCCAGCGCGCACACGCGCTGGTCATGGCCGCGGCGGTCGCCGACTACCGCCCCGTCGACGTGCGCGGCGAGAAGCTCAAACGAAAGGCCGACACGCTGACCCTCACCTTCGAGAAGAACCCGGACCTCATCGCCACCATCGGCGCCCGGCGTGAGGGGAATGCGCCCTTCTTGGTGGGGTTCGCCCTCGAGACCGCCCCCGACGATGATGGCCTCACCGCCTTGGCGCGCGGCAAGCTCGAGCGGAAGGGGGTCGACATGGTGGTGGCCAACCGGCCCGACGCCTTCGACGGTGACGACAACCGGGTGCTGCTGGTCACCGCCGACGACGTCGAGACGCTCCCGACCCAACGCAAGACGGCCATCGCTGACCGCATCCTCGACCGCGTGGTGGCCGCGTTGGAGGCACGTGATGGCGGCTGAGGAACCCGACATGAGCAGCTCTCGTCCGCCGGCGGATTCGACGCCCGCTTTCACCGTCGACACCATTCCCCCGTCGGAGGAGGCGTTCGAACAGGAGGCCGAGCGCGGCCCCGTGGGGCCGGCGCTGGTCATCGCGGCCGGGGTGACGGCGGCCACGGCTGGCGTCGTCAGTTACGCTTTTCGCCCCGAGCACGCGGGCAAGCCTCTGGTCCTGGCCGCCCTCGGCGGTCTCAACGCGGTGTTGCTCATCGCGACGGTGCTCTGGCTCCGCAGCCAGGGCCGCCTGCGGCTGCTCAAGCCCCACGGTGGAGACTTGTCCTTTGGCGCCCTCGCGGCGGTTGGCTTCTATCTCGCCACCCTCGCCGTGCGCGCTTCGCTTCTCGACGGTCCTCCCCAGGAAGCGTGGCTCACGCGGATCTACGGTCAGATCGGCGACGCCCGTGCGGCCTACGTCGGCATCGCGATTCTCGCCATCGCCGCCGCCGAGGAGGTGGTGTGGCGAGGAGGCGTGCAGACGCTGCTCGTCGACGCGCTCGGCACTTCCCGTGGATGGCTCGCCACCACGGCGGCCTTCGCTTTGGCCCAGGTGCCCTCGACCTGGCTCCTCGCCGACCCCGTGGCCGGGCCCAATCCGCTCGTGTTCCTGCTCGCGGTCGCAGGAGGGGCGGTCTGGGGTCTGCTCGCGGTCAAGACCGAACGCTTGGGCATCTGCGTCGCGGCGCACGCCCTCTTCGTATGGGCTGCGACGCAGTTCCCGTTCACGATTTTCTAGCGCGGCGGGGGCGGAGCAGAACGAGCCACACGAGGCCGAAGAGCCAAGCTTCGCCACCGTCGGGCTCTCCGTCGACCGAGCAGCCACCGCCGTCGGCTCCCGGCGCGGCGCCGTCGGTCGGCACGTCGACGCATTCCCCGGCGACGCAGGTGAGCCCACCCTCACAGGTCACGTCTTCGTCGACCTCGCCGTCGCAGTCGTCGTCGAAGTAGTTGCAGGTCTCTTCGCGAGGATCTCCCGGGGTGCAGGATGACGCTTCGCAGGTGCTGGCTTCGCGCGCGCACCAACCGACCCCGCACCGGGGCCGCACGTCGTCGTCGACGCGGTTGTCGCAGTCGTCGTCGATGAGGTTGCACACCTCCTCGGCGCCGGGGTTCACGTCGGGGTTGTCGGGTGCGCAGTCACCACCGTAGGCGGCCAAGCCGTCGGTGGGTATACAACCGAGCACGGGATCGGCTGAGGCCCGCTCGTCCCACCCGAAGTAGCCGTCGCCGTCTGCGTCGGGGTAGAGCTCGACCGGCACGGCGTCGTCGTCGACCTCACCGTTGCAGTCGTCGTCGCGTTGGTTGCACACCTCGGTGGCTCCCGGATGGATGCGCTCGTCCGAGTCCTGGCAGTCACCATTTTCGGCCGCGTAACCCGTGGGCGCTTCCCCGGCACAATGCACGCGGGTCTCGTCGGTGCCGTAACCGTCGTGGTCCCGGTCTCGGTAGTAGGTCTGGGGCATGCAGCCGAAGACGAAGTCGAAGAAGCCGCGATCGGCCTTGTCACCACCGCTGCCGTTGTTGCCGTTGCCGAGCACCGTGGACACATCGATGCGAACCGCCCCCGGCGACGACGGCGCCTGGTACGAAAAGGACACCGAGGCCGTTCCCCCCGAGACGTTGCGCGGCGACACGTGGGTCAAGCCGTTGCCGGCGGGAGCGAGTCCCTGTCCGCCGATGGCGCTCGCTTGCCCGGTGTCGGCCTCGAGGTAGAGCCCGCGGTTGTTCCCCTGACCGCTCACCGTGAGGGTCATGGTCACGGTGGCACCGGGTTGAAAGCTGGACGGGTTGGCGTCGAGGCTCAGGTTGTAGTCGCCGCTACCGTGACACCCCTCGCAGTCCGGTTGAGACACCCCACCGGAGTAGGCAGCGGCGACGCCGGGGGTCACGAAGACCAACAAGCCTGCTGCCATCGCCTGCCACCGCATTGCAAACCGGAGGCTACTGGGTCGAAGGTAGTCTGTCGATCGCTCGTATCTCGATCTCGTATCTCGTTCTCGTTCTCGTTCTCGTTCTCGTTCTCGTTCTCGTTCTCGTTCTCGTTCTCGTTCTCGTTCTCGTTCTCGTTCTCGTTCTCGTTCTCGTTCTCGTTCTCGTTCTCGTTCTCGT
>JAUHZF010000415.1 GCA_030426145.1 Polyangia bacterium
AGCCCTCGAGTTCGAATACGTGAAGCTGAGCCAAAGGAGCTACAAATGAAGCTGACCCTACACGTGTGGCGTCAGAAGAACGCCAACAGCCCTGGCCAGTTCGAGACCTACGAGACCCCGGACGACATCAACCCCGACATGTCGTTCCTCGAGATGCTCGACGTGGTCAATCAACAGATCATCCTCGACGGCGGCGAGCCGATCACCTTCGACCACGACTGTCGCGAAGGGATCTGCGGCGCGTGCGGCATGGTGGTCAACGGCGAGCCGCATGGCCCGCAGCGGGCGGCGACGACTTGCCAGCTCCACATGCGCAAGTTCCGCGACGGTGAGGAGCTGTGGATCGAGCCCTGGCGGGCTTCGGGCTTCCCGGTGCTCAAGGACTTGATGGTCGATCGCACCGCTTTCGACCGCATCATCGCGGCCGGCGGCTACATCTCCGTGCGCACGGGGTCCGCCCCCGACGCCAACGAGATCCCCATCGGCAAAGAGAAGGCCGACCGCGCCATGGACGCGGCCGCCTGCATCGGCTGCGGCGCCTGTGTGGCGGCCTGCCCCAACGCTTCGGCGATGTTGTTCACATCGGCCAAGGTGCGGCACCTCAACATGCTGCCGCAGGGCCAGCCCGAGAAGGACCGTCGCGTCATGCGCATGGTGGCCCAGATGGACGCCGAGGGCTTCGGCGGCTGCACCAACCACCTCGAGTGCGAGGCGGCCTGCCCCAAGGAGATCTCGACCGACTTCATCGCCGAGATGAACCGTGACTTCGTGCAGGCCATGGTCCGCAGCCGCGACGTGGTGGCCAAGCCCGACTGAGCACCGCGCTCATCGTGTGATCGACCCGCTTGGCCCTGGCCAGGCGGGTCTCGTTTTGTCAGGGTGCGAACGTGGCACCGAGGCCGCCGCTGAAACCGATCACGCCGCCGCTCTTTCCCGAGCTGACGCCGTCTCCCCCCGAGGACGAAGAGACCCTCATGGCGCGCGCCAATGCGCTCATGGGCAAGACCCTCGTCGAGGTGGCGGAGCCGTTGGGGCTGCGCGTGCCGCCCGATCTCAAGCGGCACAAGGGCTGGGTGGGTCAGCTCGCCGAGCACGCGCTCGGGGCCGAGGCGAGCAGCCTCGACGAGCCGGACTTCCGGCGGCTGGGGATCGAGCTCAAGACACTGCCCGTCGACCGGTGGGGCCGCCCGGTCGAGACCACCTTCGTGGCCACCGTGCCGCTCCACGAAGTAGGGGAGACCCCGTGGGAAGCGTCACGCGTGCGACGCAAGCTCGCGCGTGTCTTGTGGCTGCCGGTTCAGGGCGAGCGCGCGTTGCCGCTACGCGAGCGGCGGTTCGGGCAGGCGCTGCTCTGGTCGCTCGACGCCGAGCTCGAGGCGGCCCTTCGGTTCGACTGGGAGGAGCTGAGCGGCGTCATCGGGCGCGGTGAGATCGAGGCGGTGACGGCGCGGATGGGGCAGTACCTCCAGGTGCGTCCCAAGGCGGCCAACGCCAGCGTTCGCACCCGCAGCGTGGACGCCGAAGGGGTGATGGTCGAGGTCCAACCGCGCGGCTTCTACCTTCGCACGCGATTCACGGCGGCCATGCTCGAACGGCATTTCGCGCTCCCGCGCTGAGGGGGTGATATCTCTGGCGATGTTGGCACGAGCGGCGACATGCGCGGCGCTGCTGCTGGTCGGGTGCGGTGGCAACCCGGCAGCGGGAAGCAAGACGACCTCGGTACCCGTCGATCCCGTGGAGGCCGAACCAGAACGCGCACCGGCGCCAGCGGTGGTCGACATCGAGGCGGGGGGCGACACCGTGTGTGCCCGGCGAGACGACGGTGCCGTCTTCTGCTGGGGCGACCTCTACCGCGGGCACGCGACCTGGCCCCAGCGCGTGGCCGGCCTACCGCCCGTCAAGGCGCTCTCGGTCGGAGAGGACCACAGCTGTGCCGTCGACGTCGCCGGCGACCTGTGGTGCTGGGGCGCCGAAGACGCATCCGTGGGCTCGTGGGACCAGTTGGTGGGCGAGGGTTGGGGCGAGCCGGCAGTGCCTCATCGCATCGCGGGGGTCGAGAAGCTGCGCGCGGTGTCGGTGGGTGGAGGTCACAACGGGTCCGTCGCGCGCACGTGTGTCATCGGAGAAGACGACGTGCTCACGTGCATGCGTTGGGAGCGGGATCAGCGGCGCTACGACGAGCTCGGCAAAGTCGACGACGTCGACGTCGGGTACGACCTGGCCTGTGTGCTGAAGCAGGGTGTTCACCATTGCGCCGATCTGCGCGGGGACCGATTCCTGCCCACGCGTTTCAGATCGCGTAGCGGCGCTACCGGCCTGCGGTCGGTGGTCGTATCGGACGCGAGCCACTGTGGTCACACCGACGACGGGCACCTCTTCTGTTGGGGCCCGCGATACTGCCGAGAGCACCGTCGCCCCCATCGAAGGGTCGGGCAGCCCAAGCCACCTCGACACGGGCCCTGGAACCGCTGGCGAGATCAGAGAGCCTGCGAAGTCACCGCCTCGACGGAGGCCATTCGGAGCTTGGCGGGCTCGAACACGGGGCTTGTAGCGGCTCGCGCCGAGACCGTGCCGGAGTGGTTCATCGAGACTTCTGGGCGATACGGCGAGCGCGTGTGGGACAAGTCCTTCGTCGAGGTGACGGCGGGTCGACTCCTCGCGTGTGGGCTGACACGTTCGGGCGAGGTCGTGTGCTGGGGCATCAACGGCTTTGGCCAGCTCGGCCGCCAGAACTGGCCTCTCGGGCGTCGCTATCGCGTGCCTCTCGCGCAGGTGGTCGCCCGGGACGACCAGGTCTGCGCCGTCGATCCCGAGGCGGGCGTGCGATGCTGGGTGGAAGCCCACGCCATCGGCATGGGGGATGCGGGCTGGCTTCGGGGTGAGACCATCATCGGCACCCGAGGCGCCAAGGACATGTTCGTCAACGACAAGGGGATCTGCATCGATCTCGGAACGGGGCCTTTGCGCTGCACCAGTGATGCGAGGGGGACCCTCAGCGGGTGGCCCATGGAGGCATTCCAGACCATGGGCGGCCACACGGCCTGTAGCGTGCACGACGGTCAGCTGCGGTGCCGCTTCGACGCCGCCGAACCGACGCCCATCACCATCGACGACAAGCCGCTCCTGGGCGTGATGGAGGTCGGCCTCGACATGGGAGGGGGCTACGCGCGCACTGGCGAGGGGCTGTACAGCTTCGAAGGAGATGGCAAGGCGACGCGCATTCAGGGCATGGGTACGCCCGAGCAGATCGCGGTGGGGCGTGCCTTCTTGTGTGTGCTCGGGGGTGGACGCGTGCGTTGCCGCGGCAGGGGCAGCGATGGTCAGCTCGGCGACGGTACCGGCCGCTCGAGTGGTGAGCTACGCGACGTGAAGGGGCTGCCCCCCGTGATCCGAGTGCGGGCCGGGGTCGCCCACGCATGTGCCGTCACCCGGGACGGTCGCCTCTACTGCTGGGGCAGCAACGCCTTCGGTCAGCTCGGCGATGGAACCCGGTGGAACCGGTGGGTGGCCACCGAGGTGCCCGGGCTGACAGGCGTGAAGGATGTCAGCCCCGGCCACCGCGGCACCTGCGCGAGCTTGGACGAAGAGAGCATCTGCTGGGGGCGCCGCGCAGCCCTCAGCCTCGACCCCGATCCGAAGGCCGCACGCAACCTCCCGCAGGACGAGATGGTTGTGGTCGAGGGCATCGGCGCCCCAGCGCCGACGGTGGCGCGGGAGCAGCTCGACGTCGTGCTCCCGACCGGGGCCGAGCCTTCTCCACCGTGAATCATCAGCCGAAGCCGAGCAGTCGGCCGCCCTGGTAGACGAGCAGACTCGCGACGTAGGCGAGGCTCGTCATGTAGACGAAGAGGAAGCTCGGCCACTTCCAGCCCTTGGTCTCGCGTTTGACCACGGCGAGGGTGGACATGCATTGGCAGGCGAGGGCGAAGAAGATCATGAGCGAGAGTCCGACCAGCGGCGTGTAGACGGGGGTGCCGTCGGCGTGCTTGGCCTCGTGGATCTTCTCTCGCAACGGCTGGCTCTCTTCGTCGACTTCGTCGCCGATGCCGTAGATGAGGCCCATGGTCGACACGAAGACCTCGCGCGCGGAGAAGGCGCCGAGGATCCCTACCGAGAGTTTCCAGTCGAATCCGAGGGGGCGCATCACGGGCTCGATGGCGTGACCGACTCGGCCCGCGGCGCTCGTGGCGAGGGCCTCACCGCGGTAGGCGTCGACGGCGGCGCTGTTGTCGGCGGCTTCGCTGACGTCGAAGGCCTCGCCCTGCACGGCGTGCTGCCAGCCCGCGACCGCCGGCTGTGCGAGCGGCGCTGGTGTATCGGGCTTGGGAAAGCTGAGCAGTGCCCAGAGCACGATGGTGAAGAAGAGGATGACGGTGCCCGCCTCCTTGAGAAACGAGCTCGCCCGCTCGGCGGTCTGCCTCAGCACCGATCGAAGCGTGGGGAGACGGTACGGCGGCAGCTCGAGCAGCAGTGGCATGCGGCGGCCCTTCACGACCGTGCGCCCGAGCACGCCCGCGGCCGCGAGGGCCACGAGGGTCGAGAAGACGTACATGAAGACCATCAGCAGACCCTGCACGGGGAAGACCCCCCCCACCGTGCCCACGGGAAAGAGCGCGGCGATGACGAGGGTGTAGACCGGGAGCCGTGCCGAGCAGGTCATCAGTGGGATGACCAGCATCGTGAGTAGTCGGTCGCGCTGTCGTTCCATCGTGCGCGTGGCCATGATGGCGGGGATGGCGCAGGCACAGCCGCTGAGCATCGGCACGAACGCGCGCCCGTGCAGGCCGAGGCTCTTCATGATGCGGTCCATCAGATAGGCCGCGCGGGCCATGTAGCCCGAGTCTTCGAGCAGACCGAGCAGCAGGAACAGGAGCACGATCTGGGGGAGGAAGACGACGACGTTTCCCACCCCGCCGATCACCCCTTCGACGAGAAGATCGGTGCCCACGCCTCCGGGGAGGTTGTTCCGCGTGAGGTCGCCGAGGAAGCTGAAGCCGTCCTCGATGAGACCGATGAAGGGGTCGGACCACGAGAAGAGGACCTGGAAGACGGCGAGCATCACCGCCACGAAGATGGCGAAGCCCCACACGGGGTGCAGGAGAACGCGGTCGACCCGATCGGTCATGCGGGTGACGCGCCGGGACCCGGAGGTCGGCACACCCTCGGGGGCGACGAGGGGCCCGACGTGATCGTCGAGGAAGCGGTAGCGCGCCGAGATGATGGCCTCGTCGACGTCGAGGTCCGCGCTCACGGCGAGGCAGCGCTCGCGCAGGGAGGGAGGGATGTGACGCAGCTCGTCGTGTTCGTCGAGACTCGAGAGGGCCCATCGAGCGAGGGCCCTCCGTCGTCCTGGGCTCGCCCCGTCCCGCCAGTCACCGGGCAGCGCTTCTTCGACCTCGGCGAGCTGGCTCGAGAGGCCGTCGGGGTAGGTGACCTCGAGCTTGGGTGTCGGCGGCGTCTTCAGGCCGGCCTCGATGGCGGCGATGAGGTCGTCGACGTGGGTCCCGGCCCGCGCGGAAAGCGGCACCACCGGGACGCCGAGGACCTTACGCAGGCCCTCTACGGGAACGGGGTCGTCGACCTCGTCGATCATGTTCACGGCCACGACGATGGGCACCTCGAGCTCGAGCAGCTGCAGCACGAGGTAGAGGTTGCGCAGCAGCTGTCCCGCATCGACGACCACCACCGAGAGGGCCGGGGCCGGTTCGTCGTCGAGCCCGAGCACGGCCTCGATGGTGATCTGCTCCTCTGGAGACCGCGCCGCGAGAGAGTAGGCACCGGGTAGGTCGAGCAGATCCACCTCGCGAGAGGGCAGCTTCAGCGTGCCGGTGCGACGGTCGACGGTGATCCCTGCGTAGTTGCCGACCTTCGCGCGCGAGCCGGTGAGACGGTTGAAGAGCGTCGTCTTCCCGGTGTTGGGGTTGCCGATCAACGCCACCAGAGGGCGAGCGTCGGGCACGTCTCGAGGCTGGGCGTCCAAGGCTGAGGAATCGGGCTTAGGCGTGGACCGGCTCCACGTCGACCGCTTTGGCTTCCTTCTTCCGAATCGACAGCCGACAGCCCCGCGCGCTCAACTCGAGCGGGTCACCGAGGGGCGCCACCTTTTCCACCTTCACGGCCGTACCCGGCACGAGACCCAGCTCCATCAGACGCCGCCGGAAGGAGCGCTCCCCGCCTACGTGTTTCACCAACACGGGCTGGTGCAGCTCGGCTTCATCCAGCGTCATGGCCGCGACCGAAGGGTAGGAGGGGGGCGATGAGGATCATGTGTCCGAAGTTGACATTCAAATTCAAAAGAAGCAACCCGAACGACGTTCGAGGCGTCATTCGGTCGCGACCTCGTGCTCGGGCTCGTTCTCGACCTCGTTCTCGACCTCGTTCTCGACCTCGTTCTCGACCTCGTGCTCGAGGACCTCGAACCTCGAACCTCGAACCTCGAACCTCGAACCTCGAACCTCGAACCTCGAACCTCGAACCTCGAACCTCGAACCTCGAACCTCCCCAGGTGTCAGGGTTGTTGCCGCCTGACTTGAACACCACGTGAGACTGGGGCGTAGGGAGCTGAGAATGTACGAGATGAGCTTTCGAGCGGCTTGCGTGAGCGAGTTGCTGAACGGGACTGAGCCGCTTCGGGTCGTCGCCGCGAAGTGTGGAATTGGCCATGCAACCTTGTATCGGTGGAGCCAGGACGAGAATCTGAGGACCATGGCCAAGAGTGGAAAGACGCCCCCAAGGGGAGGGGCGCGGAGCGCGGAGGTGAAGCTCCAGTTGGTGACGGAGGCCAGCCGGCTATCCGACGAGGAACTCGGTGCGTTTCTGAGGCGAGAAGGCCTCCATGAGGAGGAACTCGCGCAGCTCCGGGAAGAGGTGCACCAAGCCGCACTTGCCGGCTTGCGGGGCGCATCGAAGCCCACCAAGCCAGCGTCTGACCCGGTGGCGCGCAAGCGGATTCAGAAACTGGAAAAGAAGCTCCTGCGCAAGGATAAGGAGCTGAAGGAAGCCAAGGCGCTGTTGGTCCTCCAGGGAAAAGTTCAAGCCTTCCTCGCGTCGGAAACGGACGAGGAAGGCGAACTTCCAAAGAACGACGAGAGTTGATTCTTCAGTGGCTCGACGAGGCGCAGCAGCTAGGCGCCAGGCTCGCTCCTGCCTGCCGGGTGCTCGAGATCGACCCACGCACGATCCAACGTTGGCGGGCCCAGAACTGTCCAGAAGCCCCAGGCGGTGAGGACAAGCGCAAAGGACCCAGCTCCGTGCCAGCCAACAAGTTCACCGACGAAGAGCGGCGCGAGGCGCTGGCCACTGTCAACTCACCCGAGTTTCGCAGCCTACCTCCTTCACAGATCGTTCCTCAGCTTGCCGACCAGGGTAAGTACATCGGCTCAGAGTCGACGCTCTACCGCATCCTGCGCGATGAAGAGCTCCTCGCTCATCGCGGTCGCGCAGCCGCCCCCGAGCGGCGTGCTCCTGTCCCAAAGCGTGCCTGCGGGCCCAATGAGATTTGGACCTGGGACATCACCTGGCTCGCCACGGAAGTCGCAGGGGTATTCTTCTACGCCTACATCGTGGTCGACATCTGGAGTCGGAAGATCGTCGCCCATGAGGTGCACGACCACGAGTCCGCCGAGCATGCGTCGGTGCTCATGACGAGCGCCGTCGAGCGAGAAGGAGCATCCTCGTCCCTCATCCTTCACGCGGACAACGGCAGCGCGATGAAAGGTGCGACCCTCAAGGCCACGCTGGAGCGCCTGGGCGTAATGCCGTCGTACAGCCGCCCTCGCGTGAGCAATGACAACCCGTTCTCGGAGTCCTTGTTTCGCACGATGAAGTACGTGGCAGGCTACCCGCACGGACGCTTCAAGAGCCTGGACCACGCTCGGCGGTGGGTCACAGCATTCGTGCGCTGGTACAACGAAGAGCACCTCCACTCGGCGATCGGCTTCGTCACCCCATCGGCTCGCCACGAGGGGCGCCACACGCAGATTTTCGAGCAGCGGACCGAGGTCTACAAGGCGGCCCGTGCGCGGCACCCGGAACGATGGTCGGGCCGCGTCCGACAATGGCGGAACCCTGAGGTCGTCGTCCTTCACGGAGGTCGAGGCCGCGCTGAACCGTCGGACTCGGCGCACAAAGCCAAACCCACGTCCGCATCTGCCTAAACAAAACGTGCGGCAACTACCTTGACAACCACCGA
>JAUHZF010000416.1 GCA_030426145.1 Polyangia bacterium
GGCGTGGGGGTCCGCTTCTCATGGGGCGATGCGAGTGCAGTCAAGAAGCTGGAGAACCTCTTGCTTGATTTCACGGAGACGGACCTCCTTCCATGGGTCCGAACTCACGCCGACGACTTCGCGAAGCTGCCCGCCCCGCCGAAAGTGTGAGTGGTCGGCGGATTCTCGCCAGCACAACGACCGGGAGTTGAGCTGCAAGGACGAAGGGAGGCTCGGAAGGAGCTTGCGACTGGAGAGCCGACCGCCGGCCTCGTCTGCCTCCAACGACATGTTATGCAGCCTCGCGCCCGCTCACCGTCTTCCCTTGAGGACTGAGGTGCTCTGTCGAGCGTGAAGCACTGCGACCACCACGACATCCTCGCCTCTCAGACGGAAGTAGACTGTGTACGGAAAGCGGTTCAAGAGCGCCCGCCGGAGTGGTGGATACACGAGCGGGAACCGCTTCGGCAGAGACGTGAGGCTGTCGACCACGCGTTCGAACTCCGCCATGAAGGCGTCGCCCAGCCTCTCCTCCTCGGTCTGGTCCCTCGTGTCGTACCAACGCTTGGCCTTCGCAGCCTCGCGAGCAGCAGCACGACGAACGATGAGCTTCATAGATCGCCGTCGTCGCCGCGGCGCAAGCGGGAACGCACTTCCTCCCAGGGGAGTTCGTCGCCCGGGTCCTCCTCCATGTCACGCAAGCGCTCATCTAGGATGCGCTTGTGCCACTCGGGAACTGGGACCCGTTCGGGATTGGCGGTGATCCGTTCCCAGAGGAAAGTGACGTACTCGATCTGCTCCTCGACAGGCAGTTCATCGAACCCAGGTGGAGTCTTGTGGACAGCGTCGCCCATGTGGAAAAGGTAGCACGTCCCGGAACGACGAGGCACCCGAGCGCTCTCAACCCGAAGAGGCATGCGGACATCGGCGCCGCAGCCCTTGGCGGACGTCGCGAAGCGCCGGCGCCCTGACCGAAGCGCGAGGAGGAGCGACAGCACCGGAAGACTCTGCTGTGTCAGCACCAGCTCGGTCTGCATAACGACCGGGAGTTGAGCTGCAAGGACGAAGGGAGGCTCGGAGGGAGCTTGCGACCGGAGAGCCGACCGCCGGCCTTGTCTGCCTCCAACGACATGTTATGCAGCGACCGCCATCGTTGCGAGCTCAGAACCACGTCGCAGGATAAGACCCTCTCCACGTCGCCAGACCGTGGAACCACGTCCTCCCCGAGGTGAGCTCCCGGGACAGCCCATGGCCCGCGGGGGGAGTCGCGCCCTCCTGCTGCCACGCCAAGAACCGCCGAAACCGCCGAAACCGCCGAAACCGCCGAACCGAAACCCTGGAGTCCAACGGCCCCGAGCACCGTAGCTTTCGATGCACTGCTGAGCACGCGTTCGATGCGACGGGGCGCCGCCTCTCCCACTCGTACCCTCGCTAGCCAGGGCCGCGACGGCGCGCTCCAGCAAGCGACAGGCTCACGCCGGACCCGCCTCAGGCGGCTACCGCCCACGGGCATCGCTGCAGAGCACGCGTTCGAACGAACGAACGAACCAAACCCCCAACAATGGGCGGCACCGGGCGCAGAACACGCGAGCCAACCTGCCGGTGCAGAGCACGCGTTCCGACCGGCGGCGCCACCCGCCGCGAGGAAGGCACCCATACGAGGAACCCCGGAACTCAGCGGCCAGGCAGACGACACTCAGCAGTCGAATGCCGTCTGCATAACGACCGGGAGTTGAGCTGCAAGGACGAAGGGAGGCTCGGAGGGAGCTTGCGACCGGAGAGCCGACCGCCGGCCTTGTCTGCCTCCAACGACATGTTATCCGGCGCCGCCGGCAATTGAGCGCTTCGTACTTTCGGGCCGCGGGGTGCCCGATGTGGGATCCCAGAAGCGCCAGATGTTGAACTTCCACTCTCTCGGAAGGGTGTCGAACTCGAGAGATGGCCATCCTAGCCGTCCAGCAATGTGGTCGCGAAGCGCCAACTTCGCCGCGGCGGTAGCGTTGTTCCGGCGGGCGGATACGATCGCTCCGAGAAGAATGTCGCAGAGCTGTATACCAGGTGTGTCTCGCGAGTCGACGGTACGAAGCGAGTGAATGGTCTCCCTTCGAAGGTTCCGCTTCTGTTGCATCAGATTCCGAAGGATGACCTCAGCGGCCTCGTCCGCCTTCTTATAACGAGAAGGGAGCGGGTCGACCCGAATGCGGTAGAACTTCTGCGGCTTGGCAAAGCGGACGAGCTTATTTGCGAGGAAGAGCGTGAAGTGCTTGCGACGGGCGAGATCCCAGTCTCGATCATGAAGTGAGAGGTCGACTTCGTTCTTACCCAGAATAATACAGTGGAACATGATCCACCGGTGATCGAAGAACGCGTCGACGGCCGCCTTGAAGAAGTCAAAAGTCTTCGGCTTAACCTTGTTCCACTTGGCTTCGCTGGGGGCGAAGTGCGACTGCCGCAAGTCTCCCCAGAGCCGGGCAAAGTCGCCTCGCCTCTCGTAAGTGATCCAGAGAGATCCGAATCCCATCACGGGTCCGTCGTCTATGCCCGATTCGTCACAGTAGACGAGGAAGTGACGCGCTGGGTCGGGGCGCCGCGGCCGCGCCGCAAGACGCGTGGAAACGGGCCCACGAGAGTCGCTCATATAGCGTATTGTATCTCATGCGCTTCCGGGGCGCACATCCGTCCGGATAACGACCGGGAGTTGAGCTGCAAGGACGAAGGGAGGCTCGGAGGGAGCTTGCGACCGGAGAGCCGACCGCCGGCCTTGTCTGCCTCCAACGACATGTTATCCAGCGACCGCCGCCTCCCCGCCCCTATGGAGGCGATTCGATGCCCATGGATACGCAAACTAATGACCCCCTAGATGTTCATGCACCGCCGACCACGCCCGCAGCAACGACGCGCCCCCATCGATGGAGCTAGGGGATCATGCAATGTGGATAAGATGTGGAAATCTTAAGCGGTGGTCCTGGGATACTTGTGTGCGGCTGACAACCGTTCAGGTGGGAGTGTGGGTCACGAGAAAAAGATCCGTTGATCTACAGGCATTTGGCGTGCCACGCATAAATTTGGTTTGAAGGGGACCTGCACATTGGGGTAGTTCCATTCGAGTGTCGGATGCCTGTCGTCGGGCGTTCGACCATCAAATCAGAAAAGGCCGCCCGGCCTTGTGAGACCAGACGACCCGTGGATTAGAACACTCGGAAGGTACATCGCAACGGTTGGGCGGCGCAACAACGGAGTACATCCGATGCCCACCCGTGGTGGAATTTCAACTGATCCAGAACGCCGTCTTCGCGAGCACGCGCTCACGCATGTCGGCATCACCAACGTCCGTTTCTACGGGCCCTTTCGCACGAAGGCGGAGGCGCAGAACTGGGAGAACCGTCTTCCGGACTGGGTCGTCCGCCATCCAGGCGGGGGCGATTCGAACAAGCCGTGGGTCGGCTACTTGTTCGACTACTCGCGGCGCAAGTTGTCGAACAAGTAGCCGTGGGTCGGCTACTTGTTCGACTACTCGCGGCGCAAGTAGCTGACCCTGGGGCGGGAGCATGCAGTTCCTGCCCCAACTTCGCATACGCCGCCCCAGGTCCCCACGTCTGGATAACGACCGGGAGTTGAGCTGCGAGGACGAAGGGAGGCTCGGAAGGAGCTTGCGACTGGAGAGCCGACCGCCGGCCTCGTCTGCCTCCAACGACATGTTATGCCGCTACCGCCGACTCTACCCGGGGAGTAGTCCTGCTCGCATCAGCGACTTGTCTATCTGTCGGATCGTCTCGGGGGTTGTGGCGGAACTTCTGCGGCTGTTGGACTCTGTTGTGGTCCAACCGTACGGAGAGCGGCTCCAGGCCGCCTCAGGGAACCGCGGGAGCATGGAGAGAAGCCAGCTCGATAGCGAGAGGATGTCCCCGGCTCCGAAGAGGTCGCAGGACTCGAGAATCGAGGGTAGACGCTTTGCCAGTTCCTCGTAGTCACCGTCTGCGGTGATCCCCGCCCAGGGCAACATGAACAACACCGCGCGTCCGGTTTCGGAAGACGCACCGCGCTCTAGCCAGGAGAGTACTTCTACCAAACGAAGCGCAGGGAGTTCCCAGTGGGGACCGCCACTACCGAGCTTGAGCTTCGGACCGGCCGGGGAGTCTAGCCAAAGTACAGTGTCACCGGGGTGCCATTCCAAGGTTAGCGAGGCTCCACCCAAGAGAGGCACACCAACGATGCCCGGGCTGTCAGAGTAGCCATCCGCCTTCTCGAAGATACCTGAATATGAACCCGTGAAGTGGTCAGACCATGCAAGTGACGCACCCGACTCGACGTGGAGTGCAGCGTCCAGGATCTCGGAACCGCCATGTTGCTCTATGCCCCAACGGAGATGACACTCAAGGTAAGCGTGCCAGAAGAGCGGCAGCTCAAACACCGCAGTCACGGCACCAGACTACCGGATGGCAGGCCAAGAAGCCCAGTCGGCATAACGACCGGGAGTTGAGCTGCAAGGTCCCGAGGAACCACGCTTCCAGAAGGCTACCACGCTCCCACGAGGGCCTTGTCTGCCTCCAACGACATGTTATCCGGCTCCTCCAGTAGCGCGTCCCTTCGGGTCTCGATTTCCACGTGACGGCCTTCGAATCCAGATGGCACCGACGCGATGGCCATCTCGAGCGCGACGCACTCACCCACCAGCGGAGTCTCCCGCCGTGAAGGGCTGCCACCCCGCGCGTCCGAAACCTCCTCGGGGAAGACCACGCTGAGGAACGGCAGCCATGCCCACAGCCTCGGCGGGGGTCCGCCCGCGCGGCGGTGACAATCGGCCCACGAACTCGCGCGGCGCTTGGGAGGGCGTCGGGCCGGTAACGAAACAAGAGGCAGGGCCCTCGGTTGCCGAACGCAGCCAGCGCGCGTGTCCCCGAGCTTCTCCGCCAAGGACTGCCGCGCGCCACGTGCCCCCGCCAAGGTGGAGTTCAGCGCGCAACCCAAGCGAGCGGGAACCCCGGCCGCCTCTCGAGACGGCCGAGACGAGTCCGAAGAACCGAACGAAAGAACCGCCAAAAACAGGTGAGCCAGTCCAACACTCAGCCCCCGTCGTGCGGCGTGAACGTACCCGGATGGAACCTCCAATGAGACGAGCACAAGGCGGCCGGGGTGGACTCCACCGGCCTCGAATCAACGAGCTCGAAGAGCTCGGAGAACGAACCTATTCCTAAGCACCCCGCTTCCCGCACCGCGTGCAACGCAAGTCCGGATAACGACCGGGAGTTGAGCTGCAAGGTCCCGAGCAACCGCGTTCGTAGGTGGCGACCACGCTCTTCGAGGGCCTTGTCAGCCTCCAACGACATGTTATGCGGCATCCGCCCGGCTTACGAATGAGAAGATTGGACCACAGCCCAAGGCCCCCTTGCTGATGAGCACGAGGCCTGCAGCCCGCAGAGGGCGTTACCGGGGCAGGAGAGCTCGTTCGGGGAGAGTCGTCCCCCCCGGTGCTGCCACGCCAAGAACCGCCAACCGCCGAACCCCGAACCCTCGGGACCAACGCCCGCCCGAACGCAGTGGCCTTCACGGCGACTCAGAGCACGCGTTCGAGGCGACGAGGCGCCGCATCTCCCACTCGTACCCTGCGCCAGCCACCGCCGCGACGGCGCCATCCAGCACGAGCCCGGCCATCGCCGGACCCGTCTCAGACGGCGGCTGCCGCGGGCAGCGTGGCAGAGCACGCGTTCAAACCAACGAACGCCCCCTCCCCCCGAGGGCGCCACCGGTCGCGGGGAGCGCTGGCGACGCCCACGTCGCAGAGCACGCGTTCCGACAAGCGGCATCGACCGGCTCGGGACAAGACGACTCTCGGGGTTCGCCGCCCACCAAGGGCCGGAGCAGCCGACACGCCCACAGAGCACGCGTTCCGACCAGCGACATCCCACGTCGCGGGAAGGGACCCCATACGTGGGACCCCGGAACCCGGCGGCGCAGCCGACGGAACTCAACCTGAATCTGCCGTCCGCATAACGACCGGGAGTTGAGCTGCGAGGACGAAGGGAGGCCCGGAGGGCGCTTGCGCCCGGAGAGCCGACCGCCGGCCTCGTCTGCCTCCAACGACATGTTATGCCGCGACCGCCTCCTTGAGTCGTTCTTCCGCACGCTGCGCGTCTTCCTCGGTGGGGAAAGGCCCGACATCGATCTCGACCGGCGTAGGCAACGCCGTTTCCGTTTGGGCATTCACGCGAACGAAGTACTCGCGGTCATGCGGTACGCCCCACCTCGAGGTTCCTAGCGCACGCAGACGTCCGCCGACGTTGAGCTCGAGGATGCCGCTCGGGTGCAGCGCGATGGTTTCCGCTGCAGGGCCAGCCATGCGCTCCTTGAGTCCAAATACCGCGTACGCGCAGCCGACCAGAAGCCAGAACGCCATCTGCAGGTCATCGAACGTCGCAGAGAATCCGACCCCTAGCATTCTGAACATCCAGAGGGTCCCCAGAAAGGCGGCAACTGCTGCGAGCCCGTACAACACCTGGTCCCGCAAGGAGCGCACCGACTCGACGGGAGCGGAGAACAGCACAGATGAACGACGGAACGGGCTTGGCACTGCCACCAACCTAGCCACGTGAGAGACGAGCGCCACGGCGCATCGCGTCACGGGTCCAAGCGGCGCTGGCCGTAGGCATACCTATAGCCACGCAGCGAGTAGTGTGATGGTCGAGACGCTTGAGCTGAGAACGTCACTAGTAGCAGGCAACGAGAGTTAGCGTGTCGCCTCAGGGCAGGCGTTCGATCAGCGGCGTACCTGGTTCCCGCAACGAGCCTCATGGACCAGGAATCAGCCGACCGCACCGGCCGACCTGCGGCTACGCCACATGCCTGCACCGTCGGCATAACGACCGGGAGTTGAGCTGCAAGGACGAAGGGAGGCTCGAAGGGAGCCTGCGACCGGAGAGCCGACCGCCGGCCTTGTCTGCCTCCAACGACATGTTATGCGGCCACGCCTCGTCATCCAACCGAACGAGGGGCTTCTACTGCGAAAAGGACGCGTTGACTGAAGACTAGCACTCGCTACGTTGGGATCCCACGATGGGGTGCAAGACGCTGAGCAGCATCATCGGCGAGCCTTTGAGCTTGCTGAAGCTGAGGTACGTCCGTGAGTTTACGGTCTACGAGCATAGCTTCAAAGATGAGCTCAACATGCTCGTCACGCTACAGTACGACCGCAGCTGGCTGATGCGATTCCGGCTGATGGAGGTGAGCCTCAGGTTGACCGCGTTGGCGAACCAAGTGGACCTAGCGGGCGTCACGCTCAGGAAGCTACCGGACGGAGCGCCTGGGGCCGGGTTGTACGAGATAATGGATCATCTTAGGGGTCACACGTTGCTCACGAGCGACATCGTCCCGCTGTGGGTTCGTCCGATCAACGGACCAACAACCTGGCTGGTAGTGCCTCACGAAGAACGCGAACACGATGCCGAAGCGAGCCGGTGCACCGCAGGAGGCGACCGCCCTGCATGAATCGACAGCCAGCGTGTGCTCTCAATTGTCGAACCAGAACACGACGCGCGGCTCGAACTCAAACTCGCGCGCAAGAGAGGTGAGTAGGGCAAGGAGCACCCGCAGTTCCGCGCTCGGCCTAATCTCGTGACCTGTGAGCGCACTTTCGAGCTCCCGCCGAAGAAGCCAGCTCGGAGTGTGCCAGTCGGGGTCTGAGACATGCCCATGCTGCGAGGTAAAGTGTCCGGTGCTTGCTCCTGAAGCCGGCCGATGACTTGCACCAGACGCCAGGTAGGACCGAGCAAGCTCTGGTGTCACGGAGTGTGGTTCCCAAGGCATACCGAGCGACTCGTTCTTGGGGTGAACGACGAGATAGTAGTGCTGTGCGACCTCGGGTGATAGGTCGACGGGAATGCCGCGGGCCGGAAAGCGCGCTGTCCTTCTGTCACACCGGACGCCGGCGAGCGCGCAGAAGAGCGCATAGTTTGGCTCTAGTGCCACCTGATCGTGAGCCCACGCGGCGTATCCGGAGCCCTCTGGAGAGTATTCGACGAAGAGGTGGATGCCGCAGCCCATGAGACTACGAGCCTAGCGCACGCCAGGTCCGCATAACGACCGGGAGTTGAGCTGCAAGGACGAAGGGAGGCTCGGAGGGAGCCTGCGACCGGAGAGCCGACCGCCGGCCTTGTCTGCCTCCAACGACATGTTAT
>JAUHZF010000417.1 GCA_030426145.1 Polyangia bacterium
CGTCTTCGATGTACGGTTTGTATGGCTCAAGCCAGTCGGCGCCCGAGCCTGCGAAGCCATCGGTGGTGAGGGCATGAGGGCGGTCGAACATGTTGATCTGGTGCATGAGCGTCTCGAGGGCGCCCTCGAATGCCCACCCGTGGTCGGTGGCGTAGTAGTAGTGGGGCGAGACGAAGACCGGCAGCTTGGCCGCTTTGGCCGCCTTGAAGAGCCGTTCGATGTTCTCCACCGTTCGGTTCTCGACGGCACTCTCGCCGACCACCCCCCAGGCCACACCATTGGGGCTGAGGAAGTCGTTCTGGGGGTCGATCACGACGAGTGCCGTGCGTGAGAGGTCGATGTTCATTCCGGGGTTGGGCAGTGCCATGATGATATTCCTTGGTTCGATTCAGTTGATGGGCAGGACGCAGTGAAGTGCATCACGCCGGGGATCCGATGAGTCCGGGGTGGCCTTCTGGCCTTCGCCCGAGTGGCCAACGAAACCGTCGCTCTCGCTCTTCGATGCGACGGTCGTTGATGCTCGCTTCACGCCGTCGCATCAGGCCGTCATCGTCGAATTCCCAGAGCTCGTTCCCATAAGCCCGGTACCATTGGCCCGAGCCGTCACGCCATTCGTATTGAAACCGTACGGCGATCCGTCGCTCGCCGTAGGCCCACAGCTCTTTGACGAGGCGATACTCCTGCTCTTGGCTCCACTTGCGGCGTAGAAACTGGACGATGGCGTCGCGACCTCGCACATCTTCCGCGCGATTGCGCCAGTGGCTGTCTTTCGAGTAGGCCAGCGCCACGCGTTCTGGGTCGCGACTGTTCCAAGCATCTTCGGCCGCTCTCACCTTGTCGCGGGCGGACGCGTTGTCGAACGGGGGTCTGTGGTTCGTCATGTGTCCCTCGCGTTCAGCCGAGAAGCTCAGGCGCCGGCAGAAACGGCGGAACCGCCGGTGACGAGACCGAGCACGTCGACGACGACGGTGCCCACGAGGCCGGCGACGACCGCCTGGCGAAGGTTGATCTTGTTCGAGATGGTCATGCTGATTCTCCGATCGTTCGTGTCGAAACACCGCGACCCGTCATCGAGTCGCAGGTGAATCAACCCTTCAGCACCTGGCGTACCAATGGAGCGAACCTCGTAACTTCAGCCACTTGGCAACATCTCGCGCGGCATGGGCACGAGTTCTCGCGGCGGGGTCACGAGACCTCGTGGTCGGGCAGCGCCGAGCCCGAGGAGGTCGGACGGTCAGGGCAGCGTGTCGAGGAAGAGCAGCATGCGCTCGGCGATGGCTTCCGGGTACTCGAGCAGCCCGAAGTGGGTGGCGTCGGGCACCGTGAAACCCACTGCGCGAGGAAGCGCCCGAAGCAGCTCGTCGGAGCGGTGCTCGGGGGTGAGCTTGTCTTTGCCCCCGGCGATGACCAACGCGGGCAGATCGATGCGGGGGAGCAGGTCGCTCGCGTCGTGTTCGCCGAGGCGCTCGAAGACGTCGGCGTAGCGACCGAGGTCGAGCTTGACCCAGTCGCGCGCCATGTCGTGGAAGAGATCGGGATCCATGGCGCGGTCCATCACGCCGAGACCGCGCCCCACAGCCATGAAGCCCTCGGCCACGCGACGCGAGCGGGCCAGACGCATCATCGGTCGCTCCAGCCCGCGCCAGTAGCGACGCATGCCCTCGAAGATGGTGGGGGCGACGCTCGAGAAGGCCGCGCTGTCGAAGGCGGTCTCGAGGATGCGGCCCGGCGCGCCATGCACCGACACGAGCGCACGCACCGCTTCGGGTGGCACCTCGCGGAAGAGCTCGAGGTTGACCTGCACCCCCATGCTCCAGCCCGCGAGCACGGGGCGCTCGAGGCCGAGATGCGCGATGAGCTGTCGCAGGTCGGACGCGTGGTGCTCGACCGCCATGCGACGGCCATCCTTGGGCGGGCTCGAGGCGTAGAGCCCACGGTAGTCCCAAGCGTAGAGACGGTAGTGCGGGCTGAGGCGCTCCATGACGGCCGACCACGCGCGTACGCCCCCGCCGAGGCCGGCGCTGATCACGATCGGCGGAGCGTCTTCGCGACCGGTCACGTAGTAGGCGATGCGCGTGCCATCGCCGGCGAAGAAATAGCGCCGCGCCACGGTGGGCGGCATGGCGAAGGCGCGAGCCCGATAGGTGGTGACGGCGCGGGCGATGGTCTGCCACGCCGGCTCTTCCCGGCGCTGCGTCATCAGGGTTCGATCCCGAAGGATGCGTCGTCGTAGATGCGGTCGAAGAGGTCGGCGAACTTCTCCTCCACCGCCTTGCGCTTCACCTTCATGGTTGGGGTCAGCTCGCCGTGCTCCTGACTGAAGTCGCGCTCGAGGATCACGAAGCGACGCACCCGCTCCACCCGCGCGAGCTCGTTGTTGGCCGCCCGGACCGCGGCCCGGATGCGCTCCTTGAAGTCGGCGTGTGCCGTCACCTCGGCCATGGCCTCGTTGAGCGCCTCACTCCGGCCCGCCGGGTTGGCCATGAGCTCCTCGGTGAGGGTCTTCACCTGCCCCTCGGTCACGATGCCTCGCGCCAACCCGAAGTCGAGGGTCTCGAGCGGACTCGGCGCGATGAGGGCCGAAACGTAGGGGCGCTTGTCGCCGTGGGGGTGCACCTGACTGACCAGCGGATCTTGCGACTTCACCGCCTTCTCGATGTTGGCCGGGGCGAGGTTCTTGCCGCCGGCGGTGATGATGAGGTGCTTCTTGCGGTCGGTGATGCGAAGAAAGCCCTCGGCGTCGATCGAGCCGATGTCACCGGTGTGGAGCCAGCCGTCGATGACGGCGTTGGCCGTAGCCTCGTCGTTCTTGAAGTAGCCCTTGAACACGAGGGGCCCGCGGATGAGCACCTCGCCGTCGTCGGCGATCTTGGCTTCGACGGGCTCGAGGGGCAGCCCCACGGTGCCGAGCTTGGTGCGACCGCCGGGTCGGTTGGCGTGGGTGATCACCGTCGCTTCGGTCATGCCGTAGGCCTCGTAGATGGGCAGGCCCGCGCCCCAGAAGAAGGCCAGGATGTCGGTCGCGATGGGCGCGGCGCCGGTGACGCTGAGCCGCACCCTGCCTCCGAAGGCGCCACGGATCTTTCGGAAGACGACCCGGTCGGCCACGGCCCATTTGAGGCGCAGGGTAAAGGGCAGGTCCTCGGCCTTCACCCGATGCGGCGAAGCCTCGAGGGCCACCCCTTTGGCGAAGTCGAAGATCTTCTGCACCAAGGGCGACTTCTTTTTGATCTCGCCGTGGATCTTGGCGTAGGCCTTTTCGTAGATGCGCGGCACCGAGCCAAACACCGTGGGCTGCACCTCGGCCAGCTCCGGCAAGACGGTGCCGGTGCTCGTCGCGTAGGCGCAGGCCGTGCCACTGTCGAGCCGGCCGTAGAAGGCGAGGATGCGCTCGGCCACGTGGGCCATGGGCAAGAAGCTCAGGGTGACGTCGTCCTCGTAGAAGTCGATGGCCTCCTCGTCGGAGAGGACGGCGATGATGTTCGCGTGGGTGATCATCGCGCCCTTGGGCGGACCGGTGGTGCCGCTCGTGTAGACCAGGATCGCCGTGTCCTCGGGATCGATGGCGGCGAGGCTGGCGTCGATCTTGTCGTCGCTCCAGGCTTCACCCGCGAAGTCCTTGGGGGAGCGAAGGCGGGGGTCGCGCGAGCGCTGCGCCGCGAAGAGCGCCTCGGTCCACGGCACGATCGCCTCGAGCCCGGTGAGCCCATCCGCCGCCGCGAGCACGGTGTCGAGCTCGTCTTCGGACTCGACGAAGATCACCCGCGCCTCGCTGTGCTGGAGCAGGTACCGCACCTGCTCCGGCGCTTGTTTGGGATAGATGCCGAAGCTGACCATGCCCGCGAGCTGGGCCCCGAGGTCGTAGGTGCCCCACGCGGCGCGGGTCGCGCCGAGGATGGCCACGCGCTCCCCCGCCGCGAGCGACATCTCGTCGCGCAACCCACGCGCCACCTTGGCCGCGCCGCTGAAGAAGTCACCCCAGGTGATGGGTTCCCAGGCTCCGCCACGCTTCTCGTACATGGCGGGCCGCGATCGACTGCGCTCCGCCCGGCGGCGGAACATGTCGCCGATGGTGCGAGACTGCGCCGCGACGCGCTGAACGGGCACGTGAGGACCGGGGACGAGCATGCGCGCGAAATGCTGCCCGGCGCGCCCGAGACCGTCAAACCTCAAGGCCCGCCGCGCGCCGCCGTTCACACCCTCGTGATGTTTCGTCTGCGGTCCATCTCGCCCATGACCTTCACCCTGCTGGCGCTCGTGCTCGTGGTGGCCTGCGAGGTCCGCGTGGGCAGCCCGGATCCGACGACCACCACCGGCGCCGACGATGCCACCTCGGGCACCGGCGCCACGCGACCCGTGGGGAGCAGCACCAGCAGCGGCCACCAGGGCGGCGACCCCACGCGCACCGAAGCCGTGGTCACCGTCGGCTCGCCGCAGGGCCAAGGCGGCGCCGCGGGTGCCGGAGGCGAAGTGGGCTCGGGCGGCGACGCCATCTACCAGTGCGAGACGAACTTCATCTGCAACATCCAGGACGACTGCGTCTGCCCGGACTGCCAGAACAAGGTCATCTGCACCAACCCTGCGAACTGCAAGGACGACGGGACCTGCAAGCCCTTCGTCGAGGGTTGTCACTGCGCCGACTGCGCCAGCCTCGACATCTGCGGCCCCTGAGCCAGAAAAACCGCGACGCGCGTGTAAGCGTCGCATCCCTGCGCTGTTGAAGGTGGGAGAGAGGGAGGACCCATCACCAACCCAAGGACCCAACCGATGCTCACCCGCACGCTCCTCGGAGCCCTGACCCTTCTGTCCGTCGCCTGCAGCACCCCGGCGCAAACGCCGCCCAACACCCCCGCGAGCGACGCGACGCCCACCTCCGACACCACCCCGTCCACGGACGACACGGCGTCTCCAGAGAGCGCCGCCGCGCTCGCCGACATCGAGGCCTTCTTCGCCGACCCATCGATGGACACCGCGCGGCCAGTCGTGCGCTTCGTGACCGACAGCCCGGCCGTGGTCGTTGTCTTCCGCGCCCCGTTCACCGAGGTCGGCGCCGACGACGATCGTAGCCCGCTCGTGCTCGCCGCCTTCGCGGCCGGCAATGCCCGCGCCCAGCTGCGCGCAGGAGAGAAGCGCGACATGCCCGTCGAAGGGGTGCGCGGCGTCCTCGCCGTCTACGCCAAGTGGAAGGAATCACAGCCCGATCTACAGCTCCCCGCCCTCGAGGACTTCGCCCGCGCCGAGGCCGAAGGCACCCTCGACGCCGCCGTCGAGGCCGCGATGGCCGACGGGGCTTGATTTCTCGGCACCAAGAAGTAATCTCCCGGTCCCTCGCAAGAGGACGGCTCGGGGCGTAGCGCAGTCTGGTTAGCGCACTTGACTGGGGGTCAAGGGGTCGGAAGTTCGAATCTTCTCGCCCCGACCGGAGAAACCCGCTGAGAAATCAGCGGGTTTCGCTTTTCCATGGGCCAAGGTCGAGCCGGAGACCTCGGCACACCTCCGGAAGGCCACAGTTCCTCCCCTCGATGTGGACCCGCGGAAGATCATAGTTCTGCCCACGAAGGTGCCCGACATGAAGGCGCCTAAGCAGAGGTAAATCAGGTTGTCGTTGCTGCTGAAGCTGGGACCGAAGAGCTGGCGTGGGAGGCGACCACCGGAATGGGCACAGCATGGCGGCGACCACCCTGATGTAGTGTCGCCTCACGGCCTGGACTGGGTCCTCGCAGACCTCTCCATCTACGCTCAGGTCAACACAGCTGGGCACACCGTGCGGATTGGGAAGGCGTCCGAAGAGCTCACCTCTCGGTGCTAGTTTGGCACCGTCTGGGCCTTGGGGGCAGCCATGCACGAGTCGGGCGATGTCGCGTTCATTGCTGAGGTCGAAGCCATGCTGACCTGGGAGCACCGTGAACAGGCCATCCACAACAACGTCGGGAAGAAGACGGGACCGGAGGGAGTGGTGCAGATCCGGCACGCGGGGAACTGGTAGGTGTTCAACTTGCCTTAAACCGCGTTGTTACAGCGTGCCCCTCCGGCAGCGAGCCAGCACCATGATGACGACCTCAACCCTGGCATTTTCCCTCACAGGTCTCATGTTCCGAGAGGAGCGATGAGCATCGACATCTACACCCTCGCGCCGCTGACACAGCGAACCAACGAGCACATCATCCCCGCTTTCCTCGGTGGCCGTGTCGCTGTCCCAAACCTCATCAACAAGGAAACGAACGATCGGTTCGGGAGCGGAATCGAGAGCGATTTTCATAGGGCTCTCCTGCCCTTCTGCAACTTCCTCGATGCTCGCTCATCTCGGAATCCGCAGCGACCGGCACGGCGTCTCACGAATGTTCCAACATCCGATGGGCGAAAGCTTGCGATCGAGGCCGGAGGGGTGATGAAGCTTGCACCGACGGTCGAAGTCAACGAGGCGGATGGCGAAGCGCGTGTGAGAATCTCAGCTTCAACGGAGGCTGAGGCACGCAACATTCTTGCGGGGCTCGCCAAGAAGCGGGGCTGGGACCTCGAACGGGTGCTGGCGATGGCCAACCGGAATCTGCACCGTACGCGTGAGACGCCGCCAGCGATCACGCAGAAGGTCACGATTTGGAGACCCGAAACGTACCGCACCGTCGCCAAAATGGCGTGCAATCTGTTTTCGGCCGAGTACCCAAGCCGGTTTCGTTGTTCGAGCTTCAACGCCATTCGGGAGTTTGTTCTCTCTGGAGAGGGGACTTCTCCGTCGTTCGTCCAGCTTACGGACGTCGACCTGCGGAACAACGGGTTGGGGCCCGTCGACCACTATGTGTCGGTGGCGGTCGGCGAGAATGGTGGCGTGACGGGCCTTGTCGCGTTGTTCGGCGTGCTAGCGTTCGTCGTGAACCTCGGCCGAATACCCCACGGGGCTAAGCGTGCTCGCCACAGCTACCGTGTGGACCAGCTCGGCCGGGTCGATCGCCGTGACGATTATGTCGATCTGGCGATTCCGATTGAACCCTTCGATGAAGCCGTTTCCCGTGAATTCGAGGGATTCTATGAACTCGCCAAGGCGCAGACGCAGGCACTCTTGACGGAAGTGGTTCGATTGCAGCGTGACGGGTGGCTTCGGCGACTGATCACGCCGCACTGGAACCGCTTCATCGAGGCACACACTGACGCTACCGGTGACGGGACGGCGTGGCGTGAGCTCGCCCAGGCCGTTGCGAACGAGGTCGCGGAGGAGCTGAGGCCACAAATCGAAGAGGCAGCCCAGGCGCGGCGACTGCATGCTTTGGCGAGCACGTTCCTGGCGAATGACCAGAAGCCATGACCGACGTAAGGCTCCCAGATTGCGACTGAAGCTCGTTGCGACTTCGCGAACACACTGCTCCGCCCCCGGAACGGTGCCTTCCATAAAAGGCTATGGCGTGGGCAGCCCTTGAGAAACGCGGACTTCTGAGCAAACCGGCGAGATATGGGCCGTGGGCTGGAACCGACTCAATGCCAAGCGCGTGACGCCCATGGCAGATGTGGTGCCCCGCCACCGAAGACGTCGTCTACCTCCGGATACGCGAGGACAAGTCGGCCGCGTCGTGGACGCGATCTTCGGCGACTACCAGGACGTGGTGGTGTGCGACGCGATGAGCACGCACGGCGCAGCCGAATGCAACATCGCCGCGTGCTGGGCGCACGTGGTCAGGAATTTCGGGACGCCGAGGCGGACTTCCCAGAGGCAGCGGTTGCCCGTGATCTCATCAAGAAGCTCTACGAGATCGACGCGAAGGCAGAGAACCGCGACGAGCGAGCCCGGTTGCACGTGACGAGTTGAGCGAGGACCTCGACCAGCTCGAGCAATGGCTGCCCGCGCAGACCACACTGAAAACGACGAGCTTGGGTCAGGCGATCCGCTACATGCTCGGCTATCCCCAAGGTCTTCCTGAGGTTCTTCGGCAGCCAACTCGGGGGCTGTCCGCTCACACGGCACGGTGGTCGGTCTCCCAGGCTTCAAGCAGGGCCTTGCGCTCTGTCCAGTCCGGCATCGAGCGCGACAAGGCGACCCAGAACTCGGGGCCGTGGTTTCGGTGCAGGAGGTGCGTCACCTCGTGCGCCACTACGT
>JAUHZF010000043.1 GCA_030426145.1 Polyangia bacterium
GTCGCAGGTCTCCTCGGCGCCCGGCCAGGTGCGCGGTTCGCTGTCGTCGCAGTCCTCGTCGGACAGCACGCCGTCGCCGTCTTCGTCGCGAAGCTCGACCGCCGCGCTGTCGCTGTCGCCGCTGTCGCAGTCGCTCGAATCGTAGCCGTCGGAGGAGTCGCCGCCGCAGTCGTCGTCCTCCCACTCGTAGCCGTCGGAGGCGTCGCCGCCGCAGTCGTCGTCGCTGGAGTCGTAGCCGTCGGAGGCGTCGCCGCTGCAGTCGTCGTCTTCCCACTCGTAGCCGTCGGAGGCGTCGCCGCCGCAGTCGTCTTCGTGGTCCGACGCCCACTCCGAGTCGTCGTAGCTGTCGCCGCCGCAGTCGTCGCCTTCGTAGTCGCTCTCGCTCTCGTAGGTGTCGTCGTCGTAGGTGTCGCCGCCGCAGTCGTCGCCGTCGTAGCCGTCGTAGCGGTCGACGTCGTCGTAGACCCCGTCGCCTTCGGTGTCGTAGACGGCGTCGTAGCTGGACGTCGTGTCGCCGCCGCAGTCGTCTGCGCCTTCGGTGTAGTAGGCATCGGGCGCGTCTTCGGTGTCGTCGACGTCGGTGTAGAAGACCGGCACCCCCACGTCGCCGCGGCTTCCGCAGGAGTCGGTGCGCTCGTAGACCGGCACGCGTCGGGTACCCCCAGTTCCTTCGGTGGTGCCGGGCCCGCCAGCGCCGGCGCCGCTCGACACGCTGCTCCCGCCGCCGCTCGTGCTGCTCGACGAGCTGCCCCCGCCGGGGCAGCCATCGTGGTCGACGGCAGCGGCTTCGCGCACGGGAGATACCGTCGAGGGCGCCACGAAGCTCAACACGGGTGAAGCCCCGACCTCACCCGCGCCGAGCCGCATGGCCACGCGCGACAGCACCATGGCTTGCGGGAGCTGGCCGGAGAAGGCGAGGGCGAGGTCGCCGAGCGGGGAGTCCTGGTCGAGTCCACATCGCATCGCCGAGGCAGGGGCGTTTCCGCCGGTCTCGAGGCAGTCGTCGGCGCCGCCACCCACCACGCCGATGGCGGCCGCGGGGCAGGCCGTTCCGATCGGGCCCTGCATGGCGCCGCTCGCGAGGGCGAAGCAGTCGTTGGCCGAAGTGCCGACCGGCTCGTAGGCGGTACCGCGTATGAAGTAGCCCCCGAGCAGCGACGCCAAGCTCGTGCTGGGCGTCAGGTCCAGCGGCTCGTCGAGGCGAGGGTGGCTGGAGCACTCGAGCAGCCACCGATCCGGCGCGTCGAGCGCGGCCGCACGGCGGGTCACGTAGTTGGAGGTGGCAGCAGCGACGTCGAAGACGATCTCCTGGGGCGACACCCAGGCTGGGCTCCCGTCGAGCTGGGGCCGCGCGGTGGCGAGGGTGAAGAGCGCCACGTCCACGGGCTGGCTGGTGGCCTCGGTGAGCACGAACGGCAGGCTTGTGTCCGCGCTCGGGCGCACGATCCGAAGCGTCGGGGTCAGGGTGGCGGCGCCCGTGCCCGAGAAGCGAGCCGCCACGAAGGGACCGCCCGACTGCTCCAGGGTCGCGTAGAGGGCCGCGGACGCCACCATGCCGTGCTGGCCGGCCCAGGTCGCGAGGGCCATCGCGTCGGGGAGCTCGATGACCTCGAGCGGGGTAACGGTAGGACCGTGGCTACGGCCTACGAGATGAACGCGGTCGGGATCCTCGGGCTCGCCGGGGCATACGGCGTCGACGCCGTCGGGAGGAAGGATGGCGGGCGCCGTGGCCTCCTCCAGCGCTTCCATCCAGGCGTTGCTACTCCAGTCGAGGGCGGCACCCGGCGCTGCAGGCACGATCACGGCGAAGGGGCCGGTCCCCGCATCCACGCGGAGCTGCGACCAGACCACGGTCCGCTGCGCGCCGACCGCGATCGCGACCCGCTGCTCGAGGGGAACGTGGCTTCCGTCGGATAAGGATCCGAACGCCCCTACCGGGGGGCTGGTGCCGACCGCGGCCGCCAAGGCACACACCGCCACCCCGCCCCCGACGAGCCGCCGGGCCAGACCTCGCCCCACCGGGGCCGCATCGCTCATACCGGGTCCATCAGCACCCACCGTGCCAGCGCCAAAGCGCCGATCCGACACGGACGTCGCGGAAGGTGTGAACACTCGTTCTCGTTCTCGTTCTCGTTCTCGTTCTCGTTCTCGTTCTCGTTCTCGTTCTCGTTCTCGTTCTCGTTCTCGTCCTCTTCCTCGAACCTGGAACCTCGAACCTGGAACCTCGAACCTGGAACCTGGAACCTGGAACCTGGAACCTGGAACCTGGAACCTGGAAGCTGGAACCTCGAACCTCGATGAGCTGGATTTGGCAGCCAACCCCGTCCCTGCGCTACGATCTCCGAAATGGTCGTCGACGGGACCAAGCTGTACGAGCGGGCGATGGCCGCCCGCCTTCGGGCCTCTGGGGCCACGTCGCGGCGGATCCCGTTCGCGCACGGGGAGGTCCACGCCCTCGACCTCGTCGGGCGGGGGAGCCTTCCACCGGTGGCGCTTCTGCACGGATTCAGCGCGTCGGGGCCGGCGCAGTTCGTTCCCATGGCGACCCGGCTGAGGCACCACGTGCGCCGGCTTCTGCTGCCCGATCTACCGGGGCACGGGCTCAGCTCGGTGCCTGATGAGCTCTCGGCCGAGGTGTTGGAGGAGGGGCTCTTCGCCGCCCTCGATCGACTGGTGCACCCGGAGCAGCCGGTGGTGCTCTTCGCCAGCTCGCTCTCGGGTGGCCTCGCCGTGCGCTACGCCGCGCGCCACCCCGAGCGTGTGGCAGGCCTGATGCTGTGCTCTCCGGGCGGGGTGAGGCCAACCCCGAGTGAGCTCGAAGACCTATCCTCCGCGCTCTCGGTCGACAGCCACCGCAAGGCTCTTGCTTTCGTCGACCGGGCGATGGCGGTGCCGCGAAGCATGCGCCACGCCTACGCCTGGGGGGTCCAGCGCCAGTTCTCGCGGCCGCATTTGCAGCGGCTCATCGCCCGTGTCGACGAGCAGCCCTTCCTCGACGAGGCCGAGATCGCGTCCTTGAAGATGCCCGTCCATCTCATCTGGGGTGGCCGCGACGGTCTCTTACCTGCACGACATCTGAAGGTTTTTCGGGAACATCTAGGTGACCGAGCCACGGTGGAGACCCCCGCGGCCTTTTGCCACGCGCCCTTCCTCCACCACGCCGACGAGCTGGTCGTCCGCCTCGTCCGGTTCGCGCGCCGATGCCCGACCACGGCTCGCCTGGCCCCCGGCCTGGCTCGGTCGACGGCGCCTGAAGCCACCGAACGGGATTCCGAGGCGACCGTCGCCTGAGCGGTCGAGGGTCGCGGACGCGACGACAAACCACTATACCGGAGGCCCTCTCATGCTGATGCGTGTCACCTCACTTCGTCGCCTCGCGGCGACGCTTCTGGTTGCCCTCGCCACCTTGCTCTTCGTTGCGCCTAGCTTCGCCGAGCCTCGCGCGACCCTCCTCCGGATCGACCCGCGCGCGAGCCTCGTAGATGGCGCACCCGTGCTCACCACGGTCATCGACCTGGTCCAGCACAAGTCGTTGAGCGACGTCACATCGCGCTGCGCGACGCTGTCGGGCAACGATCACCTTCGGTGCGTGGCCAACGGGCTGGAGAAGCCCCAAGCCCTCTACGACACCTTCAAGTTCCCCGAGGACGACGTCATCTTCACGGTGACGGTCGACGATCGCGACAACCCCACCAAGCTCCTCAGCGTCGATCGATGGAGCGAGTCGAAGAAGGAAGAAGGGGTCGGCACCGCCTACCTCATCGTGCTCGACGCGGGCTCGATCATGGGGAACCGGCTCACGGACGCCCAGAACGTGGCGCTCGAGTTCATCAACCGGATGGGGCCGAACGACATCGTCAACGTGATCTTCTTCAACGATCGCTCCACGTTGAAGCCGAGCGGCTGGGTCGACAAGAAGGCCTCCGCGCAGGCGCACATCAAGTCGGTGCGCCCGAACCAATTCCCAGCCGGAGGCCGCGCGCGTCCGCTGTTCAACATGATCAAGCAGGCCGCGACCGACGGCTTCCGCTCTCTCGGCAACGTAGGGAGCAAGGTCGAGGTGCCCATGCACCAGGCCATGGTGGTTCTCTCCAGCGGCCACTCCGGTTCCGACGTCGGCTCGGCCTCGCAGGGCGCACTGGCCCTCAGCGACTACCTCACCAAGGGGCGTTTCCCCGAGGACAACCAGACGATGCCCAAGGCCCCGGTGCCGATCGTCAGCATCTGGTTTCCTGCGCGCGCCCAGGAAGAGTTCATCGAGAACGCCGAGCAGTTCATGATGAACCTCGCCAACCCCGGCATCGGTGGCTTCTACAGCATCGTGCTCGAAGGGGAGGGTGGCCGCGCCAAGAACATCGTGAGCGCCGTGACGCGTCGCTTCGACCAGATGTTCATCGCCAAGTGGCGGGTGCCCTGCATCTCGCCGACGGTCGGGCAGACCTTCAAGCTCGTCTTCAAGAACGTCGATCCCCCCGTTGCGGGTGACAACTTCATCAATGTGCCCGTCGGCATCGACCCGAGCACCTGGCCGCTCGACATCGACGTCGAGCAGACCGAGGCCTGGGCGAAGAAGAACCGGATCTATCCGGGGGGCACGCTGAAGGTCTTTGGCAACTTCTGCTGGGGGGCCGACGAGGGTCGGGCCGAGGTCTACCTCATCCCGAAGAACCAGCCCGCGCCCGAGTCCCTCAAGGGGCGCAGCGTCGACGAGGCCAAGAAGCTCCAGCAGAACCTCATCGCCTCCAACCTCGTGGGCAAGGCCACGAACGCGAGTGACCAGTTCGTCGAGTTCGAGCTGCCCGACTCCACCAAGTTCCTCGACGGCAAAGAGAAGGACATGGAGGCGCGGGTCGTCGTGGTCGACAAGCGCACCTACCGCACCAGTGCCATCACCGCCGACAAGATCCTCACGCTGCCGGCCCAGAAGGCTCCTCTCAACCTGCTTCTCATCGGTGGTCTCACCTTTGCGGGTGTGGTGCTCGTGCTGCTGGTGATCCAGATCTTCCGTGGCGGCGGACGCAAGAACCGTCGTGGTGGTGGCGGCGGCAACCCGCCGCGGCCGGTCGTTGCGGGCGGACCGCGCCCACCCGGGCCGAGCGGCGGCTACGGTCGCTGAGGCGTCATGCAGCTCAACGACCTGCACTGCTTCACGGTCTCCGTCCTGCGCGGCGGCCGTGGTCTCATCGCACGCACGGACGGGGCACGCCCCACCGAGCCCATCGAGCTCTTCGAGTTCGAGACCTGTCCCTTCTGCCGGCGGGTGCGTGAGACGTTGAGCGAGCTCGACATCAACTACGTGTCGCGCACCAGCGCGCGTGGCTCGGCCAACCGCGACATCCTCATCGCGCGTGGCGGTAAGGCGCAGTTCCCGTACATGATCGACCCCAACACGGGGACGGAGATGTACGAGTCCGAAGACATCGTCGACTATCTCCACGCCACCTACGCCACGGGGCGCGCTCGGATCCGGCGGATCGTGGGGACCCCAGCCACGATGATCTTCGGCTCCCTCGCCAGCGCCGTGCGCATGAAGGGAGGGCGCGCACGACGGCCTCGGCCCGATCAGCCGGCCGAGCGGCTCGTACTCTACAACTTCGAGGCCTCGCCCTACTGTCGCAAGGCCCGTGAGGCGTTCAACGAGCTCGACCTCGACGTCGAAGTTCGCAACGTCGCCAAGCGCAGCCCCCGCCGCCCGGAGCTGAAGGCGCGCGGCGGACGCATGATGGTTCCGTACCTGATCGACCCCAACACGGGGACGGAGATGTACGAGTCCGACGACATCGTCGCGTACCTCTACGCGACCTACGCCTGACGGCTACTGGCAGTTGCCCAGCGAGCCCTGGGAGCTGCAGGTCTGACCCTGAGGGCAGTCCGGGTTGGTGTAACAACCCTGGGCGCAGACGCCCTGCTCGGTGCAGACGTTCTCCCGGCCGAGGTAGCCGAGGTTGCAGGCCGTGTGGTCGAAGGGCAGGCAGTCGACGCCAGGGGGCTTGAGTTGGTGCTGATCGGCCCACTCGGCGCAGACCGTGACGTCCCAGTTGTCGATGGCCTGGGTGAAGCCACAGCGGCTCGGAGGCGCCGTGTAGGCCGTGCAGTCGGAGGCCTCGTCACAGCTGGGCATGCAGACGGTGAGGCTGCTGTCGAAGGCGACGCACTCGGACTGCGGGAAGGGGCAGTCGCTCACCTTGGTGCACGCCATGGTGCAGTAGTTGAAGCGGCACATTCCGCTGATGCAGTCACCATCCTTGGCACAGGACTGAAGCAACGCGGTGGTGCCGGTGCCGCCGCCACCTTGGCCCATGCCGCCGCCCGCACCCATGCCGCCCGCGCCACTGGTGGTGGTGGTCGAGGTCGGGTTTCCGCCGGTCGAGGAGCTCTGCTGAGCAGGCCCGGTGGTGGGTCGCGACATGCATGGCCCGCACTCGCCAAAGCTCTCGCCGTCCTCGTTGCAGGCTTTGGTGCCGGGGTCGCCGCCGGGGCAGCGGCAGAAGATGTTCTCGCCCGGTTCGCAGAGCCCATCGACGGTGCCGTCACCGTTCGAGCAAGCTTGGGGGGCCATCAGGCCGAGGAGGCCCATGGCCAGCATGAGGCCGCCGAAGCGCTTCGAGGAAGTCGGTCCACCCATCACGAAGCAGCTTAGCGCGGATGAGGCCTTCGACTCAGGAGGATGTCGCCTCAGGTAGATCAGGTTGAAATGGTGCAGCCGCAGGCAGACTTGGTCTCCGCGATGTTCACGCAGAGCACGTCCCACTTGGTGGTGCAGCAGTAGTCGTCGTCGGTGCAGACGGCATCGGTGCAGGCGTTGCAGGTCTGGGGCGTCTCCGCCGCCGGGTGCGCGACGCAGCCGTCGAAGCCGCTGCAGTTGGGGCCCGTCGTACCGCCGCCTTGGCCCATTCCGCCGCCAGCGCCGCCTTCACCCATGCCGCCGCCGGCACCGCCGCCACCTTCGCCGCCCTCGGGCAGGTTGCAGTCGGAGGTGCCGAGGTTGTCCTTGCAGAGGTCGAAGCCAGTTCGGCAGCTGGGGTCGCCGCTCGCCGTGCAGCTTGCGTGGCGGGCGACGCAGAGCTCACAGGCGGTGGTGCCGGCGGGCTCGGAGCAGTTGGCCTGGTCGACCTGGTGGGCGGTGAGGCAGTCCCCGAACTTGGTGCTGCACACGGCCATGGTGGTGTCGCCGGTCGGATCGGAGGCGCATGTCGCGAGGTCCTCGCGGCAGATCCCGCAGCCGACCTGGTCGGGCGTGGGCTCCGCGGTCTTGGTGCACTGCTGCTGCACGTCCCCGCGGGTGATGAGGAAGGCCTTGCAGACGCCGAACTGGGCATCGCAGACGGCTTCGTCGGCGTCCTCGACGGCCGCGCACTCGGCCCGACGCTCCTGGCACATGCTGCAGGCCTGGCTGTCGTTGGGGTTGCCGCACATGTCGGGGCCGAGGCCCTTCGTCTGCTGGCACGCCTGCCATTGGTCGCGACAGGCCACGAACTGCTGCTCGTCCTGAGATGTCGAGGTGCACTCGACCAAGATGGCCTGGCACTCGCCACAGCCCTCGGTCTCCGTCTCATGTCGCCCCTCCGAGCCTACGCCCGAGTCACAGGCCGCCGCACTCACCCCCACGATGAGTGCCAGCGCCCAGAGGCCGCCCCGAATCCCAATACGCGAAAACATCTTGTGCCTCCTTTAAGCAGAACTCGTGCCACAAGGTGGGATGCTGTAAGTCAGCGACCTCATGAGGTGAGTGCGCCCATGTCCTACACTGTGGGTGTCTAGGGGTGGATCCATGCTGGTACAGATGGATCACCAGGGACCCACCAGGTCGCGCCCGCGTGACACCCGTTCAGCCATATCACGGCTTTCCGGATGCGAGGCGATCCAGCTCCGCGAGCGCGCGCATGTGCTCGATGAAGCTCGTGATCCGAAACTGCACCGTCTTCTCGAAGGCACGCTTGGCGCCGGGCGCGTCACCGCGCACGAGGCGACGCATGCCGATGTAGTAGTGCGCCTCGCAGAGCTGCTCCTTCTGGATGCGGGCGTCGGGGTTCTTCGCCCTGGCCAGCAACTGCGCCTCGCTCATCCCTCCGAGGAAGTAGGCCATCACCGGGGCCGGCCACGTCGCCGGGTCGACGGTCTTGCGGCGTGCGCGCAAGGCGTCATTGCCCGCGACCCCGCTCCGTTCGCGTGCCGCCCAAAGCCAGAGCTCGCAGTGAAGCCAGTCGCGACGTAGCAGGCAGAGTTGCTCGAGGTCGGGGACGGCGGCTTTGGGCTGCCCGAGGTTGAGCTTCGACATGGCGCGGCGAAACCAGGCGACCCAGTAGGTGGAGCCGCGCTCGATGAGGGTGTTCGAGGCGGCGATGACGCGAGGCCAGTCCTTGCGGCCGTAGGCGTTCTCCGCCGCTCGAGCGCAAGCGTTGGTGTGGCCCTTTTCACAGGCCTTCATCAGCACGTCGTCGGGCTGCGTCGACTTGGCGTGCGGCGTGGGCATCAGCGTGAACAGATGAAAACACGCCTGACCGTCCGCCTTGGGCTTGTTGAGGCAGATATCCTCCAGCAAGGCGATGGCCTGGGGCCGCTGGTTGGGGTCGGCGAGCATGAGGCGGGCGAGGTCGTAACAGCCCGCACCCTCGCCGAGCTGACAGGCTTGCTCCATCAGCTCGAGGCCCCGCACGACGTCGCGGTCGACCCCTTGCCCGGTGCGGTAGGCCTCACCCGCTTTGGCGCAGCCCTCAGCCACCCGCAGCGCGCAGCCTTGCTCGAAGCGGGCCACGGCTTGGGCCCGCCTCTCTGGGTCGAGCCACTCGACGCGACCGAGCGCCACGCACCCTTCGGCGAGGCCGCCATTGCAGGCGCGTTCGAGGGGGCGGCGGGCGCCTGGCGGGTCGAGCGAGCTGAGCACGAGCCCGAGGTCGAGGCAGCTCGGGTTGTGGCCGAGACCACATGCCGTATCGGCGATGCTTCGGCGGCAGCCCGGGTCGCTGCCTTTGGCGGCCTCGAGACAAGCGTCGTGGTCGTGGGCCCGGCAGCGTTCGGCGCAGTGCTCGCCGCAGGTCGCCCGCTCGAGGCATCGGCGCAGGTCTGCGCGCCCGGCGTCGAAGGGCCGGGCGGTCGCCGCCCTCGGATCCGGGCTCGCCTCGATAGCCACCGGGGCCGGAGGGGGAGTGGGCGCGGAGCCCGTACAGGCGACCGCAAAGGTGAGGACGACGCCGGCGGGTCGCATCAGTCGGCCTTCGGATCCGGCGGGGCGCTCGATACGGGCGGGGCGTCGCTGGCCTCGGTGTCCGGCTCGACGTCGGTCGGGCTGGCCTCGGGGGTCGGCTCGGTGTCGGCGGTCGAGGCGGTGCTGGTCGGCGCCGCATCGTCGCGCTCCAGCTCTTCCCCGGCCGACAGCAGGGTGGTGTTCGCGGTCTGCGCGCCACCCTCGTCTGGCTCGATGTCAAAAGCAGCCGCGGGCCGGGTGGAAGGGCTACGCGCCGAGACGACGTCGACATGGCCGTCGTCCGAGTGGGGCATCACATCGACCACCGAGGGCAGATCGGCGTCGTCTTTGCCGACGTCGAGGAGGACGGCGATGAAGCGGTATTCCCGGCTGTTCTCCAGCATGATCTTGATGATCATGGTGAGGGGAACGCTCAAGAGCATGCCTACCGATTCCCAAATCCAGCCCCAAACCACGAGGGACAGGAAGACGACGGTGGTCGAGAGTCCCAGCCGGCGGCCCATCCACATCGGCTCGAGCACGTTGCCGACGAGGGTGTTCACGACCATGTAGCCCACCAAGAGCGCCAAAGCCGTGCCTGGGCCGTGCTGCACGAGCGCGAGCAGGACGGCTGGTACGGCAGCGATGATCGACCCGATGGTGGGGATGTAGTTGAGCAAGAAGGCGACGAGGGCCCATAGGACCGCGAAGTCGACGCCGAGGGCGGCGCACCAGATCCCGATGAGGCCGCCGGTGCCGAGGGAGACCACGCTCTTGATGGCGAGGTAGCTCTGCACTTCGGTCGCGATGCGCCGGTACTGGGAGATGTCCGCGTCCGGGGTCCCGCCCATGGCGCGGAGCTTGGCCGGCACGGTGCCCTTCTCCATGAGGATGAACACCATGGTGAACATCACCAGGAACGTGTTGGAGAGCGCGGAGGCGAGCCCCCCCATCGCCGACGGCACCACCCCCAGGACCCGGGAGGCCGCTTGGCCGGGCTCAATGACGCTGGCGAGGTGGCTGGCGTCGAGCTCGGGGGGGAGGCCGAGGCCCTGAAGCCACCTGAGCCCACCCTGCGCCATCTCGGCGAGGCGGGCGGTGTAGATGGGGATCGACTCCTGGAAGCTCGCCACCGAGCTGCCGACGACGGCTCCCACCATGGCGAGCAGGCCGAAGATCCCCATGACCACGAGCAGCACGGCGGCCGCGTTGGGGATGCGCCGCCGCTCGAGCCAGCCCACGGCCGGTGCACAGATGATGGCCAACATCACCGCCACCGCGATGGGGATGAGGATGCTCTTGGCCTCGCGGAGGCCTTCGATCACGATCCAGAGCGCCGCCACCGTCCAGATGGGGTTGCGCACCTTGGCCAGAACGGCTGGAAGCAAAGATGTGGACGGAGGGCCCTGACTCACCTCGCGGCATCGTGGCCAAACCGTGCCGCGTTGTCCAGACGACGCGTTGTGCCTCGAGGAAGTGGAGGTGCTAGCGTTCACGTGCATGAGTGAGGCAAGAGAGGCCACCGAAGCCCCGGCTGACGAGGAGCGCACCCCCCTCTCCGGCATGGTGATCGTCATCGCGCTGGGGGCGCTCTTGGGCTTGCTGGTGCTGCCGCGGCTCAGTCCGGCGCGCGCTGGAGTTTCGGCCGACATGGAGTTGGCGCCGGACTTCACCCTGCCGGTGGCCGCCAACGGCGAGACCGGCGCTCGCATGCAGCTCGCCGACCTTCGCGACAAGGTCGTCATCCTCGACTTCTGGGCCACCTGGTGTGGGCCTTGCCGCATGCAGGCCCCCATCCTCGACCGCGTCGCCCGTCGCCACGCCGACGACGTCGTCGTGCTCGGCATCAACGTGGGCGAGTCGCCCGGGCTCGCCCAGCGCTACGCCCAGCAGGAGGGCCTGTCGTACCCGATTCTGGCCGACGTCAATGGCGAGGCGCAGGAGCTCTACGAGGCGAACACCCTGCCCACGGTGGTGGTCATCGACCGCGAGGGAAAGGTCCGCTCGCTCGTTCATGGCGTGATGCGCGAGTCCGCGGTCGAGAAGGCGATTCGCAACCTCTGAGCGTCGAAGGGCCGGCTTCCCTATAATGGGGCGGGCCTTCGCTTCTTCGATGCAGATCTCCACCAAAGTCGCGTTCGCGATTTCGCTCATCATGCTCGGCGCGGGCACCGTGGGCGGCGCGGTGGCGCTGCAGCAGGGGGAGCAGAGCCGGCTGGAGGACTTCAAGACCGCGCACGACGACTCCGTGGAGCTCCTGGCCGTGTCGGTCGCGCCCGCGGTGGCCGAAGAGCGCTTCGAACGGGTCCAGGCCGTGCTCGACAACGTGCACAACTTCAAGGAGCGTTTCCCCGACGTCGTCGACATCGAAATCGTTCGACCCGATGGGCGCGTCATCGCCTCCCTCGACCCCGTTCGCTACAACACCGTGATCGATGTGCCCATCCCCCAGGGGCAGAGCTTCGCGGTCGCCGAGACGAAAGAGACCTACACGGTCTCGCGCTACATCAAGCTCAAGCACTCGCTCGGGAAGATCCGCGCCACCTTCAGCAAAGAACACCTCAACGCACGCACCGAGGTGCTGATGAAGCAGGCGCTGATGCTGCTGCTGTTCAGCATCAGCGCGGCGGGGGTGGCGCTTCACCTCGTGCACCGGCGGCTGGTGGCCAAGCGGCTCTCGCGTTTGGCCAAGGCGGCAGGTGAGATCGAAAAGGGCAACCTCGCGATCGAGGCCAGAGAAGAGGGGAGCGATGAGATCGGCGAGCTCGCGCATTCCTTCAACACCATGGCCAAGGCGGTCCGGCACTACACCGAGGACCTCGAGTCGATCATCGCCGAACGCACCGAAGAGCTTCAGGCGGCCAACAAGCGCCTCGAGCAGCTGGCCACCACCGACCAGCTGACCGACGTCTGGAACCGCCGCTACTTCGACGAGAGCGCCAGGCGCGCGCTGGAGGTGGCGCGCCGGAACGAGCGTCCGCTGAGCGTGGTCTTGGTGGACACCGACAAGTTCAAGTCGGTCAACGACACCTTCGGTCACCCGGTGGGCGACGAGGTCCTCAAAGCGGTGGCAGCGGTGCTGAAGGAGAACGCCCGGAAGTCGGACCTCGTCGCGCGGTTCGGCGGCGAGGAGTTCGCCATCCTCATGCCCGAATCAGGAATCGGGCTCGCAGCCCAGGCGGCCGAGCGCATGCGCGAAGCGCTCGAGTCGGACGTGAGGCCGCGGGTCGATGCGCTCGGAGATCGGGTGATTACGGCGAGCTTCGGGGTCGCGGCCTTCGAAAACGCGAGCGATCGGCTCGAGGATTTGCTAAGTGCCGCCGACGTCGCCATGTACGAGTCCAAGGAGTCGGGGCGTAACCGGGTCACGGTCGCGAACCGGCACGAGGTGGAGGATCCACCCTCGGCCTCGTCACTTTCAGGAGAGATTGCGCTAGAAAAGGGCATGGCGGCCGATGGGGGTTGAGGAGTGAGCATGGGGAGGATCACGAGACGAAGCTGGCTGGGTCACCTGGGCCTGGCGACCGTGAGTCTCTCGCCTCTGGCGGGTCTCTTGGGCTGCTCCGAGCCGATCCAGGCCAACAAGGAGAAGACCGACGCCCTCATGGCGCTCGACCCGCAGGGTGCGGTGCCTCCCGTCATCCGTATCGGCATCACGCCCTCCACGGGTGAAGACACGGGTGCGCGGCTCCAGCCCCTGGTCGACTACCTCGAGCGCGCCTTTGGCGTCACGGCCGAGGGCGTCACGGCCGAGGGCTACGACCACCTCGCCGTGCTGGTGCAGGAGCAGGCGGTCGAGATCGGCATCTTCAGCCCTTTGAGCTACGTCAAAGCTCTGGAGAAGAACGTGGAGGCGGTTGCGATCGCCACCGCGACCCGCAACGGCTCGCCCACCTACCTGGGCTACCTCGTGGCCAACCGCGAGAAGCACGGCGAACGGCTGCCCTTGCTGGACGAGTTCCGGGGCAAGCGCGTGGCCTTGGTCAACAAGTCCAGCACCTCCGGATACCTCTACCCTCGCGCCATGCTTCACGAGCGCGGCATCGACCCTGACGTCTTCTTCGGCGAGCAGCTCTTCGCCAAGAACCACAAAGACGCGCTACGCATGGTTCGCGACGGCGAGGCCGACCTCGCGGCGGCGGCGAGTTCCTTCGTCGATTCGGTGCAGATCGCCGATGAGCCCGAGGGACAGGTCGGCGAGCGGGAGGGGCATTCCGACTTCGTGGTCGTGGCCAAGACCCGCCACATTCCGCTCGACTGCGTCGTGGTTCACAAGCGACTCCAGCGCGACCTCGGCATGACCCTGCGCAAGGCACTCGAGGCCTTGGTGCACGACCCGGTGGCGAACGAGAAGCTCGGGCAGACGTGGGGCCTCGATGGCTTCGTACGTCCGATGCGACTTGGATACCAAGAGATCGCGCGGGTGTACCAAGACGCGCAGCAGCGAGCGGAAAAGAAAACGGGCTGAGCCCAGAAGGCTCAGCCCGTCATCTCCATTTCGCTGCGCTGTCCCATGAACCTCGGCGCATGAACCGAGGCTCAGGGGAGCCCGCGGGCGGATTCAGCCGCCGAGCTTGCAGCTCTCGATGTGGCCCACGTACCAGCCGTTGGCCGGGATCCATCCCTTGCCGGGACCCCACTGGATCTTGGCTCCGCGTGCGAGACCCTCGACCTTGTAGCGGCACTTGGCGCTGAAGCGGGGACTGGGCCGTTCCCAGTTCTCTTTCTCCAGCTTCTTCTTCATCTCTTCGCTCGTCCACACGCCTGACGCGATGAGCTGAATGTTATCCACCGTGGTGTAGGGCTGCAGGACCTGAGGATCCTTTCGAGCGTCGGCGCCCTTGCTGCGGCGCTTGTTGTCCGACTCGAAGGCGCAGTAGTGACCCTTGACCTCGTCCTTCATCGCGCAGGCCAGATCCTTGTAGTCGGTGGTGACGAGCGTCAGCTCCACGGTCACGGTTTGGCCGATCTTCCACTTGGGCTTCGCCGCTCCCGGCATGCCCGCGCCGCGGCTGCCGAGCACCCCGAAGGCCAGCGCCAGCCCGCCTACGAGCACCACGAAGAGCACGATGTTTCGCGTCGATGAGCTCTGCTGCTTCCGTCGAGCTCGCGCCGGTGGACCGCGTCGAACCCGCGCGGGGGGCTCGTACGGCTCGTCGTCGTCTTCGTCGTCGTCGTCGTCGTCTTCGTCGTCGGCGTCTTCGTCGTCGGCGTCTTCGTCGTCGGCGTCTGCGTCGTCGTCATCGTCAGCGTCGTCCGCGGGCGCTTCGGTTTCTTCCTCGCGCTCCTCGTCCTCGTCTTCACGGGCTTCGTCGTCGCGCTCTTCGTCGGCGTCCTTCGTCATGGGCGGCGCGAATGTAGCGCAACGAGCCCGAGCGGGGGAAGTGCACCGACATCGGGGGCGCTTGGCGCCCTCATTCTGCTTCGGCTATGCCGCTTCTCATGCATCACGAGCACGTGGTCCCGCGAAGTCGCATTCTGGGAACGGGCAGCTACCTTCCGGAGCGGGTCGTCACCAACCTCGAGCTCGAGGAGCGCTTCGAGACCACCGCCTCGTGGATCGAGAAGCACACCGGGATCCTGCGGCGTCACGTGGCGGGCGAAGGGGAGACGACGAGCGACATGGCCGCCGCGGCGGGGCGGCGCGCGATCGAGGCGGCCGGCCTCTCCGTGGCTGACCTCGACCTCATCATCCTCGCCACCTCGACGGGCGATTCGCCCCTGCCCGCGTCTGCGGTGCATCTGCAGCAGAAGCTCGGGGCGGACCTCATCCCCGCCTTCGACGTGAACGCCTCTTCCACGGGGTTCTTGTATGGGCTCAGCATCGCGGATCAGTTCGTCGCGACCGGCACCTACAAGACGATCCTGGTGGTGGGGGCCGACTGCCCCTCACGCATCATTCGGCCTGCCGACCGCACCGGCGCAGCACTGTTCGGTGATGGGGCGGGTGCCGTCGTCGTGGGGCCGAGTCACGACGACAGGGGGATCCTGAGCTGCCGGATCCACGCCGACGGGAGCCTCGCCGGCCTCATGCAAGTCCCCGGTGGTGGCACCGCGGAGCCGATGACGGTCGAAGCCCTCGAGAAGGGCCGGCACTACCTCGAGGTCGACGGACGCGAGCTCTACGGCGTAACCGTGAAGCACCTCACCAGCTATTCGATGCAGGCCCTCAAGGCCGCGCGGCTCACGAGCGCCGAACTCAACTGGGTCATTCCGCTTCAGGCGAACATGAAGATCGTGACCACGATCTCTCAGCGGCTCGGCTTCCCACTCAGTCGCTTCGTGCTCAACCTGGCCGAGTGCGGCAACACGATGGCCGCGTCGCTGCCCATCGCGCTCGACGAAGGCGTGCGTGACGACCGCGTGCAGGATGGCCATACGGTGCTTCTGACGGCGCTCGGGGCCGGCGTGACCTGGGGCGCGATGATGGTGCGCATGTAGGCTCAGCCGACGAGCTGAGCGACGAGCGCACCGACCACCAACGCGCTGAGGGTGCAGGCGAAGGCGATGGCCCCCCAACGAAAGGCCGATGGCCTGGGCTGAAGGGGACGCAGCGCGGCCTGCACGGCCGTGTCGATCTGCTTTCGCCGACGCTGCGCATCAGGCCCATCACCGGTCACCGCCAGGGCGGAGGGGCCGCGGCGGAGCGGTGGCCGCGAGGCGAGCCGCGTCAGGTCGTGGGCGAGCTCGCCCGCGCTCTGGTGGCGATCGTCGATCGAGCGCGCGAAGGCACGTTGAAAGAAGGTGTCCGTGGCGTCCGGGAGGTCGGGCTTGATGAAGCACGGCGCGGTGAAGCGGTGGTCGAGGACCTCGGCCGCGATGGTGACGAAGGTGAGTCCGCTGAACGGGGAGGCTCCGGTGAGCGCGAAGTAGGCGACCACGGCGAGAGCCCAAACGTCGGTGCGGTGGTCGACCCTGCTCGATCCGAGGTACTGCTCGGGGCTCATGTAGGTCGGCGAGCCGAGGGACGTGCCCTCCTGCGTGATGAGGGGGCGCCGTGACGCGTCGTCGAGCTTGGCGAAGCCGAAGTCGAGCATCATCACACCGTCGTCGCCGAGCATGATGTTGCCTGCTTTCACGTCGCGGTGAATCACGCCTGCGTCGTGGGCGGCCCCGAGGGCCTCGGCCACCTGGGCCACGATGGCGGCCGTCTCCTCCAGAGACAGGGGACCATCGCGTCGGACCCGATCGAAGAGGGTCTCACCCTCGACCTGGTCCATGACGAGGTAGGGGAGGCCGAGATGGGTACCGTAGCCGTAGACCGTGACCACCCGGTCGTGCTCGATGCGCGAGCAGGCCTCCCACTCTCGGATGAGGCGGTCCGCGAGCTCGGGGTATCGGTCCAGCACGTGGCCCGACAACACCTTGATGGCGACCCGCCGACCGTCGACCAGGCGCCGTCCGGCCCACACTGTGCCCGTGCCGCCCCGGCCGATGGGACGGATGAGCTGGTAGCCGTCGACGAGATCGCCAGCTTGGATCTGAGGCCGCGGGACACGGTGAGGGCCGCTCTCTTCGTGCGTCCAGTCTGCCGCTGCCACTGCCGTCATCATCGAGCTCTCCGCCCCGAGGACGCGCCACAGGTGCACTTGTTGCGGACTTTGTCGCACTCAGACCGACATATCCCTGCTCGAACCCTCTCGTTCTCGGGCTCGACCTCGTTCTCGCTCTCGCTCTCGCTCTCGCTCTCGGTCTCGGTCTCGCTCTCGTCCTCGAACCTCGAACCTCGAACCTCGAACCTCGAACCTCGAACCTGGAACCTCGAACCTCGAACCTCGAACCTCGAACCTCGAACTTGGCTACATCAGGTGGTGAGAGAGACCGGCCACGACGAGGGCGTGGTGGATGATGCCTTGGGCGATGAGAGGGCGGATGTCGGCGAGGGGGACGAGGCGGATCGCGATCTCCTCGTTGCCCTCGAGCTGTTGCTCGCCGACGCGGGTCACGTCGGTGACGCGGACGGTGTGGCACCAGTTCGACTGGATGGCGGGGTTGGGGGACACGCGGCCGATGTGCTCGGCGGCGGGGCCGGCGAATCCAGTCTCTTCACGGAGCTCGCGCACGCCAGCTGCGAGGGGGCTTTCGCCCGGGTCGACCATGCCGCCCGGGATCTCCAGCGTCACCCGGTCGAGACCATGGCGGTACTGCTCGATCATCACCACTTCCGCGTCGGGGGTCAGCGCCACCACGTTCACCCAATCCGGGGCGTCGAGGTAGACGAAGGCGCCTTGTTTGGTGCTCTGGCGGCTTCGGGCGCGGCGTTGGAACACGGTGAAGATGCGGGTCTCGAGCAGGGGCTCGGGTGGGTCCGTATCCCAAGGGAGCACGCCGTCGATGTCGGATTCGTCGCGGTAGGGCATGTCAGTCGAGGGCAGGAGCTAGATCGCGCAGCAACTGTTGGGTGGCTTCGATGCCGCTCGCGAAGAGCTCGCTCGGCTTGTTGCGCCGGGTCAGCCGCATGTCGGGTGTGAGCTTGAGCGGTAGCTTGCCCGCCGCGAGCAGGGCCATCACCTTGGCGGGATCGAGGGGCGTGTCGTCTCGCAGGTGCAGGGTGACCGACTTGGCGCTCGCCTCACAGGCCAGGACCCGCAGCCGTCGCAGGTCGACCTTGATGGTCATCAGCTGCACGAAGCGTCGGGCCTCGGGCGGCGGACGACCGAAGCGATCCTCCATCTCCTCGGCCAGCGTCGCGACCTCGTCGTGGGTGAGCGCGCTCGCGAGGCGCTTGTAGAGCGACAGGCGTACGCCCACGTCGGCCACGTAGGACTCGGGCAACAGCGCTTCCACGTCGAAGGAGAGCTCGGGGTCGATCTCCGGCTCCACGTCCTCACCGCGTAGCTCGGCGGAGGCTTCCGCCAGCATCGAAGCGAACATCTCCACGCCGACCGAGGCGATGGCACCGCTCTGCTCCGCCCCGAGCAAGTCGCCACCACCGCGGATGTCCAAGTCCAACGACGCGAGCTGGAAGCCGGAGCCGAGGTCGCTGTAGCGCTGCAGGGCTTCGAGGCGCGTGCGGGCGTCCTCGCTCACGCCGCCTCCCGGGGGCAAGACCAGGTAGCAGTAGCCGCGCTCCTTGCTGCGTCCGACGCGACCACGCAGCTGGTAGAGCTGCGACAGCCCCAGGAGGTCGGCCCGGTCCACGATGATGGTGTTGGCGCGGGGAATGTCGAGGCCGTTCTCGATGATGGCCGTGGTGCAGAGGATGTCGAAGTCGCCCTCGACGAAGTCGAGCATGATCTTCTCGAGGTTCCTCTCTTTCATCTGCCCGTGCGCCACCGCGATGCGCGCATGCGGCACCAGCTTCTGCAACGCCCCCGCTCGCTCGTGCAGACCCTCGATGCGGTTGTAGACGAAGAAGACCTGACCCCCGCGCGACAGCTCTCGCTCGAGCGCCTCGCCGAGCACGGCGGGGTCGTTGCGGGTGACCACGGTGCGCACGGCCCGCCGATCCGCGGGCGGCGTCGCCATGACCGACAGGTCGCGCAGTCCCGTGATCGCCATCTGCATCGTGCGCGGGATGGGCGTCGCGCTGAGGGTGAGCACGTCGACGTTGGTGCGCAGCGCCTTGATCCGCTCCTTGGCCGCCACCCCGAACCGCTGCTCCTCGTCGACGACCAGGAGTCCGAGCTGCTTGAAGTGCACGTCTTTCGACAGCAGCCGGTGCGTGCCCACCACCACGTCGATGCTCCCCCCGCGCAGCCCGCGCACCACCCGGTCGAGCTCCTTCTTCGCCTGGAACCGACTCAGCGCCGCCACCTCGATGGGGAAGGCACCCAGTCGTTCGCGAAAGGTACGGGCGTGCTGTTGCGCCAGCACCGTGGTCGGGCACAAGACGGCCACCTGCCGACCGGCCATCACCATCCTGAAGGCTGCGCGGAGGGCGACCTCGGTCTTTCCGAAGCCCACGTCGCCGCACACCAGTCGGTCCATGGGCTGTGGTGATTCGAGGTCGACCCCCACCTCTTCGATGGCCCGAGCTTGATCGTCGGTTTCGTCGTAAGGGAAGGCTGCCTCGAAGGCGCGGTAGTCGTCGTCGGGCGGGCCGATGGCGAAGCCCTCCGCGTTCTCGCGCTCTGCGTAGAGCTTGAGGAGCTGATCGGCGAGGTCGCGGACTTTCTTCTTCGCCTTGCTCTTGGTGCGGGCGAAGGTCTGCCCTCCGAGCCGATCGAGCTTGGGGTTGCCGCCGCCGTCGGCGCGAAACTTGTGGATCTGGTTCAGCCGGTAGACCGGCAGGTAGAGCTTGTCGCCGCCGGCATAGGCCACCGCGAGGAGATCCACGGTGTGCCCACCTACCGTGCGGTGGATGAGGCCCTCGTAGCGACCGATCCCGTGGTCGACATGCACGATGTGGTCGCCCACCTCGAGCGAGCGCAGATCTTCGAGCAGTTGCTGTGTGCGGCGCTTGCCGGGCACCTTCGCCTTGCGCCGCCGGTGCGTGCGGGCCCCGAAGATGTCCTCCTCGGTGACCAAGACCAGACCCTCGGCGGGGGCGACCACACCCCGGGACAGGCCTCCGATGAGCACGTGGATGCTCCCGTCGGCGGGACCGTCGAGCCACCGCAAGGTGTCATCGGCTTCGAGATGCAGGGCCACCTCCACGCCGCGGTGCGTGAGCATCGTCGTGAGCCGCTCGGCCTGCGTCGTGGTGCGCGCCGTCAGGACCACGCGGTAGCCCTCGCCACCCCAATGAAGCAGTCGCTCGAGCAGCGGGTCGAGCCCGGCTCCCTGACCTTCGTTCTTACGCGCCGCCTCGATGGCGCGGCTCAGCTCCTGCTGGTCGTAGGTCGCGAGGCTCGGGGTCGCGTCGTCGACCGCGCCCAGCGCTCGCAGCGCTTGGTGCTCTCCCCCGAGGATGGGCGCCGCCATGAGGCTCACCGCGGGTCGACGGGCCAGCCATTGTCCGACGTCCTCAGGCGTGACGAAGAAGTCTTCGAGGGGGTAGTGCGGTTGGCCGTCACGGTGTTGAACCGCCGCTTGCGCTTGGGCGTACTCCTCCTCGAGCACCTCGGCCACGGCGTAGGGCTCTTCGATGACCACCCGCCCGGTCGGAAGCTGCGCCAGCAGCGGCGCGAGCTCGGTGAAGGCGGGCAAGAAGCCCTCGGACCCCAAGAAGGTGCGTCCGTCGAGCAGATCCTCCACGAGGCTGCGGGCCTTGCTCGAGGGCATGTCGACCGCGTCGCAGAGGTCGCGTAGCCGTCGCCGCACGTCGCCGCGCTCTTCGTCGTCGGCGAGCGCCTCGCGTGCCGGGGGCAGCGCGACCCGCTCGATGGCGTCGAGGCTCCGCTGGTCGGCGGGGTCGAAGCGCTTGAGGGTCGTCACCTCGTCGAAGTCGAGCTCGACCCGCACCGGGTGAGGGCTGCCGGGCGGCCATACGTCGAGCAGTGACCCGCGCACGGCCAGGGTCCCCGGGTCCTCGACCATGGGTACGCGCAGGTATCCGGCGTCGGTGAGCCGCCGCACGAGTCGGTCGCGATCCATCGCGTCGCCGAGCGCGATGCACACCGTGCGTCGCAGCACCTCGGCCGCCGGCATGACCCGCCGCAGAAGCGCCGCCGCCGGCACCAAGGTGATGGCCGGGGGCGGGGTCTGACCCAACGCATGGAGGCCAGCCAGTCGGCGCTCGGTGGCCTGCCGATCTGGAGCGGCCTCGGCCCACGGGCTCTGCTCACCGACCTCCATCAGGAGCGTCTTCACCCCCGGCAAGATCACGGACAGGTCGCCCTTCAGGGCTCGTGCCGTGTCGACGTCCTTGCTCACCACCACCAACGGCGCCTCGTGGTGGCGCCAGAGGGCGCGCACCGCCAGCGCGATGCCCGCGCCGCGTGCGCCCACCACCCGCACTACGCCTTCGCCGACCGACTCGGCAAGCGTGCGAGCGGTCCATGTGGGGCGGTCGCTGGGGAGACCAATCACGACGAAAAGGCCGTATCAGTTCAGGAGCTTGGGATCGACTTCCGAAGGTTCCTCTTTACCCTCGGCGGAGCCGAAGATGGCGTCCCAGCCGGCGCGATAGGTCGTGGTCGCGACCATCGGCGGGCCTTTCCCACGCCGGGGCGGCGCGTGCACCGTCTCGACGTCGAAGACGCGCTCGTGGTCCGTCGGGCTGAGGTTGACCATCTCACCCGTGATGGGCTTGCCCTCTTGCAGGCCGCGCAGCTCGCCGAGCTCGACCTGGTCGCCGCGCTGGCGAAGGACGCGGTAGCCGTGGTCGCTGCGGCTGTGCACCAGCAGCCGGTCGGTCGGCTTCGTCGATGGAGCCTCAGCCGGGCTCGCTTCGGAGCTCTGCGCCGGCGCGTCACCGGGGCTGCCTTCACCGTCGTTCATCCCACCCATTGTGACACGTTCGTCCCAGTACTGCTGCCCAGGTCGGGCCCAGAAACTTGGCCGATACGGCCCACAATTCGTACCGACGTCTGTGGTGACGGTCAGATGAGGAGGCGCTCATCCGACCATCCGGGAGACATGACGATGAGCAGCACGCAAAAGCAGGCCGCGGACACGCAGGAAGATCGACGCGACAACACCGCCCCTCGGCGGCGCTACGAGGCGCTGGTCGAGGTCGGCAGCGCGTCGGTAGGGGGCTTCGAGGCCGAGTCGGTCGACCTCTGCCTAGACGGGATGCGCCTTCGTACGGCGTACATGCCCAAGCCGGGAGAAGAGCTGGTCTGCCGCTTCGACGGCCATGGCGGCGAGATCGTCGCGCGAGGCGAAGTGGTCTGGACCGACCGCAATGGCCGCGCCGGCGAGTTCGGCCTGCGCTTCGTGGGGTTGGACCGCAAGGGCATGAAGCTCCTCGAGGACATCTGCGACGCCGAGCCCGAGCCTGAGCCTGAGCCCGAGCCCGTGCCGGAACCCGAGCCCGAGCCGCTGGCCACGCCTGGTTCGCGGGTGCGTCTGCACATCACCGGTCTCGGCTCTCCGATGCGCGCTCGGGTCCGCGACAGCGCCGTCGAAGAGGTGCTCGTGGGGTCCAACCTCGAGTTCCTCAAGGTGGGCCGCACCCTCGACCTCGAGGACGTGGAGCAAGGACGCCGCCGTCAGGCCACCATCGAGCACGTGGGGGTCGACATCGACCCGGAGACGCACGTTCCGCAGCTGGTGGTCGCCCTCAGCTACGCCGATGAGGACCTCGATCTCACCACCGCGCCCATTCGCGTGAAGAAGAAGGTGGTGCGTGCCGCCGAGCCAAAGGAGGAGATCGTCGAAGAGACGACCCCCGAGCCCACGGTGATCGACAACGAGCCCACGCCGTCACTCGGCCGCGCTTCGGTCTCGGAGGTTCCGGCGGAACGGGTGGCGCGCATGCCGGCCCCGGCGCCCGCCGCCGTCGAGGCGAGCGACGAGCTCGACGACGAAGAGGACGAGGACCTCCACGGCTACCGTGCGCAAGGCGCAGACGACGAGGAGGATGAAGAGGAAGCGATCGAGGCCGCCGCAGCGCCCGCGGGTTGGCTCCGCGCGGCCAGCGCCTTCGCCGACCGCCTCAAGCCGACCCTCACCACCGCCCAGTCGGGGGCCCGCTCGGCCGTGGGCAAGGTGGCCGCCGCCGTGCAGCAGCGGCGCGCCAAGCCGGCGGGGCCCAAGCGCACCACCGCGCCCCCTCCCGGAGGAGCCCTCCGAACCCAGGGCCGCCGCGTCGTGCGAGACCCCAAGGGCCGCCTCCGCCGGCAGCATCGTGAAGAGGCCGAGGTCGAGGAGAAGGGGACCGCGCCCAAGGGCGACAAGCGGCGCGCGCTCTTCAGCGGCGTGCTCGGCGTGATGGCCGTCTTCGCGATCTACTTCGCGAGCCAGAAGATCAAGGGCGGGGGCGATGAGACTCCGAACGCGGACCCCGCGACCGCGACGTCGGCTGCCCCCGAGGTTCCCGGTGGAGCTCCGGCGCCGGAGATGGGCGTCGCTCCGGGGCAGAACCCCGTGGCCACCGCTGATGTGCCGCTCTTCGGGGCGACCCCACTGTCGACCACCGAGGCCGTCCCGGTGCCGCCGCAGTTCGCCAAGCCTGGCGAGTTGCCGGCCGAGGAGCCGGCCGATGACGCGGAAGGCGCCCCGGCCGAGCCGGCGAAGACCTTCGGGGCCCTAGAGACCGAGTGGGGGGTTGGGGAGATCACCAACCCCACCGTGCTTCGCCTGAAGATGGATGGAAACGTCGAAGGGATCGTGGGCAAGGAGACCGCCACCGGTTTCACGGTCGTGGTCCCCGGTCGCAAGAGCGTGAGCAACGCCGCTGGGCTCGCGCGCAAGGACAAGCGCCTCACCTCGGTCAACGTGGTGAACTACCCCGACCGCGCCGAGATCACCCTGCGGTTCCGCAAAGACGTGCCGGCCTTCCTCGCCAAGGTGCAGGGCAAGCGCCTCATCATTCACATCTCGACGCCCGACAAGAAGCGTCGTCGCTGAGCCCTCGTCTCCGAACGAAAAAGGAGGTCGGCCCCGATGCGGGACCGACCTCCTCGCATTTTGTGTGGGCTTCAGTCGTCGAACGTGAATCCATCGCCGATGGCGACGGTGCTGCTCACCCCCGCGTTCACCTCGAGCACACGCTGCGTATTCGTGATGCAGCGCGGGGTGGCGTCGCCAGCGGGCAGGTTGGGGGCGATGGCGATCACCGTGTCGTCGGGCGCGATGTAGATCGCATCGATGGGGAAGCTCACCCCCTCGTTGACGATGCAGATCTCATCCGCGATGGGGAAGTCGAGCAGCAGCCCTTCATCCGCCTCGAGCGCTTCGCGCCCCGACAGGCCCTGAGCCCGCGCGGCCTCGGTGTCGGCGACCTCGGCGCAGACCTCGAGGGCACCGACGCTCACCGCGCGCTGTTCGCACGGTGAGCAAGCCACGAGCCACGCCAACAGGACTGCGGGTCTCACAGGGACTGGAGGAAGGCGTGCAACGCGTCCTTCTCGGCCTGCGTCAGCCCTTCGTAGGCGGTGCGCGAGGCATCCGCTTCGCCGAAGTGCAGCAGGATGGCGGCGGCAATGGTGCTGGCGCGACCGTCGTGCCAGTAGGGCGCGGTCGTGCCGAGGCCCCACAGCGGCGTGGTGCGGAACTCGGTGATGCTCGCGTCGGCGGAGGCGATGCCGCGGTCGGTGCCAGCCGGGGTCACGTCGTGCAGCAGGAGGTCGCTGTAGAGGTCGACCGGCATGCCATCCATGGTCTGCATGCTGGGGATGTGACAACCGTCGCAGCCCGCGGTGGCGAAGAGGGCCTCGCCCTGATCTTCGGCCGCGGTGTCGGTGCGCTGGCGCGGCGGACCGGCGAGCATCTTCAACCAGAAGACCATGTCGCCGAGCTCGTCGAGCTGGACCTCGGGGTCGGCCACGTCGTCACCGTCGGTGGTGCGGCCGAAGGTGAGTCCCATTTGCTCCGGAAGCGTGAGGCCGAGCTCGGTCGAGGTCGCGTCGCGACCGAACTCGTCCACGCTGGGAACGTCGGCTTTCCAGCCGAAGCGTCCCACGCGGCCCCCCGGGAGGATGTTCGCGCGCCCGCTGATCCCCGTGGTGTTGTTCGGATCCTCGTTGGCGAGGATGGTCGCATCCGGGATCTGCTCGATGAGTCCGAGACCGAAGAGCGGCGGCGTCTGTCGCTGCTCGAAGAAGTTGGCAGCGTCGTCCACCGGGTTGCGGGCGTCGGTGGCCGCGGAGTGACGATGGGTCACGGTGCCCAGGGCCGGGGCGGTGAACCCGTTGGCGTCGAAGATCCCCTGGCGCACGACGTTGACGTCGAGCGGGCCTGCGCCACCGGGCACGGGGTCGAAGTGGCAGGCACGACACGAGTCGCCGTTGAAGCGTTCGCCGAGGCCTTCGCTGAGGAAGCGGTCGCGGTCGAAGGCCGAGCGGCCCCGGAGGAAGCGGTCGGCCTCTGCCGTCGACAAGTCGCGGAAGGGACCACCGTAGCTCCCCACGTCCGCCATCGGCGTCTCGGGAGGAATGAGACCCTCGCTGACCATCTCTGCGCCACCGAGAGAGCCGAGGAAGGCGATGATCGACGCCTGCTGCTCGGTCGAGAGCGCGACGTAGGCGTCACGGGCGTTGGTGCCCTCGCCGGCGTGCATTCGGATCGCATCATCGAGCGTGTCGGCGCGACCATCGTGCAGGTAGGGGCCGACGGCGGCGACGCCCCAAAGCGGCTGGGTGCGGAACTCGCTGCCACTCGCCGCGCCTTGGATCAGCCCGTCGGCGAGCTCCTCACCCATGTCGTGGATGAGCAGGTCGCTGTAGGCGGGGATGAGCCCGCGCGGTCCTTCGAGCGCGGGCACGTGGCAACCCTCGCAGCCCGCTTCGCGGAACAGCTTCTTGCCGTCCTCCTGCTCCGGCGTCAGCACCTCGGCCGGTTGCGGGGCAGCGAGCAACATCGAGAAGGAGACGAGGTCGAAGAGGTCCTGTGAAGGCATCTCCGGATCGGCGACGCCGTCGTCGTCGAAGTTCGCTTCGTCGGGCGCGGCGGCCTGGGCCTGCTGCACGACCCCGATGTCACCGTCGGCGAGGAAGGAGCCCGACGCGGCGGAGGGAACCGGCAGATTGCCCTTCTCGTCCTGGCTGAGGGGCTCGGTGGTGATGCCGAGGTGGTTGAACAGGGGACCGCGGATGAAGCCCTCGATGCTGACGGTCTGTGACTTCCGTCCGAACCGACCCACGAAGCCACGGTCGGTGTTCACGCGGCCGCTGATGCCATCGCCATCGGCGTCGTCCGGGTCGGCGCGCTTGGAGATCTCCTCGCCCGAGATCTCCGCCAGCAGACCCACCCCGAAGAAGGGGATGGGGTTGCGGGTGAGGAAGGTGTTGGCGTTGGGATCGGTGGAGAGGTAGGCGGGTTGGCCGAGCGTGTAGTGGTTCTGAACCCCGCCTTTGCCCAACGGCGACTGTGAGCCGTCGCTCAGCGTTTGCGCGGTGATGACGAAGTTGCGGTACCGCGCAGCGCTGCCGCCGAAGACCGGCTTCTCGTGACAGGTGACGCAAAAGCTCGCGTTGAACTGAGGCCCGAATCCCTGCTCGGGCGTCAGGCGTTGCAGGGCGACCTCGCGGCCGCGCTCGAAGGAGGCCATCTGCTCCGGGGTGGCGTTGGGACGCACCGTGCCGAGGGGCCCGAACACGCCTTCTGCGAGCACGGCGGGTTCGATGGGATCGTCGCTCGGACCGCACCCCGCGAGTGCTGAAGCGACCACCAACGTTGCCCAAGTGCGCGCGTAAGCCATGTTCAATCTCTCACTCATCGTGGGGGGGCGAAGCCATCTTCACTCGAACCAGAGCGCGATGCCCCGGTATGGAGGTTCGATGGAAGCAAGACTCCCGCCAACGGTGGTCAACCTCCCGCTCGGATCGCGGAAGACGGCGTGGAGGTCGAGCTGGGTGTCGTAACTCTGGTCGGTTGGGGCGAGCGTCTCGACGTCGAGCTCGATGATCGTGCCCCTCACGCCCACCACGGTCGCGACATTTGGATCCGACATGTGGACCCCGTTGAAGCCCGGGAGGGGCGCCAAGATCTCGGTTCGCCAGTCTGTGCCATTGAAGCGAGACACGATCCCGTTGCCCCGGCCACCCACGGCCACGATGTTGTCGGGACCGGTGCCCCAAAGCGAGATGAGATCATCGCTCGCACCCACGAGCTGCTCGGTGAGCGCGCTCCCGTCCCAATGCAGCACGACCCCCCTGGAGCCGACGATGTAGACGTCGTCGGGGCCGGTGCCCCAAACCTTGAAGTACGCAGAAACGCCGGGCTTTTCGAGCATGGGGGAGGCGAGTTCGGTCCACGCGCTGCCGTCGTAGCGAAGAATCACCTGGTCGCCCGGCATGCGGCCGTTGCCTCCGACGGCCCAGAGATCGTCGGGGCTCGCGCCCCACACGCCCCACAGGTTTTGGTCCGTGGGGGTGGCCTGGGGGGTGAAGCTGCTGCCGTCGTAGTGCAGGACGGTGCCACCATCCCCTACGAATGTGACGTCGTCGGGCCCGAAGCCGACGGTCCAGTTCACCAACGGGACCTGCATCCCGGGGTCGACTTCTCCCCAGCTCGTGCCGTCCCAGCGCCAGATCACGCCGCTGTCCCGAGGGCCGCCCACGGCCCAGAGGTCGTCTCCCGACGAGCCCCACACGTTGAGGAGCCAGCCCGAGGAGGTGGCATCGAAGGCTTCGCTCCATCCCTCTTCGGGCGGCGGGTCCGGATCGTCGGGGCCACAGCCGCTGAGGGCGGGGCTGAGGGCGATCAGAGCCATGCTGAGCCACTTCGAGGGCTTGCGCCAGCCGACTGGCACGCTTCGTCGAGGGGTGTCGTTCATGTTCGGGCAGGTGTCTGCAGGGACCGTTCCAAGCTCTCGCGTTTCATCATACCGCCGCGGGCGCGTCGTCAGTCCGCCCAGCCGCGCGCGACGAGGCTGTCGATGATGCGCTGACCCCGGTGGCCGAAGATGGGGTGGAGTTCGAGCGACCGCTCCGTCGCGAGCTCCAGGGCGATGTCGGAGGCTGCGCGACCCTCGGTGGCCGCACGCTGGAGAACCTGGAGCGTGAGTCGATAGACGGAGTTGTCGTGCGCTCGGCCGAGGTGATCGTCGTAGCGCGGGTCGTCGTCTACGTAGCCTGCGGCCTCGTCTGCGCAGTTGACGATCCCCATCCGGTTGACGAGGAAGTCGGGCACGTAGGTCACGTCCCGCGCGTGGAGGCGCATGCCATCGGCCGAAGGGTCGCGCAGCTGGTTGTTGGCGGCGCCGCAGACGATGGGCGCCTTCAGGGCGGCAATGGTGCCCTCGTGGAGAACACCGCCTACGGCGCATGGTGCGACGACGTCGGCCTCCGCGCCGAGGATCGCCTCGTCGCCGCGCTCGGTGATCTGCACCTCGAGGCGCGGGTACTTTTTGGTGAGGCGCGCCGCGGCCGGGTCGATGTCACTGCCGACGATGCGCGCCACCCCGGCTTGGTGCAGGTAGTCGACGAGCGGCTCACCTACGTGCCCAAGTCCTTGAATCGCGACCGTCTTGCCCTCGACGGTGCCCATGTTTCGATGGGCGAGGGCCGCCTCCATCCCGCGAACGACGCCGAGCGCCGTCGGAGCAGATGGATTGCCCGAGCCGCCGAGCTCCGCCGGAATGCACGTGGTGAAACGGGTGCGACTGAAGATCGCCGCCATGTCCTCCACCGACGTGCCCACGTCTTCGGCGGTGACGTAGCATCCGCGCAAGCTCGTCATGAAGTCGCCGTAGCGCGTGTAGATCGCGCGTCGAACCTCTGGGGAAGACGCTTCGGGGTTCAGTCCCTGGGCGGCGATGAGCCCTTTGCCGCCACCCCACCACAGCCCGGCGAGGGCGTTCTTGAGGGTCATGCCCTGGGCGAGGCGCATGCCGTCTCGCAGAAAGTCGCCCACGGTGTCGTAGCGCCAGTTGCGCACGCCGCCGGCGCCCTGACCGCGACACGTGCGATGAACGCAGGCTCCGAAGAGCACCCCCGTCTCGGGGCAGAGCTCGGCGAAGAAGCCCTCGTGCCCGTCGTAGTCGACGGCGTTCTTCGCCATGGCGTCGGCCAAAGGAGCCAGGGCTTCGTGCGATGCGCGCACGCCCCCGTCGCGGGTCACGAGCGCGAAGCGTCGGATTCCGCGCTCTCGGAGGAAGGCGGCGAAGTCGGGCAGAGAGAGGGTTTCGAGGCTCATGTCGCATGGCGTGCTGCGGGCGGCGCCGGGCGACAAGGGCCGGCGAGACGTCAGGGGTTGGGCCGCCGCGGGCGCTCGCGGCTCGTCGCGAGGCGGCGCACCACGTCGGTGATGGCCCGTGCGCGTCGGGTGAGCAGCGGATAGTGGAGCTTGTCGGGCGTGTCGGTCGGTCGATGGTAGTCGTCCGACTCGCCGGCACCGAAGAAGAGGGCCGGCACCCCGACGTCTTCGAAGCTGAAGCTGTCGCCCCGTCCTTCGGAGAAGGCCTCGAGCACGCGCCGGATGGGCGCGGGGAAATCTTCGGTGGCCCAGAGCTGCAGCGCTTCGGTCGCACATGCCCCCTCCGCGGCCTCGCGCATGACCGGTCGGTCGGCGGTCCCGAGCACCCCGAGCGAAGCGTCGGGGTCGAGCTTCACCAGCGAGCGCAACAGACGAAGCCCCTCCCGGTCGCCGATGGGGCGGCCGATCATGTCGACGTTCACCATGGCGACGGTCTGCGAGATGGGCCGCACGGGGTGCTCGGCGTAGTAGCGGCTCCCCACGAGGCCGATCTCCTCGGCGCCGAAGAAGACGAGCAGCACCTCGCGACGGGGGCTCGACTCGGTCGCGAGGGCGCGCGCGCCCTCGAGCACGGCCGCCACCCCCGAAGCGTTGTCCTCCGCGCCGAGGTAGGCCTCGCCGTGGCGGACGCCGAGGTGGTCGTAGTGAGCGCCGAAGACCACCACCTCGTTCGCGAGCGCACCGCGTCCCGGGAGCGTGGCGATGATGTTGGCGCTCTCGCGACCCGAGTCGGGCCTCAGCTTGAAGGTCTGGAGGTAGTCGTCCCCGGCGGGGGCGATACTCCACTGCTTCAGGCGCGCGATGATCAGCGCCGCTGCGGCCGCCTCGTCTTCGGTTCCGCTCCCGCGTCCGCGCAGCTCGGGTGCCGCGAGGGCCTCGACGTGCGCGCGAAGGGCCGCTTCCGATAGCGGCGCGGGCTCCGGTGGCGGTGCCGGGACTGGGCTCGCCGCGGCCGTCGCCGATGGCGCGACGGTCGGGGTCGGAGCGGGGAGGGGGGCTGGGGCCGGCGTCGGCGCAGGGCCGCAGCCGGCGAGCAGGCTCACGAGCACGACCGCGCGCCCTCTGGCGACACGCGCGATCAAAGCGCAGCGCGAACGAAGTCGAGGCCGGTCATGATCCCAGTCACACGACGCTTGTCGAGCGCGAGCACGCGCCGCACGCTGGTAGCAGCGGCCTGCTGCGCGGCACGGTAGAGCGGCGTGTCCTGCTGCATGCAGACCAGCGACGGGCTCATGACTTCTTCGACCGGCGTATCGCGCGGGGCCGCCGAGGAGAGCAGAGACTCGACCTGGGTGAAGACGCCGACCGGCCACTCGTCGTCGAGCACGACCAGTCCCGAGACCTTGGCGTTGCCGAGGCGCTCGGTGGCCATGCCGACGGGCTCCTCGGCGCGGATGGTGAAAACGGGGCTGCTCATGTACTCGGTGAGCGGCTGACGGAGGCGCTGCTCGGCCACGGCCGTCATGACGTCGCGCGTGCTCACGACGCCCGCGAGCTTGCCGTCATCGTCGACCACGAAGAGGCGGTGGTAGTGCCCGTCGACCATCTTCTGGGAGGCCATGCGGAGGTTGGTCAGCGGCGATACGGTGACGACCTCCTTCGTCATCACCTCGGACACCGGCTGCTCGGGGAAGGTGAGCAGCGGTGAGCCCGGTCGACGACCCGTCTCGCGCTGTCCTACGCGTAGTAGATCCGTTCGCGTGATGACGCCGGCGAGCCGACCGCCTTCGACAACGGCGACGCTCGAGACGCGATGGGCTTCGAGGGCGGTGTGCACCTCGGGCAGAGACAGAGAGGCCTCCACCGTGTGCACGGGCGAAGACATGTGGCGTTCTACGGGAGCGGTGAAGTGGCTCATGGCTTGGGTTTTCTAGCCCACGCGGGCCTCAAATCGTCCATTCATCGTGAACCACGGCCCGCAGCTTTTGCGTTCCACCTTCGCGTACGAACACGAGGGCGAGCCGAACCCAGTCCATGCCCTCGTAGTCTGGGTTGCGGCCGGGCACGTAGAGCTCGATCCAGGTCGCATCGGGGTAGGTCTCGTGCACGTTGCTCTTCGTATGGCCGGAGCCCATGTGCCCCAGGTTTTTCGCCGAGTGCTTCTCCGACGTCACTCGGTTGCCGGGCACGAAGGCGTCGGGGGTCACGAAGGTCTTCACGTAGTCGGCGAAGGCGAGGTCGATGGAATCGCCCCTGCCGTCGTAGGTGCCCCAGGTGCGAACCTTGGGGTCTTCGAAGGCGCCACGCAGCTCCGAAGGGGTCAGGACCACGTCATCTTCCGGCGAAACCCATGCGTAGGGGCTGAAGCGGACGCCATGCACGCTGGCGTGGCGCGCGAGCGTTTCGCCGTTGCGCTCGGTGAAGGCCACCCGGATCACTTCGGCGAGCTGGGTCAGCGACGCCGGTGCTTTGGGAGGTGGAGGGGCTGGAGCCACCTCGGTCGGATGGGGGTCGGGGCGGATTTCGACCGGCGGATCGGCCTGCGGCGTCGGGCTCGGACAGGCGGTCAGGAGCACCGTGGGCGCGAAGAAATAGGCGAGAGCACGCACCATGTCGGCAGAAACGCGAGCGCCGCGACGCGACTTCCCACGTGGTGCATTTAGTGATGAGGCAGCCATGGTCGGGTTGTGCTAGGGACCGGGTGTCAATCCAACATGCTCTTCGTTTCGTTGCACGTGGTCGCCCCACTTCTTCCGAGACGGGGCGAGGCGTCGAGCACCGCACCAAGGGTCTACTTGCCCCTTGGTTTTCGACCCTCCACTGAACGAACCGAATGAGAGATTACCCACTTTCGAAAACATCAAGTGGCCCCCGAGGGAGCAGCAATCCGCTGCTCCTGTCCGACCGGTGCGTCGCGGGAAGAGCGTAGCGGTAAGGGCTACAGGAGGAACAGCTGACGAATGGCCAGGAACAGGAACCGACAGTTTGCGAAGCGGAAGCGAGAGCTCGAGAAGAAGGAGAAGAAGGCCCAGAAGCGTGAGAAAAAAGCCGCGCGGGCTTCGAACCCAGGGGGGCCGGTGTTCATGGACATCGAGGACGCCCCGACCTCCTACAAGCCCACCGAAGACGAGGTAATGCGCGCCGTGGAGCGTGCCATGCGTCCCCAGAACGCCGGCGCGCGAGAGGCCCGTGGCCGGGCCTCGGCCAACCCCCGTCTCTTCGTGGGCAACCTCCACTCGGACGTTGAGGAGAACGAGCTGCGCGCCTTCTTCGTCGAGCGCGGATTCCCCCTGAACGACGCCATCGTGCCCCGTGACCGCAACACCGGCGAGTCCCGCGGTTTCGCTTTCGTCGAGCTCGCCGAGGCCGAGAAGGCCGAGAAGGCCATCGAGGCCCTCGACGGCTACACCTTCCAGAGCCGCCAGCTCCGGGTGAACGCCGCCGAACCTCGCTGACACGCTTCAGCGAGATGACATCGAGGCCGGCCTCTCCCGAGAGAGGTCGGCCTTCGTGGTTCCATGGCCGAGGTCGCCGGTGGTCCGTGGTGCCCTACGAGCTCGGTCCCCGGAGCTTCGCTACGCTTCCATGGATCTTCGCCCCCCGCGCTCTCTCGGTAGCTGCACCTGTCTACGGGTTGCTCTACAACCTGCGTGTGGACGTGACCCCTTTCAACCCGAGCCGCCCATGAGCGGCAGCCACTTCGTGGCCGACCTCGCGACTGTGCTCGGGGTGGGCGCGGTCACGAGCGTGCTCGCACGCCTGGCCAAACAGTCGTCGATCCTCGGCTACCTCACGGCTGGTCTCATCGTCGGGCCCTACCTTCCGGTACCCATCTTCGCGGACGAGGGGCGCGTTGCGGCGATGGCTGAGTTCGGCGTGGTGCTCGTCATGTTCAGCATCGGGCTGGAGTTTCGCCTCTCCAAGTTGGCCCGCGTTCTGCCGACCAGTGGTTTCTCGGGGTTGGTGCAAATCGCAGCCCTCCTGTGGGGCGGCGCATCGCTCGGGATCGCCCTCGGGTGGAATTCGGTGGAGGCCCTCTTTCTCGGCGGCGCGATCTGCATCTCGAGCACCATGGTCGTAACGAGCGCCTTCGCCCAGCGCCCCCCCGAAGACGACGTGCGGGACCACATCCTCGGGATCCTCGTCTTTCAGGATGTGGCCGCCATCGCGTTGATGGCCGCCATGACGGCCGTTGCTGCGGGAGGGGAGCTCACGGTCGGGGAGATGGGCCGCACCCTCGGCATGCTTGGTCTCACGCTGCTGGCCATGATCGCCGGTGGGCTCCTGCTCGTACCCCCTCTCGTGCGTGCCGTCGCCAGACTCGAGAGCCCAGAGACCAGCACCGTGGCCGCTACGGGTCTGTGCTTCGCGATGGCGCTGCTTGCCGAACATGCCGGCTACAGCGTTGCGCTCGGGGCGTTCATCGCGGGGATCTTGGTTGCAGAGTCGGGGCGGGGGCACCCCACCGAGCATCGCATCGCGCCCATTCGTGACATGTTCGCCGCGATCTTCTTCGTCTCGGTCGGGATGACCGTCGACCCGCGGCTCGCGCTCGAGCACCTGCCGACATCCCTCGTGGTGACCCTCTTCGTCCTGGTCGCCCAGGTCGCGAGCGTCACGCTGGGCGGTGTGCTCTCGGGCAATGGCGTTCGTCGGTCGCTGTCGGCGGGGCTCGCCCTGGGGCAGATCGGCGAGTTCGCGTTCATCATCGGCGGGATCGGACTCGCGGCGGGCGTGGCGCGCCCAGAGCTTCAGCCCATCTTGGTGACGGTGGCGGTGCTCACATCGTTCACCACGCCCCTCGCGCTGGGGCTAGCCCCACGCGCCGTCAGCTGGCTGGATCGCACCATCCCTGGTCCCACCCGTCGCTTCCTGAGTCTCTACGAGGAGTGGGTCGAGCGTTTCGTGGTCGGGGGGAGCGCGCCCGGTCCCATCCGCCGTGCGCTCCGGGCCATCATCCTCGACGGCACGGTCTTGATCGTGCTTGCGGCGCTGCTCGCGTACGGTTTTGGCCGTGCCGAGGCCTGGCTCGTCGAGCACGGCGGCGCGCTCGGCGAGCGGGCAAATGCAGTGGTCGTGGCCGGTGCTCTGTTGGTGGCGCTACCCTTCGCGGTGGGCTTGGTGCGCAACAGCGTCGCCCTCGGGCGCCTCGCGGAGAAGACTTTGGTTCCTCCTGGGGCGCCGGTGCGCCCCGCCGTGGGGCGCGCGATGCGGACCATGGTCTATGCCTGCATCGGGGTGGGGCTCGTGTTGCCATCGATGGCGGTGCTGCGACCCGTTTTTGCGCGTCCCGCGGTCGGGCTCGTCGCGGTGCTTCTCGCGAGCCTTGCGGTCGTCGTCGTGTGGCGCAGTCGTCAGGGCCTCGAAGGGGACTTTCTCTCGGGGGCGCAGCGCATCGCTCGTGCGCTGGCGCCCGCCGAAGGTCCTTCGGAGCCAGGGCCGGCTGAGAGCACCCGCCTGTCCAACCCGGCCTTGCTGCCAGGCCTCGATGCGGTCGCACGAGTCGAGCTCGGTGCGAAGAGCCAGGCGGTGGGCCAGACGCTGGCCGACATCGATCTGCGGGCGCGTACGGGAGCGACGGTGGTCGCCATCTATCGGTCGGGGGATCGCGTCGTGCTCCCGACGGGTCGCGAGGAGCTCGGCGCCGGAGACGTTCTCGCCATCACCGGGACGGCGTCGGCGCTCGAGGCGGCGACGCGCGTCCTTCTGCGCGGCGGCGATCAGTAGCCGTCGAACGCGGGCTCGGGCGTCGGAGCGGGGGAGGGTGCGCTCCCAGACGCCGCCGCGGGGGCGATGCCCTCGGGAATGTCGGGGCGCGCCGGCAGCTCGACCCCGCGGGAGCTGAACGTCGAGTAGCCTGCTCCGATGAAGCCGACCATCACGGCTTCGGTCAGCAGGGCGTGGGCGTCGGAAGGCCCTTCCCAATAGACCAGGAAGTTGGCACCCGAGCCGCCGGCGTCGTCGTTGCTCTCGACGAAGAACTCGGCGGTCTCGAGCGGGGCCAACGTTTGCGGGGTCGACAGGTAGCTGCGCACACGGTGTCCCGAGGTGTCGAAGTAGTCCACGTGGGTCAGCTTCACCGAGGCCGTGGGGTCGACGTTGCGCACGCTCAGCGTGATCGAATAGAGCGTGGGCTTGTTTCGCGAGGTGCGCAGGTGCGAGTAGGCCGGGACGTAGACCGTGCGCTTACGGTTGGCTCCTCGCGTCGGGGGCGAGCTCGGCGGCGACGTCGTGGCTGAGGCCACGGCGCTCGATGCCGGCCGTGGTGCCGGGGACTCTTGCCCGCACCCCGCGAGCACGATGAGGAGGCAGGGCCAGACGAGGGGACGTGCGAACATGGGCGTCGAGTGTGATTGAGGTGGCCTGCGTCGACAACGTCCCTACTCACGCTTGTCGACTACGGTGAGGGTGTTGACCTTCACCGGGTAGTCGACGAGCGGGTAGGCACCGGTCGCGCCGTTACCCCACGTGGGAAAGGGACCGCGCGGCGGGTCGTCGACCTCGGCGAAGATCTTCCACGTCCCTGCGGTGGGAAAGGTGAGCGAGAGCTGCTGGTACGAGCCAGCCAAGGGGCGGATCTGCTGGAAGAGACTCAGCACGTAGGGGTCCGCGTCGCTGGGACCAGGCAGGATGAAGACGTCGTCCCAGCCGGCGATGAAGGCCACGTCTTCGGCATCGAGCGCGGGGTCGAAGCGCAGCATCATGCCCTCGGGGTTCTGGTAGCGACCGGCGTCCGAGATGCCGGGGGTGCGCCGCGCTTGCAGGGCGAGCTCGGTGAGGCCGTCGGCATCGGCGCTGGGCAGTCGCTCGAACACCGCGCGTAGCAGCGCCGTGGTGTCGGCGTAGCCACCCGTGGCGGTCAGCTGTGGTGGCTCGGTGAAGCCTCCGCAGCCGAGGGCGCTCGTGGCGCTCAAGCCGACGAGAAGGACGTTCCGGAACATGGGGAAGAGCTTAGCGCGTCACCCGGTGCAGGCCCGGGACCACTTTCTGCACGCGCAGGCCACTTTTTTTGCGCCACCCCCGGATCGGCCGCGTTGACCCTGCAGAACCCCAAACAAGGAGTCACAAACATGCATCGCACCACCATCTACGCCCTCGCCCTCGCCCTCGGTTTCATCGCTGCCACCCCCGCCCCCGCCGCTGCCTGCGGAGGCGCCTACGGCGAAGTCTCGGAGGAGATGCGCGCCTCCGATCCGGTATGGCTCCTGCTGGAGAAGCGGGACGTCGCCAAGCACGTGAAGCAGCTCGAGATGACCCTCGATGGCGACCGTGGCCGCGCGACCGTACGCTTCGCGAACGAGCATCGGCTCGTCGTCGCCGTGGTCAAGCGAGATGGCCGCTGGCACGTGGCCAGCTGAGCCGGCGACGGGCACGCCTACGGGCTCAGCCTCCGAGCTCAGCCTCCGAGCGCGGCGCGGTAGGCGCGGATGGCCTGAGCGGTGGTCGGGGCTTCGAGGAAGCGCATGAGCTGTTTCAGGTCGATCCCGGCCAGGACCCGACTCTCGTCGATCCCCACGTACTGGAGGGTGTCGTCATCCAGCCACCAGGTGGTGATGATGCCCTTGCGCCAGATCCACACCTCGCGCACGCGGAGCAGCCGGTAGATCTCGAGCTTGTCGAGCCCGCCCGAGGTCCAGATCACCTCGATGGCGAGGTCGGGCCGACCGGTGCCGTCATCCTCGTCCGTCATGGGTGACCACGTGGGGTCGACGGACTGGATGAGGTAACACTCGTCCGGCTCGGCTCCGCGCTCGAGCTGCGCGTCCTTCAGCGTCCACGAACCCACGGTCTCGAAGTCGATGTCGCGTTCGAGGCAATAGGCCTCGACGAGGCGCCCGAGCCTCGACTTGAGCCCTTCGTGGTTCTTCGAGGGACTCATGATCTCGATGACCTCGCCGTCGAAGCAAATCCGCGGGGCAGACCTGTCGCCGCGCATCTCGAGAACGCGCTCGTAGTCGTCCCAGCTGCCGCGGAGATGAACGAAGTGGTCCTCACGGGGCCGGTCGTCGCGTTCGTAGACGCTGGGCGCCTCGGTCATGGCCGTCATGGTACCGCATCGTCCCCACGCCGCCCCGCCCGAGAAGCCCTCGGGCGAGGCGGCATGTCCGCACCTACAGGACGGCCTCGCGGCTCGGCAGCTCGCTCTTGGGGCGAGAGGTGATGGCGATCGCGGGCTCCTCGCGGAAGTCGCCCGCGGTCATCCCCCCCGTCCGCCGACGCGGGCCGCCCGCGAGCATGATCTCGCGCGCCTTCACCTCGGTGTAGGACCTGTTGTTGCCGTTGTCGTCCTCGTACGTGTGGGTCTCGAGGCGGCCCTCGACCACGATGCGGTCACCCTTGCTGAGGATGCGCGCAAGGCCTTCGGCGCCGTTTCCCCAATAGGAGACGTTGTGCCACTGGGTGTACTCCTGCAGCACCTCGTTCTTGTCGCG
>JAUHZF010000044.1 GCA_030426145.1 Polyangia bacterium
TGAACCGTGGAACGCATCACAGTGCGAAGGGTCAGGACGTTGCAGGGATCGGTGCTCGCCCCGTGGGCTGAGCGCGTCGACGGTCTTCGTCCCTAGCCGCCGATGAGCTGTGAGGTCGCTCTCCCCGCCCATCGAGTGTCGAACCAGACGCCTGCGCTGAGAAGAAGCAGATGAAGGCTGATTGCAAACAAGTCCGCGCGACCATCGTCGACGTGACGGCCCGCCAGATCTACACCGAGCGGGGCCATCCCGGGATCGAGACCACCGTGGTCACGAGCGGGGGCGCGGTCGGGGTCGGTATCGCCACGGCCGGGATCTCGGTGGGCGAGTTCGAGGCGGTCGTCGTTTGTGACCACGAGGCCGCGTGGGCCGGACGCGGCATGAGCACCGCGGTTCGCAACGTCGTGGAGACCATCGGGCCCAAGCTCGTGGGACTCGACGCGACCGACCAGCGCTCGGTGGACGAGGTCGTGCTCGAGCTCGATGGTACCGCGCTGAAGGAGCGCCTCGGGGCCAACGCCACCGGAAGCGTCTCGGGGGCTGTGCTGCGCGCGGGCGCGGCTGCGCTCGGCATTCCCCTCTATCAGCACATTCGTCAGCAGAGCGCGACGACCGAGTACGTCTTGCCGGTGCCGAGTGTGACCACGGTGATGGGCGGGCGGCGTTATGGCGGGTGTGCGCTCGGCGGCACCAAGCCGACCTACTCGATGGTCTGCTACGGCTTCGATACCTACAGCGATGCGATCTACGCCGGCTGGGAGAGCTCGCGCGAGTACTTCCGCCTGCTGTGGGAGCGCTACCAGGTCGAGAGCTGGCAGGGCTGCGGCATGCTGCACCCCGGCACCATTCAGCACGACCGGCAGCTGTGGGACCTGATGGTCGAGGCCATCGACAACAAGGGCTACACCGGAAGGGTCGGCCTACAGGTCGACGTCGCCGCCGACACCTACTTCGACAAGGACGAGGGGTGCTTCGTGGGTCTCTTCTCGCGCGAAAAGAAGACGCGCGACGACCTGATAGAGATCTATCGAGAGATGGTGACGGCCTATCCGTTCGTCGTCATCGAGGACCCTCTGCACGAGGTGGACTACGACGGTCACGCCTACCTGACCCGCGAGCTGGGCATTCAGATCGTCGGCGACGACCTCTTCTCCACCAATCCGGAGCGGCTGCGCCAGGGCATTGCGCTCGGTGCCGCCAACGGCATGGTGCTGAAGGTCAACCAGGTGGGCACCATCACCGAGGCCTTCGACGCCGTGTCGTTGGCCAAGGCCAATGGGTACCGCGTCTTGCCGTGCAAGAGCCGTGGCGAGGGGGTGGCCATCGCCGACTACGCGGTGGGTTTGGCCACGGGTCAGATCCGAGAAGAAGACACCGTGGGCGGCGTGACCAACCGCCTTCTGAAGATCGAACGAGAGCTCGGGAGCCAAGCCACGTTCCTCGGGGAGCGTGCGCTCGCGAAGGGCGCGCTGGATGAAGCGCCCTTCGATCTCGAGAGTGTCTCGTCTGTACGAAAAGTCCGCGACCAGGCGACGAGGCAGGGTGGTTTCACCGGTCCGTCGGAGTCGCTCCAAGGAAAATGAAGACATGCTGAACGTTCGCGAAGAAACCGTCCTGTTGCCCATTCCCAAGGATGGCGCCGACCTCATCGCCCATTTCGCCAAGGAGATGAAGGCGCGGCTCGGCGACGACGTGTTGCCCACCCGCTTCGTGGTCAACGAGACCACCGCCGACGCCTACCGTTGCGACATCGCCGTGCTCGAAGGGGCCGACGACTTTCCCCAGCCCGAGTCGATCTTCGCGTACCGGCAACGGGACTGCCTCGCCGACGGCGACTTCAACATCGTGATGATCGTGCCCACCGGCATCGGTGCCGAGTACGGGGCACACGCCGGCGACGCCACGCCCGCAGCCCGGCTGCTCGCGAGCACCTGCGACACGCTGGTGACGCACCCCAACGTGGTCAATGCGTCCGACATCAACGAGATGACGCCCAACACCATGTACGTGGAGGGCAGCGTCATCAACCGACTGCTGATGGGCACCGTGGGCCTTCAGCCCAGTCGCGGCAATCGACTGATGGTGATCTCGGAGAACCATCCCGTCGACTCCGTGACGGATGCGTCCATCAACTCCATCAACGGATCGCGGGCGGCCAGCGGTTACAACTGCACCAAGTACGTCAAGGTCAACCCTCCGTTCGAGATGCACGCGTCGTTCACCGATGACGGCCGGGCGGCCGGCAAGGTGGTGGGCATCGACCGCGTGTTCCGCGTGCTCGAGGAGTACAAGGGCCAGTACGACGCGGTCGCGATCCTCTCCCAGATCGTGTTCCCGAAGGAGCTGGCCATGCAGTACCTCAAGGGCGACGCGAACTCGGTCAACCCTTGGGGCGGGGTGGAGGCCATGCTCACGCACGCCATCTCGGGCATGTACCACGTGCCCTCGGCGCACGCGCCGCAGGCGCAGGGCAACAACGGTGCGCTCGCTTCTTGGGGCGTGGGCGTGGTCGAGCCTACCCACGCTGCGGAGGTGGTCTCCACCGCCTACGCCCACTGCGTCTACAAGGGGCTGCACACGAGCCCGCGCTTGATGCGGGACCCGGCCCAGTGGTCGGCACCTGGTGTCATCGATGCGTCCAACGTCTCTGCCCTGGTGACCCCGGACCGCTGCGTTGGTCTCCCCGTGCTGGCGGCTCTTCAGCAGGGCATTCCGGTCATCGCCGTGCGCGACAGCCAGAACCGAATGAAGAACGATCTGTCCGCGCTGCCGTGGCAACCCGGCCAGCTGCAGTTCGCCAACAGCTACTTCGAGGCGGCGGGCATGCTGATGGCACTGCGCAGCGGCGTTTCGATCGACACCGTTCAGCGCCCCCTCGCCGGGGTGAGCGTCGACATGTGGAACGATCGCCGTTCCCTGTAATCGAGGTTCTCAACCATGACCCCCACCGCTGCTCGAACCGCCAAGCGCGTCTGCGTCATTGGCTCTGGCCCCACCGGTCTCACTGCCATCAAGCAGCTGAAGGACGAGGGGCACGACGTCGTCTGCTACGACCGGGGAAAGGCGGTGGGCGGGATCTGGAGCCAGGAGAACGCGGGCGAGCAGGGCCAGTGGATGGCCGTCTACGACAGCCTCGTGCTCACGGTCTCCATGCGGCTGATGTCCTTCTCCGACTACATGGTCGAGCCGGGACGGGTCTATTACACGCACAGGCAGTATCGCCGGTATCTCGAAGCCTACGCCGAGCGTTTTGGGCTCTACGCGCACATCCAGCACGACGCCGAGGTGCAGCACGTCGAGAGAAACGAGGATGGCTCGTGGACCGTGCGCGCCATCGTCGAAGGTGAGGAGCGGTCAGACCGCTTCGACGCGATCGCGCTGTGCACGGGGCCGTTCCAGTCGCCCAACAAGGACGTCCGCGGACTCGAGCACTTCACGGGCGAGGTGGTTCACACCCAGGAGTATCGCTCCCCGGAGCGCTTCAGGGGCAAGCGCGTGCTCGTGGTCGGCCTCGCCGAATCGGGTGCCGACGTGCTGCGGGAGATCTCCGAGGTGGCCGAGTCGTGCACCCTCGGCATTCAGTCGTACACCTACCTTCTGCCTCGTCTGTTCGATGGCAAGTGGTCGACCGACCACGCCACCACTCGCGCCGACCACTGGGAGATGTACGTGCGCTCCACGGGTCACGCCTTTCCCATGCTCTCGGTCTTTGGGGATACGAAGCGGGAGCGTCGCCTGTTCGCGGCTGCGGCGAGGGTGCTGGGCACGGCGGCGGCGCTCGAGCACAAGGCGAAGGCCCTGCTGCGGAAGGAAGAGCCCGAGCCCGAGCTGAACCGCATGGGCGAGCCCTTCTACCCGCTCAAGCTCGATATCGGATGCGAGTTCAGCGAAGACAACGTCAACGCGATCATGGAGTGGAACCGGCGCTCGCACCACTTCAACTCGTCGTACGCGAAGCGGAAGATCTTGTGCAAGAACGTCAGCTTCATTCCCAACCTGGTGAACGGGAAGATCCAGCTCAATGACAGCGGCATTGCGTCGATGAAGGGCCAAGACGTTCACTTCAACAATGGGGAGTGGGGGCAATACGACGCCATCGTCCTTTGCACGGGCTTCAAGCTGGAGAACGGACAGCTGGGCGCGGACACTGCGGTGCCCGGCGGCAACGTGCGCAACCTCTACAAACACATGATCAACCCTCGCCACGAGGGAACGCTGGCCCACCTCGGCTACATTCGCCCCCTCTCGGGCGGCAATCCCGTGGTGGCCGAGATGCAGGCGCGCTACTTCGCGCAGATCTGTAGTGGCAAGGTCGCGCTACCCGACGACGTTCACCGGCGCATCGAAGAAGAGAAGGGGTGGGAAACCCGCTTCACGTGTTACTCGCCGAAGGCGAACAACGCGACCCCCTCCCAAGCGTTCTACATGGACGCGCTCGCCCGTGAGATCGGTTGCGTCATGACGGCCAAAGAGCTGCTGAAGAACCCGAAGCTGCTGGTGCGCCACTGGTTCTATCCCCTCAATCAGGCTTGTTACCGCTTGGTGGGACCCCACGCGACGCCCGAGGCCATGGAGGAGTTCGAGAGCGATTCCGCCGAAGGGCCCGTGGCCGGCCCGGAGACGATCCTGAAGCTCATCAAGCTGTCGCTGATGCCGCCGGGCATGCACCCAGAGAACCTGGGCGCGCCCAAGCCTCCCAAGGGAAGCACCAGCTACGGCACCACGCACTTCCCGCCCAAGCCTCGCACCGCGCCCCTGACGAGGGTCGATTCGGCTCCAAACCGCGTGGCCGAGAGACCGATGGGCACGGTGACGTCACTGCGCCCCTGAGGGCGGGGTGACGGTGACCTCGACGTGTGCGCCGTTTTTCATCGTGCGCAGCGTGGGCAGCGCGTCGAGGGGTTGCCCGCGCAGGTGCAACAACAAGACCTTGGTGGCCACGCCGTGAGACACGATGAGCACGCGTTGGCCCGGGTGACGCCGGGCAATGGCGTGCACCGCATGCACAACACGTCGTTGTAGATCGTGGAAGGTCTCGGCGCCGGCCAATGCGAACTGCGAAGGTGCGCGGCGATAGTTCGCGAACTCCTCTGGCCATTCGCGTTCGGCCTCGTCGATGGGGCGTCCCTGCCACGGACCGAAGCACATCTCCATGAGCCCCTCCGTCACGTGCAGCTCGAGCTCGAGCGCAGCGCAGATGGCTTCGGCCGTACCCCGCGCTCGCTTCAGCGGACTGGCGTAGGCCACGTCGAGCCCTGCATCCGCCAGGCGCTCTGCGGCTTCACGTGCTTGTGCGCGACCGAGCTCGCTCAACGGTGAATCGAGCTGGCCGGCGAAGCGGCCCTGAAGGTTGGCTTCACTCTGTCCGTGCCGCACGAGGAAGAGCGTGGTGGCGGTCTCTGGCATGACGATGGTCCTATTGGGTGGGCGACTTCGGGCGGAGCTGCCGGTCGAGCTCGCGACCGAGCCGAACCACCACGTCGACGAGGCGGGCCAAGTCCGCGCTGGTGGTGCGGTAGTTGATGATGCAGGCACGCAGCAAGAACCGTCCCTCGCTCACCGCCTTCGAGATGTAGGCCTCGCCCGAGGCTTGGACTTCGGTGAGCAACGCCTCGTTGAGCGCGTCGAGGTAGCTGGCCGCACCGTCGGTGTCGGTCGAGAGGTCGGCGGGAACGAACCTGAAGGTGGTGATGCTCAGGCCCGTGGTTGCCGCTTCCAGCTCAGGGTGCTCGGAGACGAGGGCGAAGAGCTCTTCGGCGCGGGCGATGTCACGTGCGATCATCTGCGTGTAACCCGAGCGGCCCAATCGCTTGAGCGCGAGCCACACCTTCAGGGCTCGGAACTGCCGCGAATGCTGCGGACCCTTGCGGTAGAACTGTGCGCCCTCGTGCGACGGGGCGTTGTGGATGTAGTCCGGGTCATCGTCGAAGACGTCGGACAGGGCCTTACCGTTCTTGACGAGGATGCACCCTGCCTCGACCGGAGCGTAGAGCCACTTGTGGGCGTCGATGGCGAGCGAGTCGGCCTCTGCGAGGGCCGCGAGCTCGGGATAGCGAGCGCCGAGCACCGCGGCCACGGCGCCGTATGCACCGTCGACGTGGAACCACAGCCCGTGCTCACGACAGAGGGCAGCGATGTCGGGCAATGGATCGATGGCGCCGGTCATGGTGGTGCCCGCATTGCCGATCACCATGAAGGGATGGCGACCTGCCGCTTGGTCCTGCTGGAGTCGCTGTTTCAGGTCGGCCAGCTTCATGCGTCCATCGGGTTCGGTCTCGACCCACACGATGCTATCGGTGCCGAGTCCGCACATGCGCACCGCCTTCTTAATCCACGCGTGTGTGGCCTTCGATGTGTAACAACGTAGGGGCGCGCCCGAGATCCCTTCGCTGCGCAAACTGGGGCCCAATGCCGCGCTGAGGGCAACCTGCAGTCCTACGACGTTGGCCATGGTGCCGCCACTGACGAAGATGCCATCACCATCGCTCGGGTAGCCAATGAGCTCGGCGATCCAGCGAATGGATTGCATCTCGATCTCGGAGGCCATCGGCGCCGCGAACGAGGCCGCGACATTCTGATTGAAGCTGGCCGCCATGAGCTCACCGAGGGCGCCGAGGGGAGAGCCAGGCGATACGATGTAGCCCATGAATCGAGGGTGGCCATTGTGCCGCGAATAATCTCGAAGCAACGCGAAGATGTCGTCGAGAACCTCTTGGGCCGGTGCGCCGTCGTTCGGGACCGAACCATTGCCGAGCTCACGCAGGAGCGTATCGCGAGGCACGGGATTGTAGACGCGTCGCGCCTCGAGGCTTTCGTGGAAGTCGGCGAGTTGGTCGACGAGACGGTGCCCTAGAGCGCGAAACTCGGCCGGCGTCATGTCGAGGGTCGAGGACTCAGGGGGAACTTCGGGAGGCGCGCTCACAGGGTGAGTAGAGACCAGAGAAGGCTAGTTGGGTCAATGGGAATTTCCTTGACTCGAGGGGCACTTCCAGTGAATTGCATGCCCCGGGAGAGGGCGTGCTGAAGCAAGTGAGCGTGCGATGAAAGATGCAGAATGGCAGGCCCGCCAGCAACTCGCGGCGACGTACCGAATCTTCGCGATGATGGGGTGGGATGAACTGATCTTCACCCACATCACCGTAAAGGTTCCCAATGAGGACGGCGCGTTTCTGATCAACCCCTTTGGGACGCACTTCTCGGAGGTGACGGCGTCGAGCCTGGTCAAGATCGACATCGACGGAAACAAGCTCTGCGGCAGTGAAGCCCGGGTGAACAAGGCCGGGTTCGTTCAGCACAGCGTGTTCCATCGTCACCTTCCCGACGCACGGTGCATCATCCATACCCACACCACGGCGACCGCGGCGGTGTGTTCGATGAAGGGTGGGCTTCAGCCGGTCAACTTCTACGCGTGCAATCTCATGGGTCGGATCTCGTATCACGACTTCGAGGGGGTCACGGTTCGTGAGGAGGAGAGCGAGCGTCTCATCGCCAACCTCGGAAACAACCGCATCCTGATGCTGCGAAACCATGGGCCGGTGGTCATCGGGGAGTCGCTGCCGAGTGCCCTCGTGCAGTACTGGGCACTGCAGCGCGCGTGTGAAATCCAGGTGGCCACGATGCGGGCCGGCGAGCCCATCGTCGTCTCGCAGGACGTCATCGACGTGCACCAGCGGGATGCACACATGACCTGCGAGAACGGCACCGCCGAGTTCGACGCCCTGGTGCGAAGGGTCGACAAGATCGACCCCGGTTGGCGCGAATAGCACCGCCGCAGATTCTGGAAAAATGACATAGAATACGGGAGCTTAGCGCCACTCGCACAATTTGTGCGACAAGGTGCGACAGTGCGCGTCCTTGGGCCATGAACGAGCTCCACCAGGCGCGCCTGTCGGCGATCGCCTCGATGCGCGACGAGGTCGTGGCCGCCGGTGACGAAGCCCAGGTGCTGCGTCGGTTACCCCACGGCATCGCGAAGCGGCTGGTGGATGAAGGGTTCTTTCGGTTCACCCTTCCGAAGGCGCTCGGGGGTGAGGACGCCTCCTCGATGGAGACCATTGAGGTCATCGAGGATCTCGCGGCCATCGATGCCTCCGTGGCCTGGAATGTGATGATTGGCTCCGAGACCGCGGCCATGGCGGCCGGTGGAATGGAACCGGCTGTCGCGAAGGAGGTCTTCTTCGACAATCCTCGCGTCGTCATGTGCGGGGGCGGGGGACCGGGCACGACGCCCGCCCGCGCCGAGCGTCAAGCCGATGGGGGCGTGAAAGTCTGGGGTCGTACGACCTTCACGTCGGCCTGCGACATTGCAGACTACGCCTTCATGCCGGCGGCTCTGTCGAAGAATGGCGCGCCCGAGCTCGATGCCGCGGGCAAGCCCATCTTCAAGTTCTGGATGTTGCCGCGTAGCCAGTGGGAGATCCTCCGCACCTGGGACATGTCGGGCCTGCGTGGGTCGGGTTCCGACGACGTGCTGGCCCAAGGCGCCTACGTCGATCCCAAACACGTCGACGTGGACCTGTGGGCGCTGCCTTCACACTACGAGAACCCGGTCTTCCGCATCCCGATCCCCCTCCGGCTCGCCTTCAACAAGGCGGCCTTGGCGTTGGGCATTGCGAAGGGCGCGCTCGAGACCTTTGCCGACATCGCGCAGAACAAGATCCCCAAGCTCACCTCCAAGACGCTCGCCCACCGGCCGATCGCCCAGCATCGCGTGGGCGAAGTCGAAGCGAGGTACAAGGCGGCGCGAGCCTTCCTCATGCAGAGCATGCGCGACGTGGAGGAAGAGCTGCTCCGCGGTGCGGAGCTGCCGTCGGGCGCGACGACGCAGAACGCGCGTCTCGCCTGCGTGCATGCGGCCAACGAATGCATGCACGTGGTGGATGTGCTGCACAACACGGCCGGCACCACGGGTTTGAGAATGGACAGCCCCCTCGAGCGCAAGCTGCGTGACGCGCACGGCTGTGCCTCACACCGCTGGGTCTCACACGCGCTCTATCAAGATCTCGGGAAGATCACGCTGGGCCACGAACCACCGGGTGAATTCGCCGGTGGCATGGCCAGCGCCTACTCGATGAAGAAATAGTCCGAACCCCCTCCGCCAGAGACCCCATGCCTTCATCTCATCCCCCCTGCGTCGTCGTCGTCGATGCCGTGAGCACGGCCGCGATGTACTCCCCTCGATTGAGGGAGTGCGGCATTCGCACCGTTCACGTGTCGACGAATCGGGCTCTGCCCCCGGGTTTGGCGAACACCTATCGACCGGAAGACCATCTGGCGCACATCGTCTTCCGCGGAGACTTCGCGGCGTGTCTGGCCGAGGTCGAGGCCTATCGGCCCATGGCGGTCATCCCCGGGCACGATCCGTCGGTCGAGCTCGCCGATGCACTCAGCCAGAGCTTGGGCTTGCCGAACAACGGCACCGAGCTGAGCGTGGCGCGCCACGAGAAGTTCCCCATGCAGGAGGCCCTGAAGAAGGCGGGCCTCCGGTACATGCCCAGCTACAGCGTCGAGAGCTGGGAGCAGCTCGACGGCCTCTTCCCCGATTCGCTTCAGCTGCCGGTCGTCATCAAGCCGAATGCGAGTGCGGCGAGCGACATGGTGACGCTTTGCCGAACCACCGAGGAGCTGAAGCAGGCGTTCGGTGACATCTACGGCAAGCAGAACACCCTCGGGGTGGTGAACGACTGTGCCGTGGTGCAGCCCTACTACGCCGGCGTCGAGTACTGCGTGAACACCGCAAGCTGCGCCGGCCGGCACATCTTCACCGACATCTGGCGTCTCGGAAAGGTTGTGGGCGACTCGTTCGTGGACGACCGAGCCGACATCCTCGCCTTCGAGGACGCCGACGAGGCCATGCGCGACTACTCCGAGGCCGTGCTCGATGCCATGGGGATCAAGTACGGCGCTGGGTACATCTCCATCATCATCGACGACGAAGGTCCGGTATTGATCGAGATGGCCTCCCGCCTGTGCGGACAGAACCCGACTCGGATCACCGAAGCCACCCTGGGGATCTCACAGGTTGCGGCCACCCTCGACGCCTACGTCAACCCCACGGGCTTCTTCGAGCGCGCCCGAAAGCCTTACACCATGAGCAAGCGGGGCGCGCTGATGAGCCTCATCTCACCCCGGACCGGCACCTTGAAGTCTCTGCCTCGGTGGAAGGAGATGGAGAAGCTCGAGTCGTTCTTCAGTGGGCACACGTCGATGAAGCCAGGCGCTCACATCGAAGCGACGCGCAACCTGCACACCTCGCCCGGTTACGTGAACTTCGTGCACTCGGACCCCGCCGTGCTCGATCACGACTGCGCGATGCTGCGGAAGTGGGAGCGCGAAGACTTCTACACCTTCGTCTAGGCCGGTCCCGATCTCGACGGGCGCGTAGCCCTTCCCCACGATGCAATCTCAGGCCGACATCGGGCAGCTCCTCGAGCCGAGCTTCACCGAGGTTCAAGCGAACCTGCGGCGGGGCCAGCGGTTCACCATCGCCTTGGCCCTCGCCGTCAACGTCGTGTGGGCCATAGGTGTCTTGGCATTCGGCCACGTCGACCGCGTGCTGGCCAACTGGGAATCGTCCATCACGATGATCTTCGGCTCGTTCGTGGCCGGTGCGTCGCCGCAAGGCGGGGGCGTGGTGGCCTTTCCCGTGTTCACGAAGGTCCTCGGGGTCACCCCGCCGGTGGCGCGCGTCTTCTCCTTGGCGATCCAGTCGGTCGGGATGACGGCGGCGTCACTGTCGATTCTCTTCTACCGGCGCGCCGTGGCCTGGAAGGCCATCGCCTGGATCACCCCGGCCGCAGCGGTCGGGTTCCTCGTCGCCACCTACGGGCTCTCGGATGGTTCGAAGCCCTTTCGACCTTCGCTCTTGCCGGGACCCTACGTGAAGGTCGTCTTCACCGTGGTTCTCGCCGCCATGGCCGCGGGGCTATGGGCCCAGTATCGCGCCTCCGGCGTGGCCACGCGCACCACCGTCGATACGCGAGCGCACCGGATGAAGGTGCTCCTCTGCGTCTTCGGCGTACTGGGTGGCATGGCCTCGGCCCTGGTGGGGTCGGGGGCCGATGTGTTCGCTTACATCGCCATCGTGCTGCTCGCCGGCCTGAGCCCGCGCGCGGGGGTTCCCACCAGCGTGATCATCATGACCCTCATCCCCCTGTTGGGGTTGGTAGCGCACGTCGTCTTGGACGGTCAGCTCACCATTGGCCTCACGGGAGATGTCGTGTCCACCGTATCGTCACGTCCCGTGGGACTCGATGCCACGGGGGCCATTGGCTTCAACGAGACCGGATCGCCAGCACCACAGACGTTCGACGCCTTCGGCTTGTGGCTGGCTGCGGCGCCGGTCGTGGTGTGGGGCGCTCCTTTTGGCGCCTGGGTCTCGGCCCGATTGCCCGACCAAACCTTGATCCGATTCATCGTGGGGCTCGCAGCGGCCGAAGTGCTCTCCACCGTTCTGTTTCTACCTCCCCTCCAGACCGACCGCTCGCTCCAGGGGTTCGCCACAGCGCTGGCCGTCGCCGTTTTCGGCGGGGGGTGGCTACTCGTCCGCTTTCGTCACGTGGTGACGGGCGAAGAAGTTCGACCTTCACCCTGAGCGTCTGCCCAGAAGAGATTGCGAAAATGATTGAACAAGAGATCATCTACGACGACATCGGCCCCGAACTGATCACGCATCTCTACGACCCGGAAACGGGCATGAAGGCCGTGGTGGTCGTCGACAGCGTCATTCCTGGTGGCGGTGGGATCCGCATGCTCCCCGACATCACCACGGCGGAGATCGCGGGCCTCGCACGGGCGATGACCTACAAGTTCTCGATCTTCGATCTCCGGTTCCGAGGGCTCCCGTACGGCGGCGCCAAGGCGGGGATCTTCCACGACCCCAACGCAGAGGATCGCGATGCCATCATCGCGGCATTCGGGCGCGCAGCCTCCCCGCTCATCCGCGCTCGCGTGTTCGGCACCGGCGCCGACATGGGGATCAGCGAAGAGGACGTGCTCGCGGTCTACAAGACTGCCGACGCCGAGAGTCGCGGGCCCTCTCCCGAGAGCCTCGCCCTCCGAGACGGTATGCCCATGGACTTGCACTACACGGGCTTCGGCATCGCGACGGCGGCCGAGGTCACGAGCAAGGCGGCGGGCTTCGACATCAAGGGGGCCAAGGTCGCCATCGAAGGCTTCGGAAAGTCGGGCGTGAGCGCGGCCATGTACCTCGAGCGTCTGGGCGCTCGCGTCGTGGCCGTCTCCACCATCGAGGGCATGCTCTACCACCCCGAAGGACTCGACATCGAAGCCCTTCGACGTGAGCGCCAGACCGTGGGCGACGCCGTAGTGAACACCCACGCGCGGGGTGAAAAGCTTCCCAAGGAGGCCCTGTTCACCCTGCCCGTCGACGTGCTCATTCCCGGCGCTCGCCCCTACGTGATCGGGGCCGACAATGCGAACGCGATCCAGGCCAAGGTCGTGGTCGAGGGCGCCAACATCCCCACGACCGAAGAGGGGGCGGCCATCCTGCATTCTCGAGGGATCCTCGTGGCACCGGACTTCGTCTCCAATGGGGGCGGGCTGATCGCGGTGCTGCGCGATCGTGAGAACCAGGGCAAGACACCGCACGACAAGATCTTCGAGATCGTGCGCGACAGCATCCAGGAGACGCTGTCGGGCGTGCTCGACGCTTCGATGTCGCAGAACGCTCCACCACGGGCGGTGGCGATCAAGGCGGCGCGGAAGAACATCGCCGCGCGGCGCGAAGAGAGTCGCCGGCTCCGGGCGGACTGGGCCGCCTACGAGAAGCAGCAGGGCTGACGCCTGCGAGGCTGACGAATGTCCATGACGCTCGGCGAGTACCTCGTCGGATTGCTCGAGGCCTATGGCGTAGACACGGTCTTCGGCATCCCCGGGGCGCACACGGTGGAGATGTACCGTGGGCTGGCCAAGGCTTCGCTCCGCCACATCACCCCGCGTCACGAACAGGGGGCGGGCTTCATGGCCGACGGCTACGCGCGCGTGAGCGGCAAGCCCGGGGTCTGTTTTCTCATCAGTGGTCCGGGGCTCACGAACGCGATCACCCCCATGGCTCAGGCCTACGCGGATTCCATTCCGCTCTTGGTGATCTCCGCCGTGAACCACACCGGACGGCTGGGGCACGGCGAGGGCGAGCTGCACGAGAGCCCCAACCAGCAGCAGATCGCAGCGCAGGTCACCGCCTTCAGCTTTCGTGTGCTCGCGCCACGCGACCTGCCCCGTGTTCTCGCACGCGCTTTCGCCCTGTTCGCGGGGGCGCGCCCGCGCCCGGTTCACATCGAGATCCCGGTCGACCTGTTTGCCGCGGTGGTCGACGACCCGGTCATTCCGTCGCCGGTCACGGTGGTGCCGCCCCGAGCGGCGGCGAGCGAGATCGAACGTGCAGCCGAGCTGTGCAAGAAGGCGCGCCGGCCGGTGTTGCTTCTCGGTGGTGGTGCGAGCTCGGGTGCGGCCGAAGCCACAGTGCTCGCCGAGAGGCTCGATGCCCCCGCGGTGATGACCGTGAATGCGCGCGGGCTGTTGCCGCCGGAGCATCCATTGGCCGTTCCTGCGAGCCCGTCGCTCCTGGGGGTACGCGAGCTGGTCGCCGAGGCCGACGTGGTGGTCGCCGTCGGCACCGAGATCGGGATCACCGACTACAACCTGCGCGGTCGTGCACCGTTCGAGGTGACCGCGCCCCTCATTCGCATCGACATCGACCCGCTCCAGCTCGTGCGCAACCACCATTGTGAGGTGGCGATCTGTGGCGACGCGAAGGCCAGCATGGCAGATCTCGTCGCGGCTTGCGGAGCCACGTCTGGGCCGCGCTCGGGCGCCGAACGCGCGGAAGCGGCGCGCGCTGCCGCGTGGGACGAGCTGAGCCCCGCCCGCAAGGCCATGGTGGGCGTACTCGAGGGCCTTCGTGATGCCTTGCCCGACGCCATCTTCGTGGGCGACTCGACCCAACCGATCTACGCCGGCAACTTCTACTTCGGGACGCGAAGGCCCGGAGCTTGGTTCAACGGGGCCACGGGTTACGGGGCCCTGGGTTATGCCTTGCCCGCCGCGATCGGCGCGAGCCTGGTGGGGGATGACCGCCCCGTCATCTGTATCGTGGGCGACGGCGGCCTCCAGTTCTCGTTGATGGAGTTCGGGGCGGCGATGGAAACGGGACGCAGGGTGCTGGTGCTCGTCTGGAACAACCAGGGCTACGGCGAGATCAAGTCGGGCATGCTCCAGAGCGGCGTCGAGCCCATTGGGGTCGACCTGCATACGCCGAAGTTCGACGTTCTGGCCCGAGGGTATGGCATGCGGGCCGACACGACGTCAGACTTGTCCGAGGTCGTCGCAAAGGCGGTCGCCTTGCTGTCGGAACCCGGGCCTTCTCTGCTCGAAGTCACCGTGCCGGGTTAGTGGATAGGGCTTCTCGTCCGAAGTCCGCCAGGGCTCGAGCCAGGGCGCGCGGACGCGTCCAATGCACCATGTGTCCACCGCCCGCGAGGCCGACTTCCGATAGGCGGGAGAACGACGTCAGGCGCCGTCGCTCGTCGTCCGTGCGTTCGTCATCTTCGGTTCCGTAGACCACCAGCACCGGAGCTTCGATGCGCTTGGCGTGGGCCTGCCAGCGCGCGGTCGAGAGCTCGAACAGCGTGGACCAATGCAGCGGGTCGAAGTACCAGCGACGCCCTCCGTCGGCGTCGACGGTCAGCTCTGCCGCGCGGCGCGTGGCCATGGATCGGTCCACCTCCGGATAGTGGGCCATGAGGCTCTCGATCGCGCGCTCCATCGTCACCCGACGCGGCGGTCTGCGCCCTTCACGCCGGCGGGCGAGCACCCACGATCGCAGCCGCTCTGGAGATCCTTCGTCTTCGTAGGGGGCGCCGAGACCATCGACGATGGCGAGGGCCCCGACGCGCTCGGGAAACGACCCCGCGTACAACGTCGACACCACGCCGCCGAACGAATGACCCACCAGGAAGACGCGGCTTCCTTCGGCGACGGCATCGACCAGCCCTGCGACGTCGCCCACCAGCCGCTCCAGCTGATAGCCGCCGTGGTCGCGCCCGTCGTCGCTCAGGCCATAGCCCCGCATGTCGGGTGCGAAGGCATTCCACCCCGCTTCGGCCAGGGCCGGGCCCACCTCGTCGAAGCTACAGCCCCGGTCCTTGGCGCCGTGCACCAAGAGAACCACCCCGCGGGAAGCGCCGATCGCCTCCCACGTCTCGACGTGATGGGTGAGGCCGTGGATCGAGAGTTTGAGCGCCACTGGCTTCAGAGCGGGGCGGGGGCGAGGAAGTCCGCCTTCAGCTTGGCGCGATCGACCTTGCCGTTGCGGTTCAATGGGAGCGCATCCACCACGAAGACCCGAGCCGGGGCGTAGACGATGGGCCAATTCGCGCGCACGTGCTGGCGAACGGAGCGCGCGAGGCTCTTGTCGTCGAACCCCGGCCGCACCACCAGGAAGCCCACCAGCTGTTTGTCGGCCGCGCCGGACCCCGCGACCACCACGGTGGCCTCCGCCACCGCCTCGTGTTCACACAGGGCGTGCTCGACGGCCTGTAGCTCGACCCGCATGCCGCGGATCTTCACCTGCCCGTCCGCGCGCCCCACGAACTCGAGGGTACCGTCGGGCGATTCGACCACGAGGTCGCCCGTGGCGTAGCAGCGTCGCGTCTCGCCTCGGATGACCAGCTCTTTGAACCGGGCCTTCGTCTCGTCCGGGTTGCCGAGGTACCCGCGGGCGACGTTGGCGCCGCAGACGTGAAGCTCGCCTTCTTCTCCCACCGCGACCGGCTCGTGGTCCGGCGTGAGTACGAACACCTCGTTCCCCTCGAGCGCCGTACCGATGGGCACCCGCGCTCGCGTGTCGAGCTCGCCGTGGGTGACACGGTGCTGGCAGATCATGGTGGTGGTCTCCGTGGGGCCATACCCATTGACCACGATGAGCTCAGGACAGCGGGCCATGATCTCGCGCACCGCGCCCACGGGCACGACGTCACCACCCACGCAGATCGTGCGAACCCCGTCGAAGGTCGATGGTGCATCCTTGGCGAGCAGCGAGAAGAACGCCGCCGTGATCACGAGAAGCGAAACCCTACGCTCTTGCACGAAGCTCGCGAACTCGGCCGGTGTCATGGGCCAGCGCGGAGGGATCACCACGGTGCCGCCCCACGCCAGCGCGCCCCAGATCTCGAACGTCGAACCGTCGAACGCGCAGGAAGCACATTGAGCGATGCGCTCGTCCTCGCCGAGTGGAATGGCGCGCACATCCGCGACCAGCTGGGCCACACCGCGATGCAGCACCTCTACCCCCTTGGGACGACCCGTGGAGCCGGAGGTGAAGAATAGATGGCTGCGCGTGTCGGGGGAGGGCAGCTCAGGCGCGTCGTCGGCGTTGCCATCGCACCACACTCGGCCCAGATCGGGAGCGCCGGTCCATTGGTCGGTCACGACCACACGTGCGCCTGCCTCGCGGATGAGACCCTCGTTGTACGATTCGGGCGAGCCCGCATCGAGCGGAAGACACGTCCAGCCGGCGCGAAGGATGCCGACCATGCCGAGGATCAGCCCTGGCGACCGCGGCATCGCGAGCGCAGCGACGGGCTCTGGCTCACCTGGCTCGACGGCTCGCAATGCCGCCGCGAGCCGACCGGATTCTCGCCACAGCTCGGCGTAGGTCATCACGCGGTCGCCCTGCTCGACGGCCGGCGCGTCGGGGTTCGTCTCGGCGTGACGCCGCAAGATGTGGATCACCGTCTCGAACATGGGGCTCCTGTGACTTCCACCGGGAGGGTGTGAATGCGATTGAGAAAGTTGGAGCGCGCGTGCCGGACGTCGCCGGTCTGTTTCAACCACTGGGGTCGGGCGAGCAGCGCCTCGAAGAAGGCCTTCATCTCCATGCGCGCGAGCTTGGCGCCGAGGCAGAAGTGCGCACCGAAGCCGAACGAGACGTGAGGGTTGGGCTTGCGGTGAATGTTGAATTCGAAGGGGTTCTCGAACACCTCTTCATCGCGGTTCGCCGACGGATAACAGAGCGCGACGCGGTCCCCAGCCGCGATCTTCTTGTCGCCCAGCATCTGGTCGCGGGTGGCGGTGCGGCGGAAGTAGACGACGGCGCTGACCCAGCGGAGCATCTCTTCTACGGCAAGGGGGAGCTTCGAGGTGTCGTCCCGAAGCTCTCGCGCGATCGCTGGCCTCTGGATGAGCGCGAGAAGGCCACCTGCAATGCTCGCCGCCGTGGTGTCGAACGACCCGAGGATCATCGACCAGAAGAAGTGGGTGAACACGTCGACCGAAACTTCCCCGCCGTCCTTGAACCGAGCATGAGCGATGACGCTGGCGAGGTCGTCCTGCGGCTGTGCCTTTCGGTCGTGGTAGAGCGCCACGGCATAGTCGTACATCTCCTGCACCGCACGGATGGTGGCGTCGGGCGCGTGTTTGAAGTGCGGATCCTCGGGGGCCGACAAGACGTCGCTCCAATAAGCAGCGCGGAAACGATCCTCTTCGGGCAACCCGAGCAGATCGCCGAGCACGACGCCCACCGGAAAGGGCACCGCCAGCTTCTCCGCCACGTCGAACCCGTCTTCGGCGAAGGCCTCCGAGACGAGCCTTTCGGCCCGCGCTTTGATGCGCGTCTCCAGGACCGCAATGGCCTTGCTGGTGAAGGAGGGCGACAGCAGGTCGCGGTAGGCGCGATGCACCGCGCCATCGAGCGAGCAGAACTCGCTCTTGATCATGGTCCACGGCGGGGGCGCGGTGCTCGGTGGGTGGTCGACGAGAAGTGTGCCCTCGTTCGACACGTAGCCTTCTGCGTCTCGTGAGACCTGCACCACGTCATGATGGCGCATGACGAGCCAGAAGCCCTGGTCGGGGCCATGCAGCATCGGCAATCGTTGCCACGACACCGGCTCCTCTCGCCGTAGCTGCGTGAAGGCCTCATGCGGGTCGCCGGCCACGAACGCATCGAGGTCGGTCGCAAAGGAGAACGACATGCGGGCTCCTCAGCTCGCTGCGCGTGCAGCTGCGAGGTGATGGCCGACCTGGCGCGCCGTCTTTCCTTCGACCAGCGTCGCCAGATGGAGCTCACGTCCGAGCTTGCGCCGAACGTCGGCGACGACCTCCATGGCCAGGAACGAGTCACCACCCCAGGCGAAGAAGTCGTCCTCCACGCCCAGCTCGGGCTCGCCGAGCTGCTCGCGGAAGATGAGCAACACCTGCTGCTCGAGCTCGGTCATCGTGCTCGTCTTGCCGCTTTCGGCCGCCTTCTCTACGCCGACCATCGCCTCGATGGCCGCGATCATTCGGGCCACGCCGTCGACGGTGCCACCCACGTGAATGCGTAGGGCATCGGGCTGTGGCTCGGGGAACTCGTGGCCCGGCATCACGTAGAGCCCTTCTTCGGCCAGCGATTGCGCCACGTCGGCGGCCCGCAGGGGAGTGGGTAGCTTCAGGAGGCAGTAGTTGCCCGAGAAGGGAGACAGCACGAAGCCGGGGTGCTGCGCGACGAAGGCCTGAAGCTGATCGCGGTTCTCGATGATGCAGCGCACCGTCTCGGGGCGAGGCACGAAGCCCTGGTCATTGCGCAGCCAATGCATCGACTTGACGATGGCTTCGAGTGAGACGCACAGCGGGAGCAGCGGCTCCATGAACTTCGCGAAGGTCTGGTTGCTGTACAGCGCGAGACCTACGCGGTGCTGCGACATGGCCTTGTACTTGGAGAACGAATGAAGAATCACGAGATTCTTGTCGGCGTACCGCGCGAGTAGCGCTTGCGTAGACACCTCGGGGTCGGCATTGACCAAGGTCCGATCGAGCATGACCCAAAGGTCGGCCGGCATGGCGTCCAGTACCCGGAGCAGGTCTTCGTCGGGGATGGCCACCCCGGTGGGGTTGTTGGGGGTGACCAAGAGGGCAATGCTCGGGCGCGCCCGCTCGACCTCGGCGATGAAGGCGTCGGGGTCGAAGGTCGAGTCGGCACGGAGCGGTACCGAGCGCAGCTCGAGACCCTTGGAGCGGGCCGAGTTGTAGTTTCGGAAGTAGGTGGGCGTGGCCACGACGACGCCTCCGCCGAACGAGCCATCGTCGTCGGCGATACGCTGCTCGAGCTCGCGAATACGAGCGGCGGCGAAGAGGGTATCGATCGACCCATTGCTGCCGAAGTTGGGCTGCACCTGCACGATCTCGAGCCCCATCAAGTCGGCCACCAGCCGCCTCAGGGCAACGGACGCGCGCAGAAGCTCGGGGTAGTGCTCGCCCCGCTTGAGGTCGACGACCCCCATGCCTTCGTGCATGGCCTCGACGAACCCGTCGACTTCATCGTCGTCGGACATGAGCTCGCGAAAGCCTGCCTCCTGCCCCTGCGTGAGAGGGGCGTCGAACCCATGGTCCAGAAGGACGGGGCCCAGCGAGGATGGTTGACCAGCGGACTTGCTCGAGAGGGACTTCATGGCAGTCGCCGCGAGGACGCCCAGGCACCTACCTTGTCGCACACTTTTCGGGCCCCTACGGCATTTCAGACACTTAGGCTAAAGCGTGCCATCGCGGAGGTGTTTCAAAGCAAACAGATCGGCGGCGAATGCGGTTGGTTCCGCCATGGCTACCGAGTCCATTCGGCCACGCTGGGCCGCAGCCCATAGAGCCGGCGGTGGAAGGCGCATCGGATGTGCTCGTCCTCTGGCACCTTCACGGACACCTTCGGCTTCGTCGCCGGTGGGGTCAAAGATCGTCGGCCACGGGCCTCAGTCGGACTCGCAGAAGACCGTCACGCCGCTCAACGACCGGTCGATGGACGTCACCTGGTCGAGCGGCACGCGTTTGTCGTCCCACGCGCCGAAGCACCCGAGCGCGCGACGCGCATCCAGCTCGACACCAGCGTTGCGAAACGAAGCCTCGAACGTCTCGAGGTGCTCTGCGAATTGCTCCTTCGACGCACCGCGCGCTCCGGTGAGCGCGGTCAACAACAGCGCGGCGGGCCAACGCTCTGGTGGCATGTCATGGGTGAACCAAAAGCCGAAGCTCGCTCCGGAGAGCTGGGCGAGCGCCACGTCCACCGCTTCATCGATCTCGTCTTCGGGCACGACCCAACCTCCAACGTCGGCCCGTCGCTCCGACACCGCAAGGATCAGTCGCGCTTCGACCTCGGGATCACGAGCCACGGAAGCGGTAGAAAAAGTCTCATTCGGTGCCAGCTTGCCCAAGCCCTTCATCACGGCAAGAGCCCGTTGTCGGATGGTCACTCCGTCCTGTTCGAAGGACACGCTCTCCACGAGCTCACGCAGGCTCAATGCTCCAGGGAGTCCTCCTGTACGCAGGGTGAGTCCTCGGGCAAAGGCTTCTTCCGGGTTCACGGTTTCATGATGTGCAGCGAGCAGCCGGATCTGCTCCTCGATGTAGTCGTCTAGCTCATCCGACTCGAAGTCGAACCCCAGGAATGCCATCAGGATTGCCGTAGATGTCGCAGCACGACCAGGGAGGCCGGCCACCGCTTGGAACGCAAGGCCGTCGTCTTCGTCCTCATCGAGGTCGAGGCGGCCGGCGGGCTCATCCTCGATGCGTCCGATCGTCTGGTCCAGGGTCGAGACCAGCCATTCCGTGTCGCTCCAGACCCCTGGCAACTGAGGCGCGAGCTCATGGAGGTAGTCGGCGTCACGCGCAGTGACGCCTTCCACGATATGGTCGGCGGCGAGTCCAAGTGTGAGGACAAAGGTCGCTTCCTGCTGGGAGACATCAGCCAGTGCCGCACCATCCGGAGAGAGAAGAAACCGCCCGAGCAACCAATGGACATCCGGTTCGAGGATCATGGGAGCCACGATAAAGTACTGCCGTGGCTGGCGAACCATCCTGCGGGAGGAGAGACGGTCACTCTCTCAAAGGCAAAGGTCCTCGCTTCGATGCGGCGATGCGAGACGGCGTCGCCCTACCCCTGCGCGATTGGGGCATTCGCCTCCACCTTGCCAGCCTGCTATGACGACAATCGGTGACGGCCTCGTTCATCAGTGCGATCGAGCACGCGGGCTTTCGCGCCAGCGAGCCGCGCACGTGGGCCCTGGCCCGAAGCGACGGCTCGACGGTGCAATGCGCGCTCCGGCTCGGCGCCAAGAGCCGGGTCGAGGGCCTCGCTTGGTGGGTGGACCTCCACACCCACGAAGCGCAGGGAGGCGCGTACCGCAGTGCCAACGGCCTCGCTCTCGAAGCCCCCGTCGAGGTCCTGATGCGGCGACGCCGTGGTGTCGACCGCCTCGGAGTAAAGCTCGGGCTCAACCGTAATCTGCACCTCGATGATCCAGCCTTCGATGAAGGGGTCTACATCGAGAGCGACGGCGACCTGACCGCCGTACGGCAGCTGATGTCCGAGCCCGAGCTGCGCGCCGCGACCCTATCGCTGATCCGAGATGACCACATGGCCAAGGTCGTCGTCGACGGGGTCCGCGGTCGCATCCAGGCTACGCGCACGTGGAACCTCGGTCAGCTCGATGCTTCCGACGTCAACCGACTCGTCAATCGACTGTGCCGCATGCGTAGGAACATGCCGCGTCTCGCCCGCTCACGCCGGCCCGTGCGTGAGGGACCCAACGCCTATCAGAAGGTGGGCCTCGGGCTCATTCCGGTGGCATTCTTCGGCTTCCTCGCGATCGGCTCGGTGAGCGCCGACGTCTTGGTCCGGGTGGCGCGTTCGCCGACGTCGCTCGCCGTCGCCGCCGGCGGGACCTCGGCGCTTCTCGCGGTACTGCGAAACCTTGTGTCTGGCTCGACCGCAGGGTTTCGATACTTCTTGCTGATGGGTATCCCAGGCATCGCTGCCTGGCTGTTGTGGGCTTGGGCCATCCTCACGTGGCTCCAGTAGCCAGACGTTGCGGTCATCGACATCTGAGGTGGCGGACCACCGCCTGGGGATCGTGCCAACGCTCGGCACAGCTCGACCACGGCGCCACCTCGGTCCCTCGTAGGCACACGAGACCCGGTGCATCCAGGGCGCCTTGGCCCACCACATCGACCCGTCCATCTTCGAACAATGCGATGACGCCCCCGTCGGTGCCGACGAAGGTCAAGACCTTGGCGGTGGTCTTCGGATCGTAGAGTGTCACCACACCACGATGAGCGCGGATCAGGCCATGCTCGCCGACGTAGGACCAGCGACCCGTTCCTGGATCGGCGTCGATGAAGACGGGATCCGCGGCCGGCGTCGACTGTATCGCTAGGTTCTCGCTGTCGCCCGACAGCCGAAGAATGGGGGGCTCGTCCTTTGGCTTCCCCTCCACGTCAAAGACTGTCTTCTTGCAGCGAAAGAAGTCTCCGTAGCGCCCCACCTCGATATCGCCGCAGGTTGTGGGTGGAGGGCCGAGCTTCGTTGGCGCAGACTCGTCACGAGACCATCGCAGCAGAGATTCGGTCCCTCGGATGAGCAGCGCACGGCTGTCTCGCGCCCAGACGACTTGATGTACGACGTCGTCCGGAGTCTTGTGGCGCCTCCACCCAGTGCCATGGGAAACGGCGACCTGGTGGGCATCAAAGGCCGCGACCATACCGTCATCGGCGACAGCAGCGCCCACGTAGAGACCCTTCATCTTCGGAGGTTCGTGGCGGAATCGCTTGCCGTCGTCGAGGCGGTGAACCACCCACGGCCCCTCGTTGGGTCGACACAGCAAGCTACGACCACCCTGAGATAGAACGCCCTCGCATGCGTCGAGGCTGAGGAGGTCTTTGCCGAAGTCCTCGAGACGGAAGACATAAGACTTCGTTTCGCCCGCGAGCCGGACCGTCGAACCAGCCACCGAGGATTCCGCGTAACCGATCCCCGTGCTGGGCGGGCTCGGAGGTTTCAGAAAGCCGACCTCCTTCGGATCGATCGGGCGATGGGACCCGTCCGCGAAGGAGACTCTGAGGCTCACCTCCTCCCCGGCGTTTGTGTAGGCCAGGGTGAATGCATCGTCGATCCGAGGAAAGATCAGAGCGCCTCCAGGATCAGCCGCGAACCTCAACCGATGCTCCACGCGCGACGTTTTGGCGTCGACGATGAGAACGCCGACCGCGTCGGGGTCTGCCTGGTCCCAGACGGCGAAAGCGACGCGGTCGTCGTTCCAATCGAAGCTCGCGTCCATATGCGATTGCCGCGAAATCGTCTCGGTCGGCCTCAGCGGCACATCGACGAGTCTGGCCCTGCCCCCTCCCATCGAGCAGTCCACGTAGCGGCCCGGCCCAGAAGTCAGCGCTCGCCCCTGACTCAAGTCGAAGGTGACATGGTTATGGGCCACGAGAAGGCACGCATGGCGACCATCGTCGGTGATCCCAAAGTCGAGGTAGCCCATCGTCCCACCCGGAACCGTGACCTTACGATGGCGGCCCGTAGCGATCTCCAGAAAGTGAATGCCATCTTCGAGCCACACGAAGAACTTCCCATGCCGTGTGAAGTGCATCGCCCGGCGCCCTGGCGGGTAGGTGGATTGAGGCGGTCGGATCGTGAGGCGCTGCCGCAGCTTCTGGGTGTGGCGTTCGCGGATCGTAAGCACCCGTTCGTCTGGGTTGCCCTTCGATGCAACGAGCTCGGCGACCAGGTCGTCGGTCGCCACCGGGTGCCCCAGACTCAGCTCGTAAGGCGCGAGGTCGGAGGCATCGACGGCAGCGACGGTTAGGTCGGGCGCCGTCAGAAGAAGCATCTCGCCCCGTTGTTCGAGCGAGTAGGCCGAGACGCCGAGGTCACGGGTCGCGATGAGCGTACCGTCGGGCTCGAACAGATGGACCAACGTGTCGACGAGCACGACGAGCTTTCCGTCCGTGAGAAAGTACGGCTTCGTCTGCCCCGCCGGAATCGAAACCAACCGAGGTTCATCGTCAGGACCCTCGAATAGCCGCGCAGACGTGCCATCGGCGATGAAGAACCGACCGTGGTTGTCGTCGAACGCCCAGGTCGAAGACTGAAAGAGCTTCGTGAACCGCCCACCGCGGTAGAACCCGACGTAGCCCTTGTCCTCGGGCCAAGCTATCGCCCCGAGTATCAATGCGTCTCCGAGCTCACCGATGAGGTCGCTCGCTTGCAGCGCCAAGACCTTGGTGTCGGAAGGCGGCAGCGTCGGGGCGCTGCAGTCGACCTCGTCGGGCACCACCGCCGTGGTGGCCACAGGCGGCCTCGGCGAGGCCTGCACGCCCGAGCTGGTGGCACGCGCACTACAGGCGCACGACATCACGGTTAGAAGGCCAGCGGTGAGCCGCCGCCAGAGGAGATTGAACGAGCGGGACTCCAACACGGTGTACAAACCGCAATGCCACGACGGTGTGAGGGCTTCCACGATGGCCAGCCCCCAGGGCACCGATGACCATCCCTGGGGAGGGCCCTCGGGATACTCGAACAACACGAGGTCGCCCCTTGCGGGGAGGTTGGCCCGCTTGTCGATGGGCACCTGGGCACCGTGTGACCCAGCGTTCTACTGGCAGCGCTTGACGTACGACGCCACGGTGAAGCGCTTGTCGAATCCGCCGTCGGCGTAGACGGGGTCGCGACGGCTCTCGAACCGCGCGATCTCGAACGGAGCCAGGCAGCCCCGCTCGGCCTTTGGGATTTGTGCGCCGAGGTCTACTTCCAACTCGTCTTCCCATTCCTCGAGGATGTCGACCAGCGCGTCCTCGTCGAGGAGGGCGGCGGCCTCGACGCGGACGAACGCGCGCGCGTCGTCGTCGCCAATCATCATCTCGTGGTACGCGTACGCACTGTTGTTGACCTTGCGAAGCGCCGCGTTCAGGGTCTCGCTGAAAGCGTCCTCTGGGATCGCGTAGACGCAGAATGTCCCGTGGAAGTCCGACTCCAGCCCGAAGAGTAGATGCGCTGGCCGTGCCGCGACGTCGTCGTCGCTGAGGGCGGCATCGTGTGGCACTGCCAGACCGCGTTCGGCGAACTGTTCGATGATGCTTCTCCGAGCCCCAGGTCCGTCCTCAGGGTCGAGATCCATGAAGCCCATGTCCTCAAAGTGGTCGCTCATATCGAAGCTCATCGTGTTCCTCCTGCGCTCATTGTGGCCTTGCGGCCCGACGGACCGTAGTACGTTCGGCGCCGGAGCACGGACGGAATCGGGCTGGCGGCACAGGGCGGGTGGACGGTGGGGCTTGCCCTCGAAACGTCAGCTGCGTTGACCTAGCCCCGTCGACCAGAGACGATGGGGTATGAGCGTGCGCTTGTGGGTCGGCCTCGGCGCCTCGTGGGTCGTGGGTGGAATCGTCGCCTGCGGAGGACCGCAGCCTACTTTCGTCGACGACGGTGGTGCGGGGGGAAGCGGGGCCGGTGTCTCGACCTCTTCGAGCTCAGGCTCTTGTGATCTCGCTTCGTGCCCATCGGCCCCCGGTGCAACCGCCGTGTGCGACGGCAACGCCTGCGGACTCATGTGTGACGCGGGGCGCGCGGATTGCGACACCGACCTCTCTTCGCCCGACACCAACGGCTGCGAGGTCGACACGAACACTTCCGCTGCGCATTGTGGTTCGTGCGGCCGCCAGTGCGATGAGGGCTGCTTCGAAGGCGACTGCAATGGAGCGGCCCAGGTGTCCGCGGGATGGGGCACCGTGTGTGCGGTTCGGCGCAACGGGTCCGTCTACTGCTGGGGCCGCAACGAGTACGGCGAAGCCGGCAACCTCGACACCATGCCGCGCTACGTGCCGACCAAGGTCGAGCTGCCGATGCCGGCGACGTCGGTGTCCGTAGGGGGAGACTTCGAGTCGGGTCACACCTGCGCCATCATGGCCGACACGACGGTCTTCTGCTGGGGCGATCCGTTGCTCGACGGCGCGCCGGGCAACGGCGGAGGACAGCCAGTCCTGGTCACGGGGCTCGTCAACGTGGCGAAGGTGAGCGCGGGCGGGGACCACACCTGCGCGCTCAAGGACGATGGGGACCTGTTCTGCTGGGGGCAGAACGACGATGGCGAAGTCGGCGACGGTGACACGCAGATCGTCGGCATCCCGGTCCAGATCCAGTCCGATGTGGCCGATGTATCCGCCGGCGGTGACCACACCTGCAGCGCCCTCACCAACGGCGATCTGTACTGCTGGGGGAGCGAGCAGTATTCGCAGCTCGCCATCAACGGCGAGTTCGGCCCCGACGTGCTCGTGCCCACGCTGGTCCCCGGCCTCGACGGCGTGGACGAGGTCTCGGCCGGACAAGTCAACACCTGTGCGCGCAAGGACGACGAGCTCTACTGCTGGGGTTGGGACTACAACGGCGGCGTCGGCACTGCGCTCTGCACGGGATCGGTCGCGGTCCCCACGCTGCTGTCGTTGAGCGAGCCCCTCGCCATCAGCGCCCGTGGCGACGAATCCGGGGTGGCCATCCGGGGCGCCGATCGCACCCTCGTGGGATGGGGCTACGGGTTGCGGCTCGACGAGATGGACAACTCGTGCGGCATCAACCCCTCCACCGTCACCGGCGTCGCGCAGGTCAGTCACGGCAAGGCGGTCACGTGCGTGATCTTCGAATCGGGTGAGCTCTTCTGCGGAGGCGACGATACGGGAGGCGCGGTCGGAGATGGCGAGCAGCCGATGCCCGCGAACCGGGGACCCCTCACCCGCGTCCTGTTTCCTCCCGAGGACTAGTTTCTGGCCGAAGACGGGTCGGTCTAGAAGCTCCCGCGGGCGGTGATGCCGCCGTAGCCGGGGCCCCAAGTCGGCACCAGGATCGCGTCTCGGGCCGGTTCCGGCGCCATGAGCAGGAGCACCACGCCCGTCACGGCTGCGGCCCCCCCTACGCCCAGGGAAACGAAGCCTCCGATGCGAAGGCGTTCGGCGTTTGCGAGGGTCGCCTCGATGTCGTCGCGCTGGCTCTGCGGACAGCTCAGGCGTTCGGGACCTCCGCACCGGTCGTCGACGTCACCCTCCTGGCCCTGAGCGACGCCGAGCAAAACCCCGCCGACCACGAGGCCGGCGACGCCTACGCCGGTGACCAAGGCACCGGGCCAAAGCACGGCGGACGGCGGGTCGTCCGGCACCTCGGTGGCGGAGACCTCTCGGGCGTCGGGGTCGATGGCGAGCACCAGCGTGAGCTCCTCGTCACCCGTCTCGATCACGGCCGACTCGGTCACGGTCGAGTAACCGGGCGCGGTCGCCTCGATCACGTGCTCGCCTGGATCGATCGGGAGCTTGGTGCCCAGCGTCGAGACGGCGACATCGCGGCCATCGATGGTGATTCGCAGGCCCTCCGGCGGCTCGGCGACTTGGAGGGTGAGGGTAGGTACCTTCGGTCTCAGCCCCTCGAGCTTGTCGGTGAGGACCTTCACCACCTGCGCTTTGCCGTCGAGCTCGGCCTGCTCCGCCCCGCGTTCGTAGGCGTTGAGGGCGCTGGTGAGTCGGCCCAGCTCCTCGAAGCAGATCCCGACCCGCAACCACAGCTGCGGCGTTTCTTTGATGTCGAGCGCGCGCTGGTACTTCTCGGCGGCCTTCTCCCACTGCTCGGCCTTCTCGGCGCGCAGCCCCTCCTGGTAGAACTTGCGAGCCACGGCGAGCTGGCCTTGCGCCGACGCGGGCGGCGCCATCAGGAAGGCGCTCACGAGGAGCGCACACGCCATCGCAAACCGGTAGGCCACGGGTTGAGATACCGCTGCCGCCGGGTCGCGACAATGCGTGACGATGGAGATACGTCGCGGAACGCCGTACATTGCCTTCGTGCAGGCAAGCGACCTCATCGCGGAGCGCTACCGGCTCGTGCGGAAGCTGGGCTCGGGCGGCATGGGCGCCGTGTGGCAGGCCACGCACGAGGTGACCGGCCGCGCCGTCGCGGTAAAACTGCTGCACGAGGGCGTGACCGACGATCGTGAAGGTCGGAGCCGCTTCATGCGCGAAGCTCAGGCATCGGCCCGGATCAACCATCCCAACGTGATCGACGTGCTCGATGCGGGAGAGACGGATGAGGGCGGTCTCTTCTTGGCCATGGAGTTGCTCGACGGGGCATCGCTCGAGGAAGCGATGGCCAGTCAGGACCCGCTCTGCGGGCGCGATTTCTTGGTCGTGATGGCGGACGCCTGTCGTGGTCTGGCGGCCGCGCACGACGTGAACATCGTCCACCGCGACGTGAAGCCGGCCAACATCTTCCTCCACCGGGACAAGGGCAAAGACGAGGCGCGCGGCTTGGTCCTCGACTTCGGGATCAGCAAGTTCATCGGCAACGTCGATGGGGTTGCGACGAGCACCGGCGCGGTGCTGGGTTCGCCGCGCTACATGAGCCCCGAGCAGATCTACGGCTCCGGCGACATCGACCATCGAACGGACATCTGGTCGATCGGGGTGCTCCTGTTTCGTGGATTCACCGGGCGCTGGCCCCACCAGGCCGAGAACTTCACGAGCTTGTGCATCGCCATCGGCACCGAGCCGCCCTTCGACATCGACGTCACCGCGCCCGAGCTACCGGCGTCGTTGCGTGCGGTGATCAAGGGGTGCTTGCGGCCTCGCGAGGAGCGGTGGTCGTCGTCGGCCGACATCGCCGAGCAGCTCGAGGCCATCGCGGGAAGACCCGAGCTGGCGACCATCCGTGTCCATCCAGCATCCAGTGGTCGCTCGGGGTCCTCCAGCCAAGTGCCGGTGCGCACCCCTTCCTCGCTCTCGTCCTTCGACGACGTGGAGCTGACCCTCGTCCGTGCGTCGGCGCCGCAAGCGGTCCTCGGGGGCCCAGCCGTCCCCGATGGTCCGACCGACATCCGCATGTCGACCGCGCCGAGCGGCACCATGACCTCGCCGCTGTCCCCCCGCAGCTCTGGCGGCGCCCTCGTGGGCGTGGTCATCGGCATGGCGGTGACGGGCGCAGTCGGCGCCTTGGGTTACACCTTCATGCGCACCGAGTCGCCTGCTGCCACGCCGGCGTCGTCATCTCGTCCGTCGCCCGTTCCGTCCCTCGACGTCACCACCTCGTCGGACCCACCTCCCGTCGAACCGTCCCCCTCGGCCGCGGAAGAGGTGCCCCCGGTCGCGCCCTCGGCGTCTGCCACCGCGTCGGCCGAGACCACCCCGTCGCCCGAGCCCGTCGTGCCGCGGCCTCGGATCCCGCGCCCGGCGCCGCCGGTGGTCGTCAAGAAGAAGAAGGTAGAGGGTGAGGACCTCGGGTCGGGGATCTGACCGCGTTCACGCCTTGCCCGAGCCGGGCACAGTGCGCTCGAGCGGCAAGCCCGCAGCGGTCCGTCTGCCATGGTTGATGTTCGTCTAGCCAGCGCGCCCGCCGGCAGGTAGTTCCACTCCACGCTGGTGATCAGCGCTGTCTGCGTGAGGTTCGAGCTGCCGATGTAGGCAGCCCGACCTTTCCTGCCGGCAAACAGATACGCCTTGGGGTGGAAGTGAACGGCACGCTTGGTCTCGAAGACGCGCACCGTGACCCGCTCGGGGTAGAGCTCGGCCAGGTCGACCAGCTTGCGTAGCTCGGCGGGGTCGGAAAAGTCCTGCAGGTCGCCCGTGATGATCCTGATCTGACCCCTTCGTCGAAGCACGTCGCGGAGGGCATGTTCGATGGCTTCGACCCCCTTCGCGGTCACGAAGGCCACGCAGCCTACGGGAAGTCCCGTCATTCGGTACCTACGGGGTGTGACCCCCGTGGCAACCGGTCTTTCCCCGGCGACTTGTGACGCGCCACATGCGTAGCCAAAAAAAAGTACGCAACCCTCGGCGGCCCCGCGTCGAGGGGTAGGCATGAAGAAGATCACGCCTTGCCTCATCCTCATGGTTGTCCTCTTGGGCCTCGGCGCCGCCGGCTGCGACAAGATCGCCAAGGCCCGCGAGGTGATGGAGAAGGTCGAAGACGCGAGCGATAAGGGTAAGAAGAAGAGCAGGAGCAAGCCGAAGAAGGAGAAGAAGAGGGACGTCGACTACTTCTCCGACGCGACCGAGATCCCCAAGCGCCTGGAGAAGGAGACGAAGCGCACGCGTGCCCTCGAGATCCTGATCTACCCCGACTGGGCGAGGGCTCAGCTTCAGGATCCGAAGAGGAAGAAGAACGCAGACGAGTACACGCTGCGCAACGACGAGGTGGGCGAGTCCGTACCGGTGAAGTGGATGGGGCATAAGCCCAGCGCGGAGGACGTGACGAAGACGTCCTTCGCCTACGCCGATGTGGACTTCGGGAAGCTTGCGGACATCGCCAAGGCGGCGAAGGACGACTGCGACGAAGACGACGGGAAGATCACCCACGCGATCCTGCGTCGCCCGATCATCGGCGGTGGCGAGGCGGCCTGGAGCATCTACATCAGTGGCGAACGCGGCAACTGCCACAGCCAGTACAGCTTGGAGGGGAAGCTCATCAGGACGTTCTGAATCGGTCGTGAACCCGTGGCCCCCTCGATGCCGCCACCCATATTTGCCTCCTGCTGAATCTGCTTCGCAGGGGAAAGGCCAGACCGTGAACACACCCACCCGCCAGAACGCCGACCGACTCACCCTTCGCAGCGCGCCGCCGCGCTCGAAGCGGGAGATGTGGGCGTGGGGTGGGGCCGTGGCTCTGGCGATCATCGTTCAGGCGTGGCCGGGGCAGAGCACGTCGACCTGTGCCCTCGTGGCGATGCTTGGGTTCGTCGTCATGAGCGTGGTGCTGCATACCCAGAACGCTCCGCTCTGGATCATGCGCATCGCGTTTCAGGCGCGGGGCTGCTCGGTCGTGCGCGAGGTCGAGTTGGAGCGGGTCGCGGGTGGACCTGACTATCGTGGTCGGGGCGGGGTGGCCGTCTTCTACCGGGGTCGCACGGCCAGGTTGCTCGAGGCGGGGTGGGATCACGCCCATGCGGCGCGGGGGGATCGAGCCTTTGATGTGCTCTGGCTGCTCGTCGAGGTCGAAGGCGCGGAGAGGGAGCTGGTCATGCTTCCCGTCGCGGAGTCGTTGGATATGGAAGCGCGGCTCGCCGAGCTGCGCGACTTTGCTGCGGCAGCGGGCGCGCATGACGTGCTCATCGCCGAGCGGCCGTGGGGCCTGTGGTCCACGAGGGACTACCTCTCGTACGTGCGCAACGGCGCCCTCGAGACGAACATGTGGGGGGTCACGACGCGCGAGGCCAAACATTGGAGCTCCCTCAGCTGGGGAGTGGTGGAGCGGGCGATGTTCGCCCGCATTTCGACCGCGCGACGGCTCCGGCTCTGGGTGGGGGAGCTCAGTGTGAACCCGGTCTGGATGGTGGCCACGGTTGCTGGCTCCATCTCTTGGGCCATGGTGGCCGATGCCATGGACCTGCCCATACACGCCACCGCGCCTCCAGGCCTTTGGCTAGCGATGGACGCGGCCATCGTGCTGTCGACAACGGTGGTTCACGCGCTTCTGGTCGGCCTGGCGCGGGGCGCTTCCTCGCGGTCGCGGCGTCGTTGGATCGATGGCGCCTTGGCCGACTGGGATCTCCTGCGACGCGATTGGACCGAGGTGAATGCGATGAACCAGGCGGAGCTCGACGGGCGACGCGCGGCCACGCGGTGGCGACGGGGACCTCGGCGAACGAAGCCCGCGGCGTAGTGGTCACACCTCGAACACGTACACCGCGGGGCCCTCGTCCACGTCGCGACCGCATAGTGCCACGTGCTTTTCGTCGCGCCAGGCGCAGGCGCTGAGGGACTCGTGGCGGGCGCGTAGGGTGGTGAGGCGGGCGCCGGTGGAGGGGTTCCAGACGTGGAGCTCGCCATTGGTGTGCACGGTGGCGAGCTTGCTGCCGTCGGGGGAGAAGGCGAGGCCGGGGCAGGCGGTTGGCTGGTAGTCGCCGGTCTTGGCGCTCTCGGGCAGGGGCTTGGGGATGGCGAGGCGGTGGCGGAGCGCACCGTCGGGGTCGAGGAGGAGCACGGCACCCGTGCCGCGGTCGTCGATGCCGATGGCGATGGATCCGTCGGGGGCCAACGCGATGGCGCGGGCACCGTCTTGGTCGAGCTCGAGGGTTTTGTGGATGGTGCCGGTGGCGGGGTCGACGGCGGTGATGTCGTTGCCGACGATCCAAAGGGTGTCGGCCGACCAGGTCATGGCGGTGGTGGGATGGTCCATGCGCCAGCGCTCCTTGCGCTGCTGGGTCGCGATGACGGTGCCCTTCCAATCGGCGGTGACGAGCAGACCGTCGTCGGGGCGGAAGGCGAGGGCGCGGATCTGATCGGCGTGGGCGAGGCCGGTTGGGGTGACCGTTCCGTCGAGGGCGATGTGGAAGGCTTTGGGGCCCGCGCTGACGACGGCACCGTCCGAACCCAGTGCGACCTGCCAGATGCTGGCGTCGAGCTCGGCTTCGGCCAGCATGCGATCGCCGTCGAACAGGTAGACCTCGTTCTGGCCGCCGGTGGCCATGAGCGTGCCGCATGTGGCGACGCCAGTCATCTGGTACGCCGCCGGGCCGAGCGCAGTGAAGGTGCCGACTTCGCGCGTGACCTCCATGTCGTGGGCCAGGCGTTCCCAGGGCCCGTCGGGGTTGAGGATGCGGGCGTTGTCGAGGCGGCTGCGGTTGCTCTGGTCGCCCTGCAGAACGTTGACGGTGACCGCGTCGCGGGCCGCGCCCTCACCGAAGAAGCCGTCGGCGTCGAGCTGCTTCAAGGCGGCGAAGCAACAGGTCTTCACCTGCGCCACGCGCGCGCCGAAGTCGCCTTTGGGCAGCTCGTAGATGTGGGGCAGCGCGCTCATGAACGCTGCGACCTCCGCGAAGTGCTCCTCCCCTTCACCGAGGTAGGGCGAGTCGGCGGGCGACCAGCGCAGGCTCTCCATCTCACCGTCGACGTTGTTGGCGTCGTAGCGCTCGGCCACCTTGCGCAGGCCCTGCTCCCCGCACACCAGGGGACTGATGAACTGGTACTCCGGCGTGGTGTACAGCGCGTAGGCGTAGAAGGTCTCGTCTGGATACGCCGCGCGCAGGGCCGTGAACGCCGCGCGGGCGGCCTGGGTCAGCAGGTGAGTGAGGGTCGCTTCGTCGAAGCTCATCGGTCCATCCTCCCTCATCTCTGTCGAGGGTTCAGCCCTCGGCACCAGCTGCGCTACAGGTAGCGGGTGCTTCGTCTGAACCCGCTCTTTCTCGTGGTCGGGGCCGTCATCGGTTGCGGCTGTCCGTCCCAGACCCCACCCGCGCCCGCGCCCACCACGACTGTCTCTCCTCTGGTCGCGGCGCCGCGGGCGCCGGTGCCGGTCGATGTGTTGGAGCCCAAGCCCATCGTGGTGAGCGTGGATGGGCTGCCGGAGCCTTTCGCGACCGAGAGCGCGCGCAAGGGGCCGCAGGTGGTGCCCATGCCGGAAGGGGCGCGGCTGAAGGTGCCGGCGGGGTTCGAGGTGCAGATCTGGGCCGAGGGACTCGACGCTCCGCGCTGGCTCGCACTCACGCCAGAGGGCGACGTGCTCGTGACCGAGACCCGCCAGAACCGGATCCAGCGGCTGCGGGATGGTGACGGCGACGGGGCGGCCGAGGTGCGCGAGGTGTTCGCGACCGCGGACAATGGGCTCGACATTCCCTTCGGCATGGCCTTCGTGGGGGAGCATTTCTACCTCGGCAATTCGCACGAGGTGCGCCGCTATTCGTATGCCGCAGGGAAGGCATTGCAGGGCGAGGGCGTGCGCATCACCAAGCTGCCCGGCGGGGGGTACAACCAGCACTGGACGCGCAACGTGATCCCCAGCGCCGATGGCAAGCACCTCTACGTGTCCGTCGGGAGCGCGACCAATGTGAACGTCGAGCCCTTGCCCCGGGCCAGCGTGCAGCAGATCGACCTCGACGGCGGCAACATGACCACCGTCGGCTCGGGGTTGCGCAACCCCGTGGGCCTCGCCGTTCACCCACGCACCGGCATGCTCTACGCCACCGTGAACGAGCGCGACGGTATGGGCGACGACCTGGTGCCCGACTACTTCACCTCCGTGAAGCCGGGCGCCTTCTATGGCTGGCCCTACGCCTACCTGCGCGCCGACAAGCTCGACCCACGCCGCATCCAAGACGGTGAGAGCGAGAACCCCGAGCGCGCCGGAGCGACGCAAACCCCCGACGTCTTGTTCCAGGCTCACTCGGCTTCGCTGGGTGTGACGTTCTACGATCACACTGCCTTTCCGGCGCGGTACCGCGGGGGTGCCTTCGTGTGCTTTCGCGGCTCGTGGAATCGCGACCGCGGCACCGGGTACAAGCTCGTCTTCATCCCCTTCGAGAACGACCGACCCGTCGGTCACTACGAAGACTTCCTCACCGGCTTCTTGCTCGACCCGTCGGGGCCCACCACCTGGGGGCGCCCCGTGGGTCTGCTCGCCCTGCCCGACGGCAGCCTGCTCTTCACCGAAGAGATGAACGGCCGGATCTTCCGCGTCTCGTACCGCGCGCAGTGATGGTCATTTCACAGGGGGCAATGGGCGCATGGCCGAGCCTTGGTCGACACCGAGCCATGGCACGACGTCTTCGCGGCTGAGGCTGCAGACCTTCTCCTCGTCTCGGGCGCTACCGTCGACGCCGATGCGGTCGGCGAAGAAGATCTGGCCGATCCGCAGTTGCCACTGGCCCGCCTCGAGGTCGGTCACGACGAAGTAGGCATCGCACTTCGCACGCACGTGACCGCCCTCGGCCGCCTGGCGCGGGGTGCAACCATTGAACCCGATGGCGTCGTGCAGCTTGGTGGTGAGGGGCGCCACACGATTGTAGTCGTTCCAGCCCGGCGCACGGCTGATGTAGCCGGGCTTGAAGTAGCTACCGCCGGTGAAGAGCAATGGCACCCCGAGGGTCAGGATGGTTCCCGCCCCGAGGAGCAGGTTCATCGGCGTGGCGTAGGTTTGTTCAATGTGACTCTGGGGCAATCGTTCGCCCGTGAGCTTGGCGAGGGTGGCCCAGCTCGCAAGGTCGGCTTCGCCCGCGCCGCGTCGGTCCTCGAGCCGCGCGCTCAGTGCGTAACCGTCGATGGGCAAACCTTGGCTCACCACCCGCAGCCGCACGAGGTCGCCCCGCCCGAGCACTGCCGGGGCCGCGTTCGGCAAGACGTGGCGCAGCTCCGCTTCGGTGACGCGGTGGAGGTGGTAATGCAGATCGGCGTCGTCCCCGATGGCCAGCGCGACATCGGTCTGCGCCGCCTGGCCTTCGGTGGCGCAGATGGCTTCGCGGTAATGGCGGTGGCTCACCAGGTTCTGAAGACTGGGTGCGCATGCCGAGAGGCCGAGCAGCATCAAGAGCGCCAGGCAACGGGTCATAGGTCCATCCCCATCATGTAGTTCGGCGTGAACTTGAGCTGCATCTCGTGCCGCAGCCCTTCTCGGCCCTCGACGCGCGCGGCTTGATACGCGACCTCGACCCCGATGATCATCCACTGGGCGATCAGGCTGACCCTGCCCCCGTAGGCGAATCGCCCATCGACCTCACCCACCAAAGCGTGTGGAACGACCGCGAGCGAGTAGCGACCGGAGGGTCGCGCTTCGACCTCTCGCGGTCCGAGTTGCATCCACGCGGGGCCGATACCCGCCGCGAACCAATGCTGCGTGCCGTGCACGTAGCTGTAGCCGGCTTCGGCGAGGAAACCGAACGGGTCGGTGCGACTCACCTGCATGGCAGCCCCCAGGTAGACGTCGGCCGAGAACCGGACCTTCTTGTCCTCACCCGTATGCCACGGCACCCCGAAGCCGAAGGCACTGCGCCCGGCGAAGGTGACCGTCTCGTCGGGCAGCCGGTAGTAGACCGGGCTCTCACCGTCTTCCTCCACCACCGCGTAGGGCGGCTCGTCGACCTCTGGCGACGGAAGCTGCTGCGCCATCGACGTGCGCGACGCGGCGAGAAGCACCCCCAAGAGGAGCAGAGATGTCAGCCATCGGGCCATCCGTGAACACGTTCATCAAAGCCCGTGCCACCAGGCATTCAGCCTACGGATAACGCGACCTTCCACGGCCTGCGTCAACCCAGTCCGACGCCCAGCCTGTGAACGAGGGTTCTCGAAACCGCGTCGTGCCCTACGCGGGAACATTTGGCCGCTGGTCCAGCGTGGGCATGCCCGCTTGGGGCCCGATCGAGTTCCCATCCGAACGTCTCGACCTCGACCTCGACCTCGACCTCGTTCTCGACCTCGTTCTCGACCTCGTTCTCGACCTGGAACTCGACCTCGTTCTCGACCTGGAACTCGGAACCTCGAACCCGGAACCTCGAACTCGCGTGACCTCCGCACTGCGGGGGGGGAAGGACACGATGGCTGTCGTTGCGGTGCCGTAGGGGCGCCCCTGGGAGGGCGGAAGGACAGCCATCGTGTCGTTGAGGGGCACCAGTGTCGCGCTGGCGTCGGGGTAGGGGACGTTCGACGTCTGCAATGGTTGAACGTCCCAGATACGGACGTTGGGCATGTGCAGACCGCGGCTGCGGCGTTCGAACGTACTCTTTCAGTACGTTCAACCCGTGCAGGGGTTCAACGTTCGGGGCTTTGCAGCACAACGTGCGAGATATCCGCGACTCCGCGGAGTCGGCGACGGCCGCCGCGCCCCTTCAATACGTTCAACCCCCCGCAGGGGTTCAACGTCCGGTGCCGTGCAGCACAACGTGCGAGATATCCGCGACTCCGCGGAGTCGGCGGCGGCCATCTCAGCACGGGGAGGTGGGGTCCCACCCGCCCACACTGCCGGGGTGTCGTTGATGGCTGCCAGTGTCGTTCTGGCGTCGGTGTGAGGACGTTCGACATCTGCGGGGGTTGAACGTCACAGATGAGGACGTTGGGCACGTGCAGACCGCGTCTGCGGTGTTCGAACGTGCTCTTTCGGTACGTTCAACCCCTGCAGGGGTTCCACGCGCCTTATCGTGTCGTTGATGGCTGCCAGTGTCGCGCTGGCGTCGATGTGAGGACGTTCGACGTCTGCAGGGGTTCAACGTCCCAGATGAGGACGTTGGGCACGTGCAGACCGCGTCTGCGGCGCGTGAACGTACTCTTTCGGTACGTTCAACCCCTGCAGGCGTTCAACGGCCCTTCAGTACGTTGAACCCCCGCAGGGGTTGAACGTCCGGGGCTTGCAGCACAACGTGCGAGATATCCGCGACTCCGCGGAGTCGTCGGCGCCCGTCGCGCCCCTTCGGTACGTTGAACCCCTGCAGGGGTTGAACGTCCGGTGCCGTGCAGCACAACGTGCGAGATGTCCGCGACTCCGCGGAGTCGGCGGCGGCCATCAGCACGGGGTCGCGGGGTCCCGCCCGCCCGCGCTGCGGAGGCAGAAGGACACGATGGCTGTCGTAGCGGTACCGCAGGCGCCCCTGGGAGGGCGGAAGGACAGCCATCGTGCCGTTGAGG
>JAUHZF010000045.1 GCA_030426145.1 Polyangia bacterium
TCCCGCCGCGAACCCCGACCTGAGTCAGGCCGATACCGTCATGGGAACCCCCCACTACCTGGCTCCCGAGGCCATCACCGCCCCGGACACGGTGGGACCCGCCGCCGACGTCTACGCCTTGGGCGCGGTGGGCTACTTCCTGCTCACCGGGGACGAGGTCTTCTCCGGCGCCTCGGTCATCGAGGTGTGCTCCAAACACCTCAACGAAGCGCCGGCGCCGCTCGCGGAGAAGATCGACGAGGCCGTGGACCCCCGGCTAGAAGCCCTTCTGTTGCGGTGCCTCGCCAAGGACGCCGATGCGAGGCCCCAGGACGGGCTCGCGCTCACGCTGGCTCTGGACGAGCTCGGCCTGCACTGGCCACGCAAGCGAGCCGCCCGATGGTGGGCCGATCGAGCGTCCCGTGTCACGAACAGATCGTTGGCGACCCCATCACCCACCCAGCTCGACATCGACATCGCCGCGCGTTGAGACGGGAAAAGGAAGAGATCGGACCGAGGGTGACGAATCTCTCACGGTCCAATTGAGTCCAAGTCCCCGCAGAACGTGACGGAGTCCGAGATGCTGGGTCACCGAATGAGGCAAGAGAAGCGTCATTCACATGGCCCCCTCGGAGGAATACCCGCCCAGACACCGCACGCCTCACGTACCGGGCGCACCAGTGCCTCGGCCACTGGAAGCGTAGAAGGCGAACCAACGACGGTTGAGTGGTCCTCCGCGACCTGAAGCGCGGAAAATGCTTCACCGCGGCCTAAGCCGCGGTGATACGGCTAGGGCGGCTCCTCGCACGCCGCACCAAAGTAGACGCGCATTCTCCAGGTGCCATGCGGGAAGAGCACTCCGCGAACGCCGGCCTTCCAGGCCTGCCAGGCGTTTCTGTATGTGGCACGGAACGCGCGAAGGCGCCGAACCAGCTCCGTGGCAACGGCGGGATTGCCGGCAGCGGCGAAGGTAGGCGTCCTCGAGCCAAACCTCTCGAAGGAGCTCGCGCGGGCAGTGTGAGGCGTCTTCAGGACCCGTTTCGCCCCCATGTAGCCCCGTCCCTCTCGCTTGTTGTCGGCGTGGGCCTTCCAGACGCGGGCGTCGAGCTCGGCTTGGATGGCGTCTCGCGCGTCCTGCTCGGTCTCAAAGGCGTCGAGCAAGATTTCTGGCATCTCAATGGGAATGCTGACGCGCTCGGGCCACATCGGGTTCTCAGGGTCGAAGTAGCCCTCCGGGCGCTCGACGGTGATGGTCTTTCGCCCCACGTCGTCGACGAGCACTTTCGCGCCAGGCCATCGCTGCGGCGTCTTGACCAGACCGGCTTCGACACAGTTGGCCGCCGTGTAGGCCATCTCCTTGATGACGGCTTCTGGAGTGCTCAGCTCTACCCAGTTCGCTGGGGTCTTGGCGAACACCTCCTCCGGCCAACCGAGCAACACCTTGAGTGCGTTGGCGAGGATCCGGTTACGCAGCTCGAAGAAGCGAGGAAGCACGCCGAGGATGTCCGTCAACACTTCGTGCAGGTGCGACGACAGCAGCTGCATCATGTGGAGCTGAACGTCGAGGCGCTGCGCGATCACTGCGGTGGTGTACCAGTAGATCTGCTCGACCTTCCCCTCGAGGTCTGGCGAGAAGAGGAAGTGGCGCCGCGTCGCGCGACGGGTGACGAACCAGGTCACGTTCGGGCGTACATTTCGAGGCTGCGTCATGCACAACCCGAAAGCGAAACCCGCGCCAACACCATTGGCTCACGCACCGAACGTCATTTCCGATACTTCTGACGCAAACTGACGTGGTGAAGGGTGGCGGCCGCCACCCGGGCGCCGGCGGCCGCCACCCTCGGTCGGATCTCCTGGGCGCTCGACTCCACCCTCGGTCGGATCTCCTCCAGTCGGATCTATCGGTCGGATCTCCTCCAGTCGGATCTCCTCCCCACCTCGGTCGGATCTCCTGCCTCCTGTCTTCAGTCGTGGGCTGGGCGGGGCGCTCGACTGTGCCATAGGGTCTTCACGAGGGTGGCCACCCCGGGGTCGTCGTGGGCGGCTGCGATGCTGCGCCATTGGCGGTGGAGTGTGATGGGGAGCAAGGCCGCGACGAGCCAGCTCGGCGTGTAGGGGTTGGCGACCAGTGCCTGGCGGACAGGCGCATGGCGAAACCAGCGCGGCTCCTGCGCGATGGCGAGAAGGAGCCCAGCGCGCGTCGGCCGGAGCGCCGCCATCTCGACCACGTCGCGAACAGCGAGACCGGGCGCAGCCAGCACGCGGCGTCGCACGGCGAGCGACCCATGTTGCAGCGCCTCGCGTCGGCCGTGGCGAAACAACGGCGGGTTGCAACCAAACCAGAACCGCATCAGCCTACGAGGTGGTGTAGGCGCCTCCTCACAGTGCTGCTTCCACGCTTGAGACACCTCCCGGGCGAAGGCCTCCGGGTCACTGTGCGCCAACTCTGGGGCGGCGTACTCCGCGGTCACTGCGTCGATGAAGGCCTGGTCGGGGACGGCCGCCTCAAGCCATAGCAGCAGCGTCATCGGCGAGAAGGTCGCTCGCCAATTCCAATGACTCTCGTCGGTGTGCTCGTGCCGTCGCGCCGATGGGGGAAGCCGCCGCGCGCGTGAGGGCCCACACGTCACGCGAAGGTACGCCCGTGTGAGCGGAGAGAGCGCCTCACGGTCGAGCACGGCCACGTCGTCGTCGAGGCCACGCAGCCGCAGGCTGACGTCGGCGTCGTCGGCAGGCACCATGGCAGCCGCCCACGATTGCAACGTGGTCCGCGCCACGGACGAGCCCGCGACGCCGCTGCGCAGCAGCGCGTCGAGCCACGCTCTCAAGCGTGGCCGGTCCCACACCATCGCGCGACGCGCCACCACATGTGGACCTTGGGCCACCGCGACCCCATCACGCGCCAGCATCCGCTCAGGCTAGCACCCAAATCCCGCCTCGGAGTCGAGCACTACACCGAGAGCACGGTCGTGGTTCGCAGAAACGCGACCACGTCATCCACGTCGAACGGTCGAAGCGGCGCACTCGACCGGGCGCCGGCGGTCGCCACCCTCGGTCGGCTCTCGCCGGCCGGCGCCCTTCGAAGCGGTCGATGTGGCGCACTCGATCGGGCGCCGGCGGCCGCCACCCTCGGTCGGATCTCGCCGTCGTCTACCTCGACGGCGTTCAGGTGGGTGCCATCGACGTCACCGCTCTCGGGGCTCCCAAGCTCTACCTCGCCCGGGACACACCCGAAGCCATGACCCCCGTCGTGGTGACGGCCATGCTCACGGCGTACCTCGTCTCTGGGGTCATCCCCCGATAAGTCGAGGAATAGGCGGGTGTGCGCTCGTCGTTCTGTTTGGAGCCCCGTCGCGAGCTGCGCTTGGGGCAGAGGCAGGAAAGTTGACGGACGCCTCATGAACCGAGAGTCTCTCGCCGTGCGACGTCGCTCATTCCTCGCCGCCATGCTGGTGCCGGCTTCTGCACATGGGGCCCCGGAGTTCGGCATCGTTCACCCATCGGTCTGTCTGGCTGGCGAATGGGGTCGAGGCCATCCCGAGCATCGTGTCCAGCTCGCCGTGGTGAGCACTATCGAGGCCGCGCAGCGGGCCGTGAAGCAACTCGAGGCACGCCACGTGAAGGCAGAGCACTACACGGCGCTCTGGCTCGTTCGCGGAGACGAAGAGCCCCAAGTGGTGGTCGAAGCCCGCGTGTATGGCGACGCGGCGGAAGCGCGAGCCCGGGCCCGACGGGTTCGGCAATGGGTACGAGGCGCCTTCGCCCGACACTATCTACACTACCGCTGAGGAACCAGGGCTCTACGCGCTCCAGGGGCGACGCGAGGACCGGCCTCGTCGTTGCCTCCAATGGAACCCCGCCTTGGCGGCGACGGCTGCGATGGTGGCGCGCGCGAAGCCGCGCTCGGCCCCACCCGGGCGCCCCGAAGCGAGCTCGAACAGGCTGGTGTCACCCTTCCCCGTAGGCCCGGAGCAAGCCGATGAGCCACCAGCGGCCGTTGCCGTCGCGATCGAACTGAAAGATGACGGCTTGATTGCCCTCCCAATAGCAGCCGTCGATGAACTCGACCCGGCGTTGATAGGCCACATAGGGTACGCCGGGATAGGCGCTCGCGAGGCGGCGCTCGTAGACGCAGAGGTTGCAGACGTCGCCTACGGACATGCGGCCGAAGGCGACCTCGCTGGTGATGGTGAGGGGCGTGGGGAGCGAGCGCATGGGGCCGAGGCGCGTGGTCATGTGCTCCAGGAAGCCGGCGAAGGTGAGCAGCTCGTGGGGACAGGCGGTGTCCGTGGTCTCCTCGCCGTTTGGGCAGATCCCTCCCCAGGAGAAGTCATGCAGCTCGCGCGACAGGTCGAGGGCACGGACTTCGTTCACCGACAGGTGGAAACGCTCTTGAACGGCGAGGCCGCGGTCGGGGTGGACGAGTTCGGCCAGTTGCTCGTAGCGCCGGGTGTCGATGGCTTCCGCGGCACTCCGTGCGAGCGGGCCGAGCGCCTCGACGGTCGCTTCCGACATCTCCGGCGCCCCCGCCACGCGCCCGGCGGGGGTGCAGGGGTGCGCGTAGGGATGGCAGCACGTCTCGCTCACGGGAGAGGCCGCTCCGGCCGCGGCGACGCTTGCGGTGGTGACCGGCGCGGCGCTCGCGATGGTATCCGAGGCCGTGTCGGCCGCGACCTCGTGCTGCACGCAGGGGGGGGGCCGAGCGCAGCCGGCGGTGGCGAGCACCGCGAGCAGGAGGTGGCGGTCAATACGCAAAGCCGGCGCGATCCTCGAAGACGCCGAAGAGGGTGTCGACGGTTAGGCGATCGATGATCGGTTTATGACTGGCGGTCTGGACGCGGGCGAGGTCGGCGCTGCGACTTGGCCCTCCGAAGTGTCGAAGTTGGAACGCTTCGACGGCGACCGTGGTGGCCGCGAAGGTCGCGTTGAGAGGGATGTGGTACCCGAGGCCACGAAGCATCGCCTCCAGCGTGGTGCGAACGACGAGGGGTGACCCGCTGGTGATGGGACCTCCGCTGCCGCTGAAGTGGGTCTCGAAGATCTGGTAGGTCGGGTGCATGGGGTGGCCTGAGGGCGGTCGAAAGGCTCGGGTTACCGTGGCCAAGCCAGCGGCCTCGAGGCGTTCCCAGTCGAAGCCACTGCCGGGGCAGCCGATCTTTCGCCCGAGCTCATGGCCGCCGATCGCGGTTTGGCTGTCGGCGAGCACATTGTGGCGACTGACGGGGAAGTGTCCAGCCAGGACGCCGATGAGGTGGCGGCTCCCCTGCATCTGGGCCACTTCAAAATGGGTCGGGTCACGGTCGTGCCCGGGAGGGCGAAAGGCGTGGACATGCTCGACGATGTTGTCGAGGTCCCCCGTGATCTTCGTGTAGGCATGTCGCTTCTGAAAGCGACGCACGCGGTCCTCGAGGTCATGGCCGTTCGAGAAGCCGACGTTGCTGAGACGGCGGCGCGCCCGCTCCCGTTCCTCTTCGGCAAGCGAGACGTGATAGCGGGAACGGAAAGGAAAGCTAGGGCTGTCGGGCATCTCCGACGGTGCCCACTCCACGACCACGTCGTCGATCTCGTGGTCGAGATCCGTCAGGAGCCAACCGCGGGTGTCGGCTTCACCGTCGAGGATGACACGGCCGTTCTGCTTCACGCGTGCTCGTGCGTGGGGCATGCGCCTACCCTTGAGATCGCACAGCAAGAGCGCAAACTCGAAGCCGTCGTCGGTCGGTCCCTAGCTCCGAGCATGGACAGATCCCCTCGGTGCAGTGCCAGCGAGGTCGAGGGGGCTCTGTCCACGGTTGGTCGTCGTCTGGATAGCGCCACGGCTCCACGGCATGGAGGCTACTCGCCGTGCCTCGGAGGTACACCGCGCCCCGAATAGGCCGAAAGGCAGCCTCGGAGCCTGACCGTCGCCGGGCAGGGGGGACCACCGACGAAGCGGCGCTCGACACCGACGAGGCCTTCGTGGCCCGACCGACGTAGGGTCCCCCCATGGGCGTGAGTTCGAGGTGCGGCGGCCGGGCTGGTACCTCGACGAGAACGGGCCGATGCCGGAGACGGTGAAGATGCGCTACGAAGTGCCCCGGCCTTCGCGGGGATGCGCCGCGCAGACAGGGCGAAGCTGGCACGGGTCGAGGTGCGCAAGCGAGAGAAGGCAGCCGCGGAGGACCGGCGCGAGCTCGGGATTCGGCTCGTTGAGTTCCGTGAGGCGATGACCCATCCGCGCTTGACGCGCCGAAGACCAGCGCACCGCGCCGCGGCCTGAAGCCTTGCGTGGCGGGCAAGAACAAGTGGCGCCGCATCGAGGCGCTTGCAGCGCTACAAGGCGTGGCTCGAGGCCTACCGTGCCGCGTTCACGCGGTTGAGAGCAGGACGGCCCGCTTCGATCTCGAGCAGGACGGGCTTCTCATTCGGTCTGTCGGCCCGAGACCGGTTCGTCGAGGACCAGATGCGCTCACAATGACAGGTTGAGCCTCCGACTCTCGCACTATGCGGCCAGCTCCCGAAACCACTTCGTCAGCTGTTCAACCGCACCCGCGTCCACATGCCCGTCGTTCGGTCCCTCGATCTTTCCTTCGACCAATGACTCGTAGGTCACATTCGATGACCACCAAGCCTGGTCATAAGCCTCACCCTCCATCCCGATTCCGAACCCCTCGAGTGCGGTGAGTGAAAGGTAGGCGTTCACCTTGCGACTCAAGGCCTTCATCTCAGCATCCGTCAGCCTGGCCCCGCCATCGTGTCCCTCGACTACCCGGGCGAAGGCCATCGCTGCGGGGCGGAACCACGAGTACTTCAGCTCAAGCGCGAACTGTGCGGTACGGACTCGTGCGAAGACGACGGGTACAAGGTCATAGCTCGGTCCATCCCGAACCATCTCGGCGCCCCACCAAAGTCGCGCAACTGCGTTTCGTAGAAGTTCTCCGGTGTATCGCCAGCGATGAACCTGCCCCCCGGCGTCGGAAAATCGCATCTGAACGTACTTCTGCGCAAACTCCACCGCGACCCAAGCCCAAAATCGCTTGTCACCTGCAAGCCTTCGCGGCGCCCGAATCGCGTTGTGCAATCGGACTGCTAGCCAACCATCGAGTTCGTTCTTGTCCTCGTAGATGTCAAGGCCCTTGTCGACGATCCTTTGCACCAGTTCTCCGTCGAACTGGAACTCGCTGGTGAGGGCCTCCTCCGAATATGGTTCGCGGAGCTTTTCAACGTCGGGGAAGGGGGCGCCTGCGAACATCGTGTCCGGCAGCCGATCGAACGTCTTGACTGGCAGGTGGTACACCGACATCTCAGCTCTCCTCCACGGCACGTAGGCTGGCAGTGAAACGCTGTTGTGAACGCACGATGGTCTGTACGACTGTCGCAGCACGCGAGGTCAGGTCTCCAACCTCATCTGGGGAACGCCATAGCTCTGCGAGCTTGCGCAGCCACGCCGTTTCGTCCTGCAGGTCGGGGTACATCTTCGCTACGAAGGCCTTCAGGACATCCCGGCGCCAGCCCAACGGCGCGACAACTTCGTCCACCTCGGGCTCGAAGTGGATTGCACCCACCGACGAAGTGAAGAGCTGGAGCCAGACAACCTCCGCAAGCCAGCCGTTCATCAGTTCCTGGAGCCCCGCGTTGATGCCCTTCCTGGACTTGTCGTGGAGAACCGCCCGGAGGCTCACATGCCGCTCGTTGAGCCAGAGGATCGGCATCTCGTCGCTGATCTCGAGGAAGTACAAATCGTTGTGATGACGTTTCTTCCATTCGTTTGTGGATGATCGAAAGTCTTCCCACATCACCCTCACAGTACCTCGAATCGGCCGATCGACATCGTCGAGGAATAGCCGCACCGGGCGACCCTCGGCTACGATCGCGAACACGTGGGATGCGAGTTCCTCTGGAGCGCTAGGGAGGGTGCTCGTTCGGATCAGACGCGGCTGCAACTCCACCCGCGAGCGCAGGTCACGTCGTGCAAGCAAGAGGTCACCTTTCCAGACGCCGCCTGCACTAGGCGTAAGCTTGACGGCATGCCGGTACTTGGTAGTGGGACATCGCACCGACACGACCAGCGCCGTCTCTCGTTCAAGGGCACTACCCTTCGGAAGCAGCCTACCAAGCTCTTCCTCCGAAAGGTGAGCTTCGAGCTCGACGTGCAGCGACTTCCACTCTCGATCCGCCCGCAAGTCAAACGACTCGGCGTCGTCACCTCCAGTTGCCGCCCTGCCCCACGAGAACATATGGCTCTCGTCGGACGGGTCGTAGGGGTCGGCCAGGCGAAGGTGCAGCCCGGAGCTGAAGTTGTAGGGATAGAGCCGCTGTGTCTGTGGCATGGGCTACTCCGTGGCGTATCGGACGTGAAGGACGATTCGGGCTCGGCATTGATGGAGGTCCAGGCCTTCGGTGGTTGCCGTGCTGGCTTCAAAGGAAACGGAAGACGTGTTGGCCTCGATAGAAATGGCCTCGTTGCTTGCAGTGGCGCCACCTCTCGAGGTCGACACGACGTTGAGTTTACTCCAGGGTAGCTTGATCGCCCCGCCCGACTCTGGATCAACAGAGAGCACCGGCGTCGCGACGAGAGCCTTTCTGCGGTCGTTCACCTTGATCTTCCCGTTGATCTTCCAGTGACCATCTTTAAACCTCGCCTGCACTGATCGCAGAGTGGCGGTCGGCGCAGCAGGCTCCGGAGGGGCCGACAACTGCAATAGACGCCTCAGGGCGTCCGGACCGTCTTCCTCGGCTTTCTCCTTCGGCCGAATCAACTTCCGAAGCTCCTCCGTGATAGCGCCCCAGAACTCGTGAATGCGCGCGCCAGCGCCGCGTTGATACTTTTCGCGCAGGTCGTCGTTGAACTCCCACCTGTCGTGTGCTGGTGGTTCGGAAATCCGCAGGAACTGCTCCGCCCATAGGTTCTCTGCACTCGCGGCGGCCGCCTCCCCCGCTAGAAGCACTGCATGGAACGGCCGTGCGCCCACGAGGATGCTCGAGCGGGACCAGTACCGCACCACCATCCCCCGCCCGCGCACCAAAGCGACGGAGTTGAGACCCTGGTTCTTCGTGGCCTCGTCTCCCGCGACCAAGCGCACGAGCAAGTGGCACGGGGAATCAATTTCCGTGTGCTGCTGCAGGTCCTCCGCTGAGCTTCTCGTCCCGGGGATCCGTATTGAGACCGTAGCCCGAGCCGTTTCACCACCTTCCGGCGATTCACAAATCTCGTCCGCCAGATGTGTCCGATATGCGTCTACGAGCTCCGGGACGTGCTGCTCGGGGTCCACCACCTCGGAGGTGGCCTTCCCATCTACGATATGCTCGACGCTGACGATAAGGGCACCACTGACGATGGCCGGCCAGAAGTTTTGTGCAGCCGCCTCCTTTATCTCTCTAACGAGGTTCTTCGGGTCCGACGTTGCGTCTGCCTTTGGATCACGGAAGCCAACCACAAGGATGCTCGTACCTGAGGCATTTCCTGTACTCACGCCGGGCGGGGTCGACGTGCGGTTTAGGAATACAGGCGCGAGCTTGTCTGGTGTCATCCACATCGAGTTCGCACTGCTATCAGACAACCAGCCTGGACCAGCGAACTCGACATCGCCAAGCTGATGCCAGGTCAGTTCGGCTTTGCCGACGAATCGGAACCCCCTGTCGGTTGCCCGGCGCTTGCCATGCGCAATGTCGGAGGCGAAGAGCACGGTCGAGAGTTCCGAGCAGCGCCACAGCGTTGCCTTGCCAAGGCCAAACGACCCCCCTGCGGAAGCGCTTTGCTTGGATGAGTCTAGGTTGTTGCGGACAAGGGCTGCGAAGGGGCTCGGATCACCACCGGACTTCTCCCCCCCGTAAAGCCCAGTCGTTCCGTAGTCCTCGATCCGCAGCAGCATTAGCTTATCGCTGGCGTGCACGTCCTCCAGCCCGGCCTGCAGTCTGGTTCCAACCTTCGATTGCGTCTTGGCCGCGGAGGCGATGTGTGCCGTGAGCTCATCGAACTGAAGCGCCTCAACGAAAGCGTCGTACTCCTCCGTTCCTTTCTTCAGCTCAATGAGCGAGTAGCGAAGGTGAACCGCCCCCTCTCCGAGGGCTTGGTCACGTGCGTTCTGTGCGGTCTCACGAACGAAAGTTCCGATGTCGGGTGGCGTAGCGAAGATGTTCGAGTTGCCATAGTCTCTGCCACCGTCCTCCGGTGCGGGCCGAAACGTCCAGTCGGCCCCGTCGAGGTCGTCGGGTCCGATCCGGGACGGGTCCGTTTCCGTGCTTGGGTTCTCTCCCATCAGCCACCCCTCATCCACGCCGAGCACCTCGGCGATTCGCTTGATCTGATGGTCTGGTACCGGTCGCCTTCCGGTCAGCCAGTGAGACACCAATCCTCCTGAAACTCCCACGGCTTCAGCCAGCTCAGCCCGAGTCATTCCACTCTCGGCAACCGCCTGCTTCAACTTTGCGCGCCGCTCCATGCTCACTCATGCGAGTTTATACGTGGCGGTATAGGGCGCAAGGGGTTTCTCGTTTGGGTCTATACGGGGCGCTCTGGCACTATCCGAGGATGCGTGATTTCGAAGCGTTGCTTCGTGCTCGGCATGACCCTGAACTCGGCTGCCCGCGTGCCGTGGGACCAAGTTGAGCTGCTCGCGTACGATGTGAAACCGAGCGACTCAGCAGCGGTGTGTGTGGACTGTTCGGGGATCCTGGTGGACCTGCGCGCATCATCAGAGCCGAGCTAGTCTTGCAGAGCGACCCCGAGAGCCTCCCGGAGTACTTCGGCTGCGCGGGCTCGAACCGCTTGGGTGCGCGCCACAGGGGCACGTCGGGTGGCAACCGCAGGTACATGGCGCGGGCGACGGAGAGCGTACGCGTGGCGTTCGATGCCCACGCCACGGCGAGGTGCTCGAGTCCAGTGCGCTACGTGGCCTGTGGCCGCGAGGTGGTCGGGCTTGTTGCGGTTGCATCGCTCGTGGGCGGCCACGAGGTTCTCGATGGCGTTGTTGGGATAGCGAGCCCAAGGGATGAAGTGATCGATCTGCGAGCGCCAGCAGCACGGCGTACCTGTAGGTGGCCGTGAAGCTCCCATCGTCGAGCAGCGTCAGCACCTTCTCGGCGAAGGAGATCGCCGCCCGATCCGACGACGTCACGTCTTCTCGCAGTAGGCCGCCTCGTTGGGCACGACCCACCGAACGCCGCCCGCGGATCCGGCACGTCGCCCGCGTACCGTGGGATCACGTGAAGGTGCAGGTGCGGCACTGTCTGGCCGGCTGCCGCTCCGGAGTTCATCCCAATGTTGTCCCCGTCGGGACGGTGGTCGCGCTCGATGAGCTGCCGAGCGTTGGAGATGGCCTCGAGGATGGCGGCCTGCTCCTCGCCGCTCGCCTCGAACCAAGTGGCGACGTGGCGGTTGGGGATGATCAGCATGTGCCCGGGGCTCACCGGATAGGCGTCGCGCAGGACCGTGATTAGCTCCGTGTGGTGCTCGGCGCGAGAAGGGTCCAGCGAGCAGAAGGGGCAGGGCATGCGAGGGAGAAGATAGCGTGACTCGGTTGCAAACCGGCTATCACCTCGTAGGCTGAACGTGTGATCATGTATGTGGAAAACCTGTGGTGAACATCCGTCCCCAACGGCTCTGGAAAAGTGTTAGTTTACGGCCTGGTGAAGAGGGTGGCCCAGTGAAGAACGACGCGAGAACCGAACAGCCCTGGCTGCCCCTTTGGGGGCAGGAATCGGCTGCGACTGATGCTTGTTCGGACCCCGCGACGAAGCCGCGCAAGCTGGCGACCGCGGGTCTCTTCGCCGGTATTGGCGGGATTGAGCTTGGCCTAAGTCGCGCCGGGCACCCCACCAAGCTCCTCTGTGAGATTGACACGCCCGCACGTGCAGTGCTCCAGCGGCGGTTTGCCGATGTGGAGGTGCACGACGACGTGTGCACACTGAAGCGAATCCCGCGCGGTACGCAGTTGCTCGCCGGGGGATTCCCGTGTCAGGACCTTAGCCAGGCGGGCAAGACGCGCGGCATCGAGGGCTCTAAGTCGGGCCTCGTGGGCGAGGTGTTCCGCCTCGTCAGGAAGCAGGAAGTGCCGTGGCTCCTCTTGGAGAACGTGCCCTTCATGCTGCAGCTCGCCAAGGGCCAGGCACTCGAGGTCATCGTGGCCACGCTGGAGAGCCTTGGCTACCAATGGGCCTATCGCGTTGTCGATACCCGGTCGTTCGGACTGCCGCAGCGTCGGCGTCGTGTGTACATGGTTGCATCGCTCGAAGGTGACCCGCGCGATGTACTTTTTGCTGACGAGGCTGGCGAGCCTGATGAGTCGCAGGCGACGGATGTGGCGTGTGGCTTCTACTGGACAGAGGGCGTTCGAGGGCTGGGATGGGCGCGAGACGCGGTCCCTACGCTCAAAGGGGGTTCCACCGTCGGTGTTCCCAGTCCCCCGGCTATCTGGCTCCCGACGGGTGAAGTAGTTACTCCCGACATTCGCGATGCAGAGCGTCTCCAAGGCTTTCGAGCCAACTGGACTAAACCAGCCGAGGAAGTCGCGCGCCCCGGGATGCGCTGGAAGCTCGTTGGAAATGCCGTCAGCGTTCCCGCCGCAAAGTGGCTGGGGACACGCCTCGCCCAACCTGGACAAGCGAACCTCGTGGACGTACGTCCGCTCCCCGACAAGGGCCGGTGGCCGACGGCCGCATGGAATGTTGGAGACGGCCGCTTCACGCATTCCGCATCCGAGTGGCCCAAGCGCTACAAGCCAAAGGCCCTTCAGGCCTTCCTCAAGCAGGAGCCCAAGCCTCTTTCGGAGAGAGCAACCGCTGGGTTCCTGAACCGCACGAAGAAGGGCAACTTGAGGTTCCCACCGGGCTTTCTCGCGGCCGTTGAGCGGCATCTCGATAAGATGCGCGAGGCATCGAGTTCCGGGTGACGTTTCGCAAGCTGACCAAGAAGGTGGACGGCCACTTATTGGTATTCGACGCTCGAACCTCGGAGCGAATGGCGGGAATTCGCCAGAAGGATACTTCCGCCGAACTGGTTGTGAGGCAGGTGCTTCACGAGCTTGGGCATCGCTATCGGGTACGAAACCGTGATCTTCCTGGCTCTCCAGACATTGCCAATCGCAGTAGGCGTTGGGCCATCTTCGTCCACGGATGCTACTGGCATCGTCACCCGGGATGCCACCGCGCGACGACCCCCAAGCGAAACCGGGAATTTTGGCAAGAGAAGTTCGCCGCGAACACCGCACGAGATGCTCGCGTACAATTCGAACTGGTGGCGATGGGATTTCTCGTCTCAGTAGTATGGGAATGCGAGACTAAAGACCCCGTTTCTCTCGCGCATCGCTTGTCGCGATCTCTAGCAGACAGGTAAGGCATGGCGCAGAAGTGGAAAGACCTCGAACCTGATGAAGGCATGCTCTGGGCGCTCGACCAGGCTGGGGAACGGCCAGAGACGGGTAGCAGTCTCAAACGCAACTGGGGCAGCCGGTTTGCCGACGCGTGCGCAGTACTGGTAGCGAATGCGCTACGCGCTCAGCCGACCGTCGGTCGGCTGGAGATCCGTCCCCTGGCTGACGGCACGGGAAGAGAGTCACTCACCGGCGTGGCGGGCCACGGCATGAAGAAGGTGGATGTGATCGCATCGACCCTGGCATCCGGGCTTCAAGTTGCCGTCTCTCTGAAGGCAGAGAATTTTCCGTCGTCCGAGGGGAACTACGGAAAGAATCTCACCAACCGTCTGTACGAGCTTCAGGATGAAGTCCGGGCGATTCACGAGTACCAGCCGCGGGCGTATGTCGTCGGCATCTTCTACTTGCCCGTCCAGGCCGCATTCGACCGACAGCAAATGTCTTCTTTCGCTCGGGCGGTCGGCAAGCTCCGTGCGCGGACCGGGAGATTGGACCGCGTACTCTCCACACAACTGAACAAGCTCGATCTGTCGCTTATTGGGCTGTACCAAGCGGACGACGATGCATCCGGGATTCCGCGGGGTGTGGTGCGGTACTTCGATACTCTTTATCCACCACCCGAGCGCGGTCGACCGCAACTGGATACGACATTGAGTCTTGATGACGTAGCTGGTTGGATCGAGAAGCAGTATCGAGAAGAAGGTGGCGAGATTCTCGACTTTGCCGACCCCGAGTCCAACGACTAAGTCCACAGGAACCGGGTTGCGCCATAGCTACGCTGCGTCCGAAAGCCGGTCGCAAGTTAATTGAGAGCAGGTGGCGCGGCGAGTAGGTACGGGGTTACGAACACCCCTGGTCCCGCCCGCTGAACCCTCGGTCAGATCGTGGCAACTGTCACGCGTCGCTGGTGAAGAGCAAGGGCGGGTCCGAGACCCACTGCTACACCGCGCCCTGCGTAGAGCTCCCGGTGGCGGCGTCGACCTCTGCGATCGTAGTACGGCTCCCGACCTCGACGACGACCTGGTCACCGTACGGTGAGACGATCAGGGCGTAGCGACCGTCCGGGCCAAGGTGTCGCTCGGGGAGCGCGAGGTCGACGGACGCTTGGATGACGGTCCCGGTGTCGAGCTCCCAAAGTCAGGGTGTTCGGTGGACAGGGCGCACAAGGGTCACCTTGGTCCGTCGAGCCTCGAGCCTACGAGGCAACAGGTGGCCTCTTATGCGAAGTCGATATGTGGTGTGACGTAGGCTCGGGTGCCGGCCCGGTTGGTACGCAGCACAGGCGCGGTCCATCCAGACTACCGTCAGGGGACGGCGTCGATCTGGGTTACCAACTCCTCGCAGTGTTTGGCGAAGTAGCTAGAGAGCGGCGTCGTCTTTGTCGCCTCTTCGAACGCGGCATCGTGCTTGGCCCAATCGTCGCGAGTGAAGTCGGCGCGGCCGGCGAGGGTCTTGCTCCAATGGGTGTGGGCGTCGAGACCGAGGATGCGCGCCGACCTCGACAGCAGACCGAACTCCTGGGCCACATCGGGGACTTCACGACTACGCTTGTCCACATAGCCTTGAACGCCCGAGTTGCCGGCGTACCGTTCGAACCGTTCCATCCGTAGGTAGGATTGGAGCGGCTCCGGCAGGGTCGTTTGATCGTGGTCGACGAGACGGTCCGCGCGGACGGCGACGTAGTAGATGGGGCCACCCACCATGTCGATGGGCCACGCGCAGAGTTCGGCCGCCGGCGCGGTGGCAGCGCGGCGAATGCGGTCGTCGAGATCCGCTTTGGCGCGTTGGCGTTCGAGATACCGCTTGCACCACGTCGCGAAGTCGTCGCGCGTCAGCTGCATTTCCTTGTCGGAGGCATAGCGCGCGCGCAGCTTCGGGTCGTTGCACGCCGGAGATGCCTCGCCCGCCGCCGCCGACGGGGACACGGTCGCCAGGGGAGACGCCGTCGCGGCCGACGAGGTCGAAGCCGGGACCGCGCTCGGACTGGTGTCGATGGCGGGGGAGGACTTGCAACCCATGGCCGCAAAACCCAGCGAGAGGAGGAGGAAGACGCATCGCATGTCGCGAGGCGTACCATCGCGCACCGCAGGCGCGGTCCACTTCTCGGCCTTTGGCAGTCACGACGGCGCCTGAGCAGCATTCGGGCGAGGTCGCATTCGAACCTGATCTTCGCGAGAAGGAGATCCTCGCAGACCGGACCACGATTGACGCGCCGCGCTTTCTGACCCTCGCCAGGCTGCTCCAATGCGCTTCGTCGCCGCCGCGGCCGCCACTCGGTAGGTGGGGCTCCGTCGCCATCAAACGCATCTCGGCCGCATGTTTGCTCGAGCAGTGAACCGTCTCAGCGTCGTCGCTCGCGAACTTTGGCTCCCCCGCTCCGGAAGTCGGCTCCCCCGCCAAAGCCAACCGACCTGTCGCTCAAAGTGAGTGATTCCCCGAAAAAGAATGCTCCCTGCCCGGGGATCGATTTCTCCGACCGGGGGAACGCTGTTCCCGAGACGGGGAACGCTGTTCCCGAGACGGGGACCGATACCCTTTCGATCCGGGGATCGGCGTTGCGAAGGAGGGGGAAGTGATGCCGATAGTCGGGGACCGATACGCTTCGACCGGTGACCGCTGTCCGCGAGGGCATCTGCGGACCGTCGGAGCCCACTTGGGGATGCGCAGAGCGGCTCTACCGCGGCGCCAAACCTCCGAGAGGACGACTGTGGCCGAGCAGTGGCGAAGCGCTCGTGCTGCTACCTCCGGCGACAGCGATCTCGAGGTCGAGCGCTCCCGCTTCCGAACGGGGCGCCGCCTGCCCGGTGTAAGATTCCGACGCCTGTCGTCCCTCTAATCACCGCTCCCCGCCCCCGCCGGCGCCTCGCCGCTCGTCTCTCGGGGGAGAACCCTGGTTAGGTAGAAGAAGTCGCGGTGGGAGGGGGTGTAGACGTATTGGGTGGGGTCGTATTCGAAGTTTGGGGTCAGGGGGATGGGGGTTAGTTTGCCGTCGGGGCCGGTGTCATACTGCAGGAACTTCGGGTAGCTGAAGTTCACGTCGAGCTGCGCGATGTAATGCGCTCCAGCGTGTGCTAGCGACTCGGCAATGGCCTTGCCGGTGACGTGGTTGCCAATCGCCACGTAGAGGCGGCGGCGGGTCTCATCCAGGCCAATCGCCGAGCGTCGGATCACCGTCGTCTTCGACACGCTCGAAGCCCCCCAGCCCACCGACGGGATGCTCAGCGCCGGATGTGGCTCCCCCTCGTCGTACATGCATATCGGCGTCTGGCGGTACCAGAGCATCTCGGGCTCCCGTGCCTCCACCTTCTCCCAAGGTCGGATCAGCAGCTCGCCCGTCGCCTTCAGCTTCGCCACCACACAAGACAGCGGACGCGGACGCAGCAGCGTCACCCCGTCCACCTTCATCCCATAATCACCGTGGGTCGCCTTGTACCCGCCATTGAACGCCGCGAGCAGCCGGTCATGGTGCTCCTCCGGCACCATCGCCTTCCGCACATACCCCTTCGCCTCTTTCGTCTTGCTCTTCGGCTCGTACTTGCCGGCCACCGCATGCAGCTCCACCTGCGTCAGGTCGAACACCAGCACCGCCGTCACCGCCCAGGACCGCCCCTTGTCCGGGTGAACGAACATCTTGTACGCACGCACCCTGTCCTTCGGCAGGCGTGGGTCGACCAATGGGACCCAGACCCCATCCCCGTCCGTCGCCACTGAGGGGTGCATCGGGCCCACGTTGGCCACCACGAACGGCGGTCGCTCTGGTACCCCACTCGACGCCGTCGCCGTCACCGTCGCCACTGGCAGAGGCACCGCCGATGGGACCTCCCACATCGGCTCGGGGGCCGCGTCTGCCTTCGTCTTCCGATTGAACCAGTCCTCCACGCCGTAGGCCGTGTCTTCCAGCCACGCCACGAAGGAGTTCCCGAACACCGACCGCAGCGTGTCCGCCATCCACCCGCCGAAGCCCTTCACGTTGTGCGCCGCCCACCACAGCCCCAACACCAGGACCGGCGCCGCCAGGCCCATCCCCAGGAGCACACGACGCCACCGGCGCGGTCGCTTCGCTTCGACCTCCTCGACTACTTCGCCCTCGACGGCGGCCTCTTCGTCCTCGGCCATCGACCGGGACCTAGCACAAAGGGCTCAGCGCTGCGGCCCGCGCACGATGTCACGCAGTGCGCGCGTCACTTCTGATGCCACCATCCCCTCGTCGCCGTCGAACAACACCGCCACGAACGCGGGCTCCGAGAGGGCAACCGGCAGCCCCACCACGATGCGCGTCTCGTGCACCACGGTCATCTCCGGCAGTGCGCCCACCGTATCGCTCGTCGCACGCTGCAACGCCATCTGCACCTGGTAGGCGCGCAGCATCTCCCGCGCAAAAGCGGCCACCGGGACGTCCTCCGTGCACCACTTGGTCAGCGGGCGTCGGCTGCGGTACCCCATCACCACCACCGCCAGCACCCCCGGGAGCGCTCGGATCGCCGACACCAGCGCTTGCCGACGACCGTGCCAGCTCGAGGTCGGCGCCGCCGGCGTGCGCTGCACCCGCGGCATCGAATACGACGGCCTCTTCAGGCGTGCCTCAGCCTGCGGCGGCACGCTGTCCGGCGGAAACGACGACGACTGCGGCGGCGCTGTACTCTCCGCGCGCGGGATCGTCTTGCTCTGACGTCGTCGCGGCTGCGAGTCGCGGTTGGTGGCGCCGAAGGACGGCCGGCTGGACTTCTTCTTCGCCATGGGCGAGGCCGGAGGCTACCCCGGCCATCACCGCTGATCCACCTCGAGACGGCCCGCGAGCCGCATCGAGGCACATCTCTACTTCGTCGCCGTGGCTACTCGGGAGCTGGGCTTCTTCTTCTCCAAGCTCAGATCGGCGAGCCGGTCTTGCAGTCCGATGCGCAAGGCCATCAGCTCGCCCTTCTGCTCGGTGACCGAGATGGTCAAGCTCTGTAGCTTGTCGCTGATCTCCTCCATCTTCGTCGTGAGATGGCGCCGCAACTTCTCGGCCTGGCGGACCTTCTTCAGGCTCATCAGCTGGAAGTTCAGCTCATCGACACGGGTCCGGTAGACACCCAGCTGCTCTTCCGCGAGTCGGATCTTCTCCTGAAGGTTCTCCTTGTCGCGGTGCGCCTTCATGATCCCCTCGAGCTTGGCCCTCAGCTCTGGCGTCACCGTCTTCTTCTTCAAGAACAAGCCGATGTCGCGGATCCCGCCGTCGGTTCGGATGTCGACCGTCTTCATCAGCGGCGACCACTCTTCGATCACCAGCTCGACGGCTTCGCCGGCCGGTACCGTCACCCGGAACAAGTGGGCTCCGCCCATCTTCGCCACGTCGGCCCGCGACCCGCGACTCTCCTTGGTGAGCCGGAAGCCCTTCTGCACCTTGTGCCGAACGTAGACCTCCGCCTCCTGCTTGCCCCGGTTGCTCACCGTGAGGCGCGTCTTGCGAATGCGGCGGGTTTCGGTGCTCACGATGCCGCGCTGGATCGTGACCAGCTTCTCGATCTCCTCCCGCGTCTTCACCTCCGGGTCGGCTACGATGCTCTTGTCGAGGGCATAGGGGATGAAGGCCGTGCTGTGCGGCAGGATGGGCTCACTCAGGCCCTCGCCCAAGAACTGACCTCCGGCGTAGACCGTGAAGGGGCCCCCATCCAAGGTGTACTGACTCGGGTTCTCGATGCGCACCGCGTTGAACGCGAAGCGCTTGCTTCCCCTCTCACTCACCGGGTCGTAGAAGAACACCCGCTTTGCGTTCGTCATCTCGTTGAGGGTGCTGACCATGGCCGAGTGGTCCTTCTCGAGGTCCATCGCCTCGTCGGACACGAACAGCGCCTTGCCCACCGGCTGCGTCTCCCGCGGCGCGCGATCACCATCGCCGGTCCCCGTCTGCTCGCCTTCTTCCGCCGCGAGCACCCGGACCGCCTGACCGCCCATCTGGCCCGTGCCCACCGCTTCGATGTTGCCGGCCGGGATCCCCATCTGGAGGAGCTCACGCTTCACCCGCTCGGCGCGCTGTTGGCTCGCGGCCTGCGGGTTGCCGTCACCTCGCTGGGCATAACCCTCGATGCGAATGTGGTGGTTGCCCGCCTGCACCCGAAGCTGCTCCAGAGCCCTGCGATCGAAGAAGCTGCGTGAACGGCGCTCCGTCTTCTTGTCGACCTTGCGGTCGTCGTCGTCGTCTTCCGCGTCGCCCGTGATCGCGACCTCGCCCGGCGTGACTCTCCCGTCCAACTGCGCGAGCTCGCTCTGGTCGATGTTGCCGAGGACCCGCACCTTTCGCTTCGCAACCGCATAGGGGCTTCCGCCGGTCGGCGGGGCCGTCGCGAGCCGCTCGCCCGAGCTCAGCGTCTCGCGCTCGACCAGCCGCACGCTGTGCAGGTCGTATCGGAAGGACAGCGCCGAGGTCGAGCCCACGCCGACCTTCACCTTTCGCCAATCCTCCCCGGAGACGTTGTCGACCACGGCCCATCCCTGGAGGCGGGCCTTGTCGCCCTTCTCGAGCACGACGCGGTAGCTGGGCTTCCAGGCCGGGGCTTCGGTCACGTAGGTGATCCGGAGCCGGTTGTGTTGCTCGGGGAGCGCGATCGTCATCTGTACGTACCCGTCGTAGTCCGTCATCGTGGGGTAGCTCACCGGCATGGCTTCGCCCGACTTCGAGTCGACGATGCTCAGCGACTTGAGGAAGTCGTCGACCCGCTCGGCGGGGACGCGCAACGTGATGGCCTCATCGGCCGGCTCGGCGTAGCGCTCGAAGTAGGCGACGCCATTGCGATAGACGATGACGCTGCCGAGGGTCGTATCGGTGACCACCGGTTTGGTGGTCGCGGCGCAGCCCACGGAGGTCGAAGCCAGTAGGGCGAGAGCGAGGATGTGCATTCGTCGCATGGTTCGTTCTCCTTTCACTTGGCCGCGGTGTCCGTCGAAGAAGCGGTGGCTACTTCGGAGCCTTCTTCCTTCTTGGGAGGTCTCAGGGTGAGCTCGGCAAGTCGGTCCTGGAGCTCGATGCGCTCCGTCATGAGTTGGGCCTTGAGGTCGGCCAGCTTCATGGTCGAGGACTGCAGCTCGTTGCTGATCTCCTCCATCTTGTCCGACAGGTGCTTTCGCAGCTTGGCCGCCGTACGCACCTTCTTCAGCGTCACGAGCTGGAAGTTCAGCTCGTCGACCCGTTGTCGATAGACCCCCATCTGTTCCTGGAGGGTGGTCATGCGCTCTTGGAGGTCGGCGCGGCTCATGTGCCGCTTCACGACCTCCGACAGCCCGCGCTCCAGGTCCGGGGGGAGCTGGGCACCATCGAGGAAGAGCGAGATCCTGCGGATCCCCTCGTCGGTGTGAATGTTCACGGTCCGCTTCACCGGTGTCCACTCCTCGACGGTGAGGGTGATGGTCTCGCCGGGAGGAGCCTGGACGCGGAACAAGTGGGCGCCGTCGAGCTTCTCGGGAGGAGCGACCTCCGGGCCGAGCGTGCTCAGCTGATACCCCGGTCGCACCTTGTGTCGGATGTAGACGGTATGGGTCTTCTGCCCGCGGTTGCTGATGACCAGCTGGGTACGTCGAATCTTCTTCGATTCGGTGGTGACGATCCCCCGCTGAATGGTCACGAGCCGATCGATCTCTTCACGGCCGTCGATCTCGGGCTCGATGATGATGTTGCGGTCGAGCGCGTAGGGAATGAAGGCGGTGCTCTGGGGCAGGATCTGATCCGTCAGCCCCTCCCCCAAGAACTGGTTCTCCATGTAGACGGTGAACGGGCCCCCATCCAGCGTGTACGAGCTCGGGTTGTTGAGCCTCACGGCGTTGAAGGCGAAGCTCTTGCTCCCGCGAGAGGAGATGGGGTCGTAGAAATAGACCTGCTCGGCTTCGGCGGGGCGATTCAGGATGCTCACCATGGCCGAGTGGTCACGCGCGATGGTCATGGCCTGTTTGGACAAGAAGTGGGCCTGACCGAGGGGCTGCTCGTCGGGCGGAGGGGCGTCGAGTTTGGCTCCTTCGGTCTTCAAACCATCCTTGGCCTTCTCTTGGCCTTGGGTCTCGGAGCTGAGCTGGACGACGCGCAGGCCACGGCTCTCGTCGACCTCTCCCGTGCCCACGGCCTCGACGAGACCGGGGTCGACGCCGTTGGCGATGAGCTCGTTGCGGAGCCGGTTGGCGCGGTCGAGGGAGGCAGCGGCGGGATCGGCGTCGCGTTTGTTGGCGAAGCCTTCGATCCGAACCTTCTGTTGGCTGCTCTGCAGCTGTCGCGTGAGGTTCACCACCGTCTGACCCGCCTTCCCGCTGAGCCGACGCGGGGCCTGCACGGGGGCCGGGTCCGCGGAAGGCCGTGCTCCGTAGCCGTTGGCGGCCATCGGCCTCTTGGGCGAGGCCTTGCTTCCCGCGGGACGGCCGCTGGCTGGGCTTCGGTAGCCCCCACCCAAGCCGGCGCGCCCGGCCCCCGCCGTGTTGCCGGCGGTGCTCCACGTTCGCTGTCCCCCATCGCCCGTAGACTCGGCGAGAGCGAGGCCGCCCGTCGCCGTCGACGTCTCGGGAGGCGGAGGCGGGGCCGAGGTCATCTCGGCCATGGTGGACTGCGACACGGCCACCAGCTCGCGCTCGCCACCCTCGGCGCCCCGGTAGGGAGAGCCGCCGGTGGGCGGTGCGACGGCGAGCAGCGAGCCGGCGCTCAGGGTTTCGCGCTCGACGGTGCGAACGCTGTGGAGATCGTATCGGAACGACAGCGCCGAGGTGGAGCCAACCCCCACACGCACGTTCTTCCAGTCCTCGCCGGAGACGTTGTCGACGACCGCCCAGGCCTGGAGCTTGGCTTTGCCGTCTTTGCCCAGCACGAGCCGGTAGCTCGGCTTCCAGGCCGGGCTCTCCGTCACGTAGGTGATCTTGAGGCCGTGATGGCCCTGAGGGAGCTTGATCGTCATCTCGACGTCGCCACCATCGCGGTCGACGGTCGGATAGGAGACGGGCATGGTCTCACCGGTCTTCTCGTCGACGATGGTGAGGGACTTGAGGAAGTCGTCGACGCGCGGCTCCGGCACGCGAAGCTTCAGCTCCTTTTCCCCCGGGGGCAGTCGCCGCTCGAAGAAGGCGACCCCGTTCCGGTAGATGACCACACTCCCGAGGGAGGCCTTGCTGACGATCGGCGGGGGCACCGCGGCCGTCGAGGCACAGCCCGTCGTCGCCATGACGAGAGCCAGGGAAGTCATCCACATCAAGCGACGGCTACGAGTGCCGGCGCGCCCATTCATCGATTTCGGGGCCATGTCCTCCTCAGTGGCGCCGTCCCGGACGTTTGGGACAGGCGACGACGCATCACGCGCGAAAACGCGCCCCAGAAGGGGCGCCTTACGCCCGGCACAGACGAAGGGCGGCGGCTGAAGTTCTCCGCTTGCCCCCGTCGTCGCCAAGTATCCGGGACAACACGAGGTTTATCGCGGCGTCAGCGCCGTCGACGAAATCGTGCTGTTCAGCGGGCTCACACCTTGGTGAGGAGCTCGGGCCCGAGATGGCCGGCCTGATTGAAGGCGCCGAGGGTGAGTCGGTCCTCGGTGTACTTCAGCTCCGTGACGCTCGCGTTGTAGATGACCGACATGAGGTGCAGGGCACGACCAGGGTCGAGCCCGAGGGCGAGCTTGAGGGCGATGGTCGTGGGTCCGCCGCTGGTCACCACCACCACATGCTTGCCGCGGCGCTGGGCCTTCATCACCTGCTGCAGCCCGCTCACGACCCGCCGTTCGAACGCGGCGTAGGTCTCCGGCACCTCGATGGCCGGGTCCCCCTCGGCCCAGCGCTCGAAGAGCTTGGCGCTGATCCCGGCGATGTGGCGCATGGCCACGCGGCCGTCGTCGGACAGCTGTCCCTCTTTCAGCTGGCTCGATAGCTCGGGCGCGGCGACGGCGACCCGCCGCATGGCTTCGGCGAAGACCGCGGAGGCGTCCATCTCGCCCACCTCGGGCAGGGCGATGGCTTCGGGCAGCTCGAGGCCAGCTTCCGCCGCGCCTTCGCGCAGGGCGGCCTCGGTCTGCCGATGTCGCTTCTGCGGGCCGACGTATACGGCGTCGACGCGCTGCCCACGCTCGCCCCACCATCGGCCGAGGGTTCGGCTCTGGGTTGCGCCGAGGTCCGACAGCTGATCGTAGTCGGCGGCGTGGATCGAAGCCTGGCCGTGGCGCACGAGGAGAAGCGAGCTCATGACGGGGGAGGGTGGTAGCGCCGGCCGTGGCCTGTCAAATCCACCCTCGACGCCAGCGAGGCCCGGGGGCTACCACTCCCACATGGACTTTTTGATCCCGGAGTCACTTGCGCCCAAGCTCGAGGCCGCGCGCGCCTTCCTCATCGACGAGGTCATTCCCGTGGAGCCCGACATGCTCGGCAGCTCGGATTTCTACGCGGTGGAGCCCAAGCTGAAGGAGCTGCGGTCCAAGGTGAAGTCGCTCGGCCTCTGGTTGCCGCAGGGCCCCGAAGACGTCGGTGGGCTCGGGCTCAGCGTGCTCGAGCACGGTTTGATGAGCGAGGTCCTCGGCTACTCTCCGCTCGGACACTACGTCTTCGGCTGTCAGGCTCCAGACGCGGGCAACCTCGAGATCCTTCACCAGTACGGCAGCAAGGAGCAGAAGGACCGGTGGTTAGGACCGCTCGCCGCGGGCGAGATCCGCAGCTGCTTCAGCATGACCGAGCCCGACACGCCGGGCTCGAACCCCACCGAGCTGGCCTGCGCGGCGGTGAAGGACGGTGACGACTTCGTCATCAATGGTCGCAAGTGGTTCACCACGGGGGCCGACGGGGCGGCCTTCGCCATCGTCATGGCCATTACCAACCCCGACGCGCCCAAACACGGACGCGCGAGCCAGATCATCGTGCCTACGGACACACCCGGATTCGAGCTGGTGCGCAACATCCCCATCATGGGTCATGCGGGCAGCGGCTGGGCGAGCCATGCCGAGATCCGCTACGACGACTGTCGCGTTCCCCAAAAGAACTTGCTCGGCGGCGAAGGCGCGGGCTTCCTCATCGCTCAAGAGCGCCTCGGCCCCGGCCGCATTCACCATTGCATGCGTTGGCTCGGCATCTGTGAGCGTGCTTTCGACCTGATGTGCCAGCGCGCCGTGACCCGCAAGATCGACGGCGACAAGCCTCTCGCGAGCAAACAGACCATTCGCAACTGGATCGCCGAGAGCCGGGCCGAGATCAACGCGGCCCGCCTCGCCGTGCTCGACGCTGCCTGGCGCATCGATCGCGTAGGTTTCGCTCGAGCGCGGGTCGAGATCTCGCTCATCAAGTTCCACGTCGCCGATGTGATGATGCGCGTCGTCGACCGCGCCATTCAGACCCACGGTGCACTCGGCGTCACGAGCGACACCGTGCTGTCCTTCTTCTACGTGCACGAGCGAGGAGCGCGCATCTACGACGGGCCCGACGAGGTCCACAAGGCCAGCGTGGCTCGACGTATTCTCCGCGCCTACGAAGAGAAAGCCTGATGAGCATCGAGAACCGAACCCGTGCCGTTCGAGAGGGCGAAGAACTCGACGTCCTCGCGCTGAAGGCCTTCCTCGAGGCGCAGTGGGGCCGCGCCATCGACGACCTCGTCGTCGAGCAGTTTCCCGGCGGCTACTCCAACCTGACCTACCTCGTGCGCATCGACGGCGAAGATCACGTGCTGCGCCGTCCCCCGTTCGGCTCCAAGGTGAAGCGGGCCCACGACATGGGACGTGAGTACCGCGTGCTCTCAGCGTTGAGCGCCCACCGTGATTGGGCGCCCGAGCCGGTGGCCTACTCGGACGACCCCGCGGTCATGGGGGCCGAGTTCTACCTGATGAAGAAGATCGACGGTGTCATCCTCCGTCGAAAGCCACCCGAGGACGTCGATGAGGCCATGGCCCGCCGGCTCTCGGAGACCCTTCTCGATACGCTCGTCGACATGCACTCCCTCGACCCGACGACCGTGGGGCTCGGCGAGCTCGGTCGGCCCGAGGGCTACGTGGAGCGGCAGGTGGAGGGGTGGATCCAGCGTTACGGCAAGTCGGCCACCGATGAGATCGCCGACATGGACAGTGTGGCGGCCTGGCTGCGCAAGGAGATGCCTCCCTCGGGACCGGGGGTGATCATCCACAACGACTACAAGTTCGACAACGTCGTCTACGACTCGCCAGCCTTCGAACGGATCGTCGGTGTGCTCGATTGGGAGATGGCCACCTGCGGGGATGCGCTCATGGATCTCGGGACGAGCCTCTCCTACTGGGTGGAGGCCGGCGACCTCGAAGGGCTCAAGAACCTGAGCTTCGGGCCCACGGCGCTTCCGGGCATGCTCACCCGACAGCAGCTGGCCGAACGCTACGCCGAGAAGACGGGCCGCGACATCAGCAACATCCTCTTCTACTTCGCCTTCGGTCTCTACAAGACCGCGGTCGTGCTTCAGCAGATCTACTACCGATACGAACAGGGCCTCACGAAGGACCAGCGCTTCGCCGGCCTCATCTTCGGCGTGAGGCTCCTGGCCGAGTCGGCTCGGGGTGCGATCGAACGAGGTCACATCTCCTCGGACTGAGGTATCATCCGGGCAAACGTGGAAGAGCTCGGCCCCGACGAACTGGCACAGTGGACCGACCCCTGGGAGCACATCCGGTTGCTCTCGGACGAGCAGCGCAATGGCGCCCTCGTCGGCTTTCTGCGGCGCCATGCCGCCGGGAAGCGCCTCCTGGAGATAGGGTGCGGGGCCGGTGTCTGGTCGTGCCTCGCAGCCAAGCTCGGTGCGACGAAGGTCTACGCCGTCGAGCAGAGTGCCACCGTGGAGGTGGCCCGGGAAATGGTCGTTCGCAATGGCCTACAGGATCGGGTGGAGGTCATCGCGAGCGACATTCATGCGCTGGAGCCACGCGCGGTCGACATCGCATTCATGGAGCTCCAGAACGCGGACCCCTTCGTGGAGGGCGTGGTGGGGGCCGCTCGGGTCGCCCGCACGTGGCTCGAGGGTGGGCAGGGGCTCATCGCACCACGACGGATGCGCGTGCTCGCTGCAGCGGCCGAGGTGAAGGAGGGGGTCGAGGAGACGCAGAGGGCGCAGGCGGACCTCGCTCGGCTCGCTGAATCGGTGGGGCTCGACCTCATCGCGCTCGACCCGCTCTGGCGCCCTCATTGGCCCTATCGGTTCGTGGGCAACAAGACGCAGATCGTGGGGCCGGCGATCGACATCTTCGACCTCGACCTCACGACCGACGTGCAGGTGCCGGAGGAGATCGTGGTGGCGATCCCGACCGAGGACCCGATCTCGGCCATCGTCGTTTGGTTCGAGGCCGAGCTCGACGACGAGGCACGCTTCAGCAACCCGCCCGACAGGCCTGGGCACTGGGGACTGCTCCAGTGCGGCTTCGCCCACGTGGTCGAGCCCCAGGACGGGCGGGTGGAGGTCGTGGTGTCGGTCGAGGACGACGAGTTCGCCCTACGCCTGGCCTGACGACCCCATCAGGAGGCGAACTGGAGGCCGATCTCCCAGCCGCGCTCGGACCGCCGAGACCAGATGACCTCCATGCGCTCGTGGGTGCTGTCGCCGGAGGTGAGACGGACTTCGGCCACGCACCGCTGTCCGGGCGTGAGCTCGCGGTCGACGAGCACGCGCATTCCGCCCTGGTTCACGTCGATGGCCTGACCGCTGATCCCATGGGGATGGAGAAAGGTGACGTCTGCATCCACGGGCACGCGGCCAGAGGCGCGGTCGCCGTCTTCTTCGGTCACCGCCTCGATGACGTCACTGATCCGCTTCGTTCGCATGCTCACCCTTCGATTCGAGAAGCGCCTCTGCAAAGCCTACTCCAACGCCTGACATCGGCTACTTAGGTCGGATGTGGGTGCGCAGGAGTTACGACACTTCGCAAAAAGTACAGGGTTTGTCCTGTCTATTGACTGAAGCGCAACGACATTGGACGGGCGCGATGGGTACGTGAGAGGGCGGGCGGTGTACGGTGCACACAACGCAGTGTCCGGTCCATCCAGTGGCCTCCTGGATCCGGGTACTTGGACCTGCGCGGTACGAGGGGGAGATGGCACACGGCATGCGATGAGATGCTTGGAGCGCAGCTTGCGCCGTGACCCCACGCCAACGAGGAATCGCCCGTGACATCCGTAATGACCTTCTTGCCCGTCATCATCGCCATCGTGGTGGTGGTCCCCACCCTTCTGTTCGTCGTTCGGCTCATGAAGGGCCTCGACGCTGGTCAGAAAGACATCGCCCAGCTCATGCAGACGGGCGCCGTGGCCCAGGGTCGGGTGGTCCAGGTCCAGATGGGCACCATGACCGTCACCACGGGCGCCCACCGCAACCTCCAGCTTCAGATCACGGTCGACGTCTACCCACAGGGGGGCGACCAGTATCGCCAGCAGCAGCAACCCTGGCGCGCACAGATCACGCAGCTCGTGAGCGAGCTCCAGGTCGCTCAGCTCCAGCCGGGGGCCACGGTGGAGATCCGCTACGACGCGCAGAATCCTCAGCGGGCGGTGGTCGCTGGCATTCAGGGGCCGGCCGGCATGCAGCGCATGATGGTCTCTCAGGTCCCGCAGGGCGCGAAGATCGGCATGGCCATCGGGATCATCGGCGCCGTGGTCGGGATCGGGGCGGCGGTCGTGGCCAGCGTCAGCGCGAGCCGTGCCTTCGACGACATCCCGTCTGCCTCGGCCGACGAGGACGAAGAAGAGGACGAGAAGGACGAAGACGACGGCGACGAGAAGAAATCCAAGAAGAAGAAGAAGTCCAAGTCCTCCGGCGACGACGGGGACACGGATGGCAAGCACGAGGTTTGCGTCAAGGCCGACAAGTGCTGCCGGAAGGTCTTCGAGGGGATGGGCAGCGCCGCCGAGAAGTCCTGCGGGCAGTGGCTCGAGAAGAACTTCAAACCCGCGTGCGAAGCCGCCCTCAAGGGCTACGAGAAGTCGGTCGAGGCCAAGGGCGGGTCCTGCGACTGATGTCGTGCTAAATCTCTCGACATGAGCTTACGCTGGGTGGCCTTGCTCGTTGCGGCGAGCACGACGATGGGATGCGGTGGGACCGACCTCGAGGACGGGACTTACGTCGCGCGACTGAGCACCTCGGATGCCTGGGTCTCGGTGGTCGTCGAAGCCGACGTCGCGATCGCCTACTCGTGCGGCGGAGCGGAGAGCCTCGAAGAGCAGACCCGTTGGATGGCGGGCACGGTCGACGGCAGCCGCGTCACCCTCGACGGCGAGGGTTGGACCCTCGATCTCGAAGAAGACGCGGGGCGGCTCACGGGAGCGCTTGCCGGTCCAGCCAGTGAGCGCTTCTCCGTCGACGCCGAGGCCGTGTTCGAAGGTGAACGCCCGGACAGCCTGCGCGGTCTCTTCACCGCGGTGGTCGACGGCTGTCGTGCCGGCGTCATCATCGACGAAGACGGTGGTGTGCGCGGGGCCTTCTGCACCGAGGCGGGCTTCCTGTCGCAGGTCACGCCAGTGATGCCGGTACAACAAACGGCCGATGGGATCCCCGTCGAGGCGCCGGGCCCAGACGGGGTTCGTACCTTTGCGGTTCAGCCCGTCGACGTGGCCGCGGTGCGCGCCGAAGTCGGCGCCAACTGACGGGACCCCAACCCTCTTCTGGCGATGGCCCCCGAGCCAACCACGGCCATGACGCCCTCTCTCATCGGACGTGAGGCACTGCTCGCACGCCTGCGCGCCACGGTGGCGTCGGAGGAGCTCGTCACGGTCGTAGGGCCGCCCGGGATGGGCAAGAGCCGACTCGCAGCCGCCGTCTTCACCGACCGCCAGGGGTGGTCGTGCGACCTCGCGTCCGCCGACTCGGTAGAGCTCGCCTGTGATGCCGTCGCGTCGAGCATGGGGGTGGCCGCGGATGGTGACCCCGCGGGGGCCATCGCACGACGTCTGGCTTCGACGCCGGAACCTCTCTTGGTGCTCGACAACTTCGAGCATCTCGCGGAGCACGCCGCCGATCTGCTCGGTCCGTGGCGCGATGCCGCCCCCGGTTTGAACGTGCTCGTCACCAGCCGGGAGCGGCTGCGCCTGAGAGGCGAGGTCGTTTTTCCGGTCCCGCCTCTTTCCGCCGGGGAGGGCGTCGCCGTGCTCGTCGAACGCCTTCAGCGCGCTCGCCCCGACTATCAGCCCACGGCCGAAGAACGCGGGTTGCTTTCGGAGATCGCCGTGGCCCTCGACGGCATCCCGCTGGCGTTGGAGCTGGCCGCCGCCCCGCTCGAGGCCCTCGGTGCGGAGGCCTTTCGAGATCGCCTCGAAGAGCGACTGAGCCTGCTCAATCGCAATCGCCGCGACGCCCACGCGCGCCAGACGACCCTTCGTCGAGCCATCGATGACTCTTGGCGCCTTCTGGACGAGGAGGCGGCCGAGGTGCTGCGGCGCTGCGCCGTCTTCCGAGGAGGCTTCACCCTCGAGGCGGCCGATGCCGTCGTGGGGCGTAGCGCGTTGATGGGTCTGCAGGACCTTCGTGACCGATCATTGGTTTGGCTTCCTGAGCCCGGGCGCTTCGCGCTCTACGAGTCGATTCGTCTCTTCGCTGAAGAGCGGCTCGACGGATGCGAAGAGCGCGCCGCCGTCGAGGCTCGACACCGCACACACTACCTCGCGCTTGCCGCGCCCCACGTGGCTCAGTTCGAGGCCACGGGGCAGCTGAACGAGGCCCTCGAGACCGAGCACCTCAACTTGCTGGCGGTGCTGGAGCGTGCGCTCGAGGCGCAAGACGGCGAGCACGCCCGCGAAGCCATCCTCGCCCTCGGCCCCCACTTCAAGACCCGAGGTCCGGTACGTCGCCAAGCCGATTTGCTCGACCGCGTACTGGTCCTCGCCCCCCCAAGTCCGGAGGCCCTCCTGGTCGAACGAGGGGCGGCGCGACGCACGCTGGGCCGCAGCGAGCAGGCAGAAGCCGATCTGCAACGCGGGCTGGACTGCGCAGACGCCGAGGTCCGCATGGTCGCCTTGAAGGAGCTTGGCCTCATCCATCATGCCCGGCGCGAGATCGAAGCGGCGCGGGAGCGCTACGGGGCGGCCCGGGCTCTGGCCGAGGCGAGTGACAATCGTCGTCTCCTCGCAATTCTGACCGGTAACCTCGGCGCCCTCGACCACGACGTGGGTCGTTTCGAAGCGGCCCAAGAGGCCTACGACCAGGCCCTCGACCTCTTGCGCGAGGTTGGCGATCGGCGGCTCGAGGGGATCTTCCTCGTCAACGCCGCCGTTCTCGCCCAAGAGGAAGGGCGGCGGGACACCGCCCGGCTCGGCTACGGGCGCGGCCTCGAGTTGCTCGCTGCGGTTGACCGCCGGTTCGAGGCCATCGCTCGCGGCAACCTGGCCGTGCTCGAGCACGAAGAGGGCAACTTCGACGCCGCCGCCACCGGGCACGAGGCCGCCCTCGCGGCGCTCGAGCAGTTTGGGGACCTTCACTCCGAAGCGCTGGCGCGCGCTCGGCTCGCCGCAGTTCGTGCCGCGCGCGGGCAACTCGAGGAGGCCGGGCGGGGGCTCGACGCGGCCGAGCGGAGCGTCGTCGGGCGAGAGCGCGTCGCGACCTCGCTCGTGCGCTTGTATCGCGCCTTCGTCGAGCTGGCGTCGGGGGATGAGGTCGCAGCCGCCCGGCGCCTCGAGCAGGCCCAACGCAGCGAAGATGGTCCGAGCTTGGCCGAGGTGAGTGACGACGCGCGCTTCGCGTTGCGGCTCCTCGCGCGGTCGCTCTCCTCGCAGGACGCGCCCAAGCTCGAGGTGGGGATCGAAGGCCGCTGGTTTCGCGTCCCCGGAGGACCGCAGGTGTCGCTCGAGAACCATGCGGCTGGACGTCAGCTTCTCGCCGCCCTGGTCGATCTACGGTTGCGTGAGCCAGATGGGATCATGGCCCCCGACGCCCTGTTCGACGCAGGGTGGCCCGGCGTGACCATCGACTCCCGGTCGGCCAAGAACCGCCTTCACGTGGCCCTGGCGAAGCTGCGCAAACAGGGTCTCAAGCCCTATCTCCTGCGTGAGCCAGATGGCTATCGGCTCGACCCCGAAGTGCCGGTGGTTCAGGTCAGCGACTGAGCCAGGCTAGGAGCACCACCGCGATGGCGAGGAGGCCGATGGGGAGCGCGATCCAGCTGAGGACTGCGCGCCAGCCCGAGGACAACGAGTCGCCCGTGGCATCGCAGTCGCGGCAGATGGCCCACGTCTTGGCGCCGTCCTCGGTGAGGATGCAGCAGTCCCCGCAGAGAGGAGCATGACACGAGGCGCAGGGGCCGACCGCTTTGGCACCACAGTGTTTGCACGTCGCGATCGGGTCGCGCTCCACGAGCTGTAGACCGGACACCGCGGGCGAGCGTCTCACGACGAGGTGCCCATCGCCAGGGCCCCCTCGTACAATGCCGTCGATGTCCCCCCGCTGGCTCCTCGCTCCCATCATGTTCGCAGCCCTCACCTGGCGCGGCCCCGTCGAGGCATGCTCGTGCGCGCCGCCGCGTGCGGCGCTGCTGTCGTCGAAGGAGGTGCCGCTCAACGGCCAGCTCGTCTTGAGGTTGCCGTCGGGCTGGATCGGGAGCGTGGTCGTGCGTGAGGTCTTCGGCGGGCCCGAGGTGCCCGTGAGTGTGGCCCGCCACCCAGCGGGGCGGGCGACGGTGGCCGTCGTTCGGGCCCCGTCCGGTTGGAAGGCGGATCAGCGCTACGAGCTCGTGTTCGTCGACCCGTCGGGCGACCACCCCAAGCGCATCCTCTTCGGCAGCTTCACCGCTGGGTCGAACAAGGACGAGACGGCCCCCAAGCTCACAGCGCCGCGGGCCGCGACCCTGCACGACGAGGTCGTCATGAAGGGGACGAGCTGCCAGAGCAAGGAGCGGTGGATCGAGGTCGAGGGTCAGCCGGCCACCGATGACGGCGAGGTGTTCTATGCGGTGTGGGTCGCGCCGGCCGCGACGAAGATCCCCACCGACGCCGCGCCTCAATGGATCCTTCCGTGGACCGGGGACCGCCTGGCGCTCGGGGGGCGGTCGATGTGCGCGTGGCTCAAGCCCGACCTTCCGAGCAAACCGGGCCGCTATCAGCTCCAAGTTGCCGCTGTCGACGCCGCGGGCCACCGCAGCGCGCGTCACCGCCTCTCGTTCACGGTGAAGTGATGAAGCTCAGCCCCATCCCCCTGCTTCTGTTGGTCGCGTGCGGTGGTGAGCCTCCGCCGCAAACCCCGCCGGTCGTGATGGCCCCTGCGCCGTCGCCTGGCGAAGCCGTCGTCGGCCCCCCGAGCGCTCCCCCCCGAGCCGTCCCCAAGGTGCCTCGGGGGCGGTCGCTCGCGGTCCGGGACGACCAGGTCTGCGTGGTGCATGGCGGCGCGCTCTACTGTCGCAAGGAGCCCTACACGTCGCCGAAGCCTGCTCCTGCACCACCGCTGTTTTCGCTCGAGAGCCGGCTTCACGTGCCCGGCCAGGTCATCGATGTCGCCCTCTCTCGCAACCACGGCTGCGCCGTGAACGATGAGGGCAAGGTCTACTGTTGGGGGAGCAACGAGTCCGGTGAGCGCGGCGATGGCGGCCCGGAGGAACGGCCGTTCCCGGCCCTGGTGCCCGGCGTGGAGGGGGCGGTCGGGGTCGCGGTGTCGTTCCGTCACACCTGCGCGCAAACGGCGTCGGGCGAGGTCTACTGCTGGGGGGACAACTGGAAGGGGGAGGCGGGTCACGACACCGCGTACACGGGCGCCGCCATCGATCTCGTCCGCCCCGTCAAAGTGGCTGGCGTCGCCGGCATCGACGCCATTTGGGCCGCAGACGGCCTCAGCTGTGCCCGCAGCACGAGCCACGAGGTGCGCTGCTGGGGCGACGCGATTGGACTCGGGGTCGAGGGGCCGACGCCGACGCCGGTCGAACATCTGTCGGACGCCACGATATTGGCTTTCGGCAACCAGTCGTACTGGTGTCGAACGCTCAGCGAGGGGGAGCCCGTAGCTTGTCGTGGCCAGCAGTACAGCGCCTGGACGGGACTGCTTCCCCACCGCGATGCGACCTACCCCGGCACCGAAGGTGCAGTGGAGCTCGCCCTGGGCAACGAGCACGCCTGCGCCCGCACGTCCGCGGGAAAGGTGATCTGTTGGGGCAAGCCGTTGGGCGGCGTGCTGGGCCGCGTCATCGATCCGCCAGTAACGGTGGATCCTCAGCCGATACCCGGCATCGACGATGCACAGGCGATCGCCACCAGCGACTACCAGACCTGCGCCCTGGGGAGACAGGCGCTCTACTGTTGGGGTGGCTCGCCGTGGCGTGAGAACAGCGATGCTGCCATCAACGCAAAGCTGAGGCGGACCCGCCTGCCGCGTTGAGAAGGCTACCGTGCTTCGCCCGCGCCGAGCGCTGATCAGGCGACGGCATGCACGGGACGCTCGGCGCTCTTGTGCAGCTCGGGCGAGGTGGCGAGCGATACGGTTTCGACGAATCCTGCTTCAGGCGAAGCGACCATGACCCGTGGCAGGCGCTCGGCGAAACGACGCTCCGCCCGGGCGAGCTGGTGGGCGTTCGCCCCGTCTTGCGGCGCGAGGTAGGCGATCTCGGGCCGGAGGGTGCTCGCGAAGTCGGCCTCGGCCTCGAGCAGGTATCCCGGAACGTCCGGGGGAATGGAGGAGACGGTGAAGACCGGGCGCTTGAACGCGCTCGAGAAGACGCGGATCCCGTCGATGAGAACGTCGCGCTGTGGGAGGGCGTGGCCTCGAAGGTTGTCGTGGCGACCTACCTCGAGACAGACGGCATCCGCGTGGCCGAGCTCACTGCGCACGTCGTCGCGATGGAGGGTGGTTCCATTCGTGAAGACCACCACCGGACGCGGGATCGGCCCCAGCGCTACGAGCAGAGCCCCCAGCTGACGGTCGAGGGTGGCCTCGCCTCGAGGCCGGATGGCGATGAGGTCGACGTCGAGGGCCTCCACACGCCCGGCGATGCGCGCCGCTGCGCGTTTGGGGTCGTCGTAGAAGTGACCCCGGGTGACGGTCAGGAGCGGATCGAAGTCGCAGCCGCGACAGGCCACCGTGCAGTGCCCCCTCGGAACGTTGACGATTCTCAGAACACGCGACCGATGAACCCCCTGCATGAGCCAACGATACGCAACCGTCATGCCGATTCGGCGACAGGCGAGTAGCGGTAAGATAACGCGGGCCGAGCGTGCTCGAGCTGCATGGACTGCGTTCGAGCGCCCACTCCCGACGCAGTCGTTGCGTGGGGCGACCCCGCAACTCCTGGTGCGCAAACGGCCGCGCAGGTGTTGCGGCCATGGCACGAGTCTTGTTGGTGAATGACGGCCGAGGTCCGACATGAAGCTGAAGACGATCGTCGTAGGCACCGACTTTTCATCCGCGGCCGCGCAGGCGCTGGCGCAGGCCGAGCTCATCGCGGGCCAACACGAGGCAGAGCTCATCTTGGTGCACGCCTCGGGCCTCGACGACCGCGGCGTGGCGTTGCTCGAGATGGCGGGGCGGGTCGATGAGCCGTGGAAAGCCTACTTGGATGGGCGGCTCACGCATTCGCGCGAGCAGCTCGGCCAGCTGGTCGAGGAGGTCTCGGCACGGGGACGGCGTGTGCAGCCCCGCTTCGTCGAGGGTCATGCCGACCGCGCCGTGGTCGACGTCGCGCAGGAGGTGGGCGCCGACCTCATCGTCGTCGGTACGCGCGGCCATACCGGCATGCAGCGATGGCTCCTCGGGAGCGTGGCGGAGCGGGTTGCGCGGCAGGCGGCGGCGCACGTGCTCGTGACGCGGCAGCCGCCCACCCCCTTCGCCCACGTGCTCGTCGGGACCGACTTCTCACCTGCGTCGGCGCTCGCCTTGGATGCGGCACGTGCCTTGGTGGCGGGCGATGGGCGCATCGACCTCCTGCACGGCTATCACGAGCCGCTCTCGGTTCGCGACGAGGCGCCCGCCTGGCTCGACGCCAGCCTGCGCGAGGGCGCGTCGTCGGCAGCGGAGAGCCTGCTCCGCGATCGCTCCGACGATCGCGTGCACCTCGAGGTCATGTCGGGCGCGCCCGCTCCCACGCTGCGGCGACGTCTCGACGAAGGAGCTTACGACGCGGTCTTCTTGGGCAGCCACGGCAAGCGTGGTTTACGCCGCATGCTGCTCGGCAGCGTGACCGAGCACACGCTCCGCGGCGCCCCGTGCTCCGTCTTCGTGGCCCATGGCCAGTGAGCGCTTGGTCGCACGTGAGGAGACCACCTCGCCTACGACCGTCGGGCCAGCGCCACGTGCTCGAGGCCAACGCGCCGAGCCGATGGAGCCCGATGGAGGTAGCGCTGGCCGAGGTCGAATCTCTCTGGGTCTGATGCGTAGCTCCAGCCCTGCGGGGCGAGGTAACCGGCCAGCTCGGGTTCGGCGAGGGTGAACCGGAGCGATTCACCGACGGCCCGGAAGGCGAGCTCTGCCATGCGTTGCAGGCGGCCGAGGCGCTGCTCGAGCGTCTGCGTCTCGAGGTAAGTGAAGAGGGCGAGAGAGTCGGGACCCGTCACCTCGTGCAGTGCACGAAACAGGCCGCGTACGTCCTCGTCGTGCAGGTACATGAGCAGGCCTTCCGCCACCACGATGGTCTTGGCGCTGGGGTCGTAGTCGGGCACGCGGACCAATACGTCGGGCAACGAGGTGCTCGCGAGGTCGGCTTTGGCGAGGCGGAGCCCAGGCGGTTTTCGACCGAGCTCGCGGAGCGCGGCCGCTTTCACGACGGCGGTGGCGGGGTGGTCGACTTCGACCGCGATCATGTCGGGGTGGGCCTCTGCGAGCCGGAGCGCGAGGGTGTCGAAGCCGGCGCCCACCACCAGCACTTGGCGTGCCCCTTCAGCGACGGCCGCGCGTGCTTCGTCGTCGATGAAGCGCTTGCGCACCGCGACCATGAGGAGCTGCTCGCCCACCCGAGCGTCGTAGTCCTTGATCCAACGCTGTAGCCGTCGCGAGCCGACGAGTCGCTCTTGCCATGGCGGAAACAGCCCCGCCGCTCGGAGCAGGTCACGTGTCGTCTCCACAAGGTCGCGGGGCATGACGCCCGCGAAAGCGGGCGTGTCGTCGAGCAGCAAGACGGCGCGCGCGACTTTGATCGCGGTCAAGCTGGGCCGGTCGGCGTGCACGGGCGAATCCTCCCACGTCGACCCGCGACAAAATGAAAAAAAGCGGCGACGCGAGGTGGCGGGTCCTGCGTCGCCGCTCCGGGTGGGGCTTTTGAATCCCTACCACTCCCTCGAGCGGAGCACGTAACTTGGGGCCCGGGAGGAGACGACGGCTCGAGGACGTCGTCAGGGGCCCGTCATGGTGGCTACTGCAACAAGGACAGTGCGACCTGGGGTTGCTGGTTGGCCTGCGCGAGCATCGAGGTGCCGGCCTGGAGCAGCACCTGCGAGCGCGCGAGGTTGGCGGTCTCGACCGCGACGTCGACGTCGCGGATGCGGCTGTTGGCCGCAGAGAGGTTCGTTCGAATCGAGACCGTGTTGGCCACCGAGATCTCGAGGCGGTTCTGGGCCGCACCGAAGTCGGCGCGGCGCGTCGAGACCACGGTGAAGGCAGCGTCGATGGCGTCGATCGAGGCCTTCGCGTTGACTGCGGTCGCGCCGGAGATCGACGCGGCGGAGAGACCGAGGGCAGACAGGTTGATGCCGCCGAAGGTCATGGTGATGCTGTCGAAGGTGGAGGTGTTGATGCCCACCTGGAAGTCGATGCTCGTATTTGCACCGGCCAGCATCTCCTTGCCGTTGAACTCGGTCGCCTCGGAGAGACGGTCGAT
>JAUHZF010000418.1 GCA_030426145.1 Polyangia bacterium
TCGACCTGCTCGACCAAGGCACGGCGAATCCCGTCCGCGTCCGGACGGGGCTTGGCGTCGACGTTGGCCAGCACGTCGAAGCTCGGCGCCGAGATTTCAGCCGCGGCGAGCGCCTCCCCGAGGGGGCCTCGAGCCGGCGACATCAGCGCGCAGTGAAACGGCGCGCTCACCTTGAGAGGGATGACCTTCGCCCCCGCATCGCGCGCCGCCGCCCCCGCCGTCTCTACCGCAGCCGCGTGGCCGGCGATGACGGTCTGGGTGGGTGCATTGAAGTTCGCGGGGCTCACCACCCCCTCGATGCCGTCGCAGAGCTCGGCCACGGCCGGGCCCTCGAGGCCCATGATCGCCGCCATGGCTCCCTCGCCGGCCGGCACCGCCGACTGCATGGCCTCGCCCCGAACCCGGCACACCCTGGCCGCCGCGGCAGGCGCGATGGCACCCGCCGCGCAGAGGGCGCTGTATTCGCCGAGGGAGTGACCCGCAGCACAGACCGGGGCCACCAGGTCATCACCGAGTCGCTCCCGCATGGCCGCCAGCATGGCGGCGCTGGTGGTGACGATGGCGGGCTGGGTGTTCTTGGTGAGGGTCAGCTCATCCATCGGGCCCTCGAAGCAGAGCTGGGCGAGCGCCTGCCCGAGAACCTCGTCGGACGCCTCGAACACGCCACGCGCGGCGGTCGATGCTTCGAAGACGTCCTTGCCCATGCCCACCGCCTGAGCGCCCTGCCCGGGAAACAACCACGCGACCTTCATGGAGACGGGGGCTACCACACTTGGCGTCGGCCGTGACCCCGGCTGCGGGTGGCGGCCCTCTGCGATGCGCGGTAGGTCCTAGGTCGGTGGATGGCCCCAACGAGGCGTTCCGCCGGCGGGGGCGCCCGGCCGGCACCTTCACCCAACACCGCCGCATGGCGGAGTTGCGGCGGCTGCTGGTGCAGCATCCGAAGGGGGTGACGCTGCACGAGATCGCGGCCCACCTCGACGTCACCCCGCGGTCGGCACGGCGCTACCTCAATGCGCTGCCCATGGAGCTCGAGTCCGAGGTGGAACGCCCGTCGGGACAGAAGCGATGGCGGATCCCGGCCGTCGACGTCCCGCGGCGGGTCGCCTTGCGGCGGACCCAGGCCTACGCACTCATCGCCACCCGTGACCTCTTCGAGTCGATCCGCGGCTCCGCGCTCTACGAGGAGATCGATCTGGCCACCCAGACGCTGCTCGGGGTCGCGCGCCGACCAGGGCGAGGTCCCAATGCCGGCGTGCACGAGGACGCGTCCCTGGAGCAGCGGTTCCGTTTCCTTCCCTTTGCTCCCCCGTCCTACGCAGACAAGAGCGAGGAGCTCGACACCATCTTTCACGCCGTGGCCGAGCTGCACCCCATCGAGTGCAGCTGGCTCGAAGACGACGGCACGTGGGTTCGGCGGCGCCTCAGCCCCTACGCGCTCGTCTTCTACAAGGACGCCCTGCACTGCTTGGCCTGCGCATCGAACCGCGGGCCGGTGAAGGCGCATGCCCTCGAGCGCATCGCCGACACCCGCTGCATCGTCGACGAACGCTTCGAGCTCCCAGACGACTTCGACGTCGAGGATTACGTTCAGGGGCAGTTCGGCCTCTGGCGCAACGACGAGGTCGTTCACGAGGTGGTGGTCGAGATCGACGCCTCCGTGGCCGGCGCCCTGCTCTCACGACGTCTGCACCCGAGCCAGAGGGTCGAGCTTCACCCCGATGGCCGCGCGCGGCTCATCCTCGACCTCGGCGACCTGTCGGAGGTGGTGCCGTGGGTTCTCGGTCTCGGGCCGCACGCAGAGGTCATCGCTCCCCCCGAGCTTCGGGCGGCGGTGGCGGAGCAGCTGCAGGCCGCGGTCGCGCGCTACGGCTAGAACGACAAACCGTTGGTCGTTCTGGCTACATCGATGCCAGCGTGACGTCGGGGATGGTGCGGTAGCGCTGGTAGTAGGTCAGCACCTTGATGACGTAGTTCTGGGTCTCTTCGTAGGGAGGGATCCCGCCGTACTTCATCACCGCCCCTTCGCCGGCGTTGTAGCCCGCTACCGTGAGCTGGAGGTCGCCGTTGAAGTGGTTGGCCAAGACGCGCAGGTAGCGCGTACCCGCGAAGATGTTGAGGCGCGCATCGAAGGCGTTGCGGATGTTCATGCGCAGGCCCGTTTCGGGCATGAGCTGCATGAGGCCCTGCGCCCCCGCCGTGGACACGGCCTTGGGGTCGTAGTCGCTCTCGACCTTGATCACCGCGCGGATGAGCTCTTCAGGGATCTGGTAGAGCGTCGCCGCCTGACGAATGGTGTCGTTGTATCGGGTGAAGCGCTCGAGCGACCGGTCGGACGGTGGCCGCGGCTTCACCCCGGGCCGCACCTTGTTGCGCTTGCGCGGTGAGCTCTTGATGACGAGCTTGCCGCCCTTCGTCTTCGTATTGCTGTAGTGGACGACGCCGTTCTTGTCGGTCCAGCTGTAGATGTCGGCCGAGGCGGGCTCGGGCGTGAGCGCGACCGCAGTGACGATGGCCGGCACAGCGATGCCGGTGGTTCTCACCAGCTGGCTCAGCCGTCGGGTCGCAGACGAAGACATCGACCACATTGTAGAGACACAACCACCGAGACGGCTACTTCCATCCCACGATGGGTCAGCGCGGCCAGAACACCTCGGGAAAGCCGGGGCCGTAGAAGATCGACAGGCTGTCCATCAAGATGGCCACCGTTCCGTGCACGAGGAACCCGCCGTAGATGCTGCGGGTCTTCATGGCGAGCGTGCCGAGGGCCACGCCGGCGAGGAAGGCGGTGGAGGCCTCGAGGTAAGGCTTGCCGAAGTGGATCATCACGTAGGGCACGCACATCGCGAAGACCGCGGCGGTGCCGAAGCTCTTGCGGAGCGGGACCAACATGAAGCCCCGAAAGAAGACCTCGAGGGCAAAGAATTGCCCCAGGTAGAGGGCCTCCCAGACCATGAAGTCCATCCACGACCGCGAGCATCCTCCGAGCTGACCCCGCGACAGGTTCTCCTTGTAGAAGGGGTAGTAGCCGCGAAACTCGGGAAACTGCGCGATGACGAAGATGGTGGGGATGATGATCGCGAGCAGCAGGCCGTAGATCTTGAAGTGTTTGCTGATCCCCTTGACCCGCAGGGCCGCCACATCGAGCAGCGGATCCTTGCGGTAGATGAGCTTGTAGATGGTGATGGGGATGATCGTGTAGCCCGCGATGCGGGTCAGCGCCCACCACGCGTAGAAGTAGAGGTTCCCGTAGAACTTCGTGTCGATGCGCGCCTTCCAGCTGTCGGGCTCGAGCACGCGGGCCATGCGCCCGGTCTCGTCGAGCCACGGCTTGATGTGCGCGTGGAAGACCTGATGGCCGCCGTAGTACTCCTGCATCGTGAGCACCAAGGCGACGATGCCGAGCACGATGGCCGCCCGGTAGTCCTGCTTCCCGTCGTCCCGAAGCTTGGTGCGGTATTCGAGGGCCTCGTCGTCGATCTCTTTCCAGGTCTTGCGGAAAAGCCACCAGAAGAACGGGATGGCCAGCGCGTAGACCGCGGCCGGGATGAGCAGCTTGGTGAGCACCCCCCCGATCCCAGGGAAGAGACCGAGGGGCTCCCGTAGCCCGGCGCTGAGAAAGAGGTGCATCCCCCTCACCCTTCGGTTGCGAGCGCGTGCCCGGCAGCCAGGCGGGCCACGGTGGTCTCCCGCCCCAGCAGCTCCATCACGTCGAAGAGGCCCGGAGAGGCGCCCTTGCCCGTGAGAGCGACGCGCGCGGGCTGCGCGATGGCGCCGAGCTTGATGTCGTCGCGCTCGGCCCACGCTTTCACCGCCTCCTCGAGAGACGTGGCCTCGAACGGCTCGTGGGCTTGCACCAGGTCACGCAGCGGGAGCAGGTGCTCCGCCTTGTCGGCGGTGAGGAACTTGTTCTTCGACTTGTCCTCGAACACCAGCTCGGTCGCGAAGAGCCAATCCACGCGCTCGGTCGCCTCGAGGTAGGTCTTGGCCCGAGGGCGAATGAGCGGCATCACCTTGGCCAGGCGAGCCTCGTCGACCTCGCCGTAGGCTTCGTTCACGTAGGGCGCCCACTGCTTCAGGTAGGTGGCCTCGTCGGTAAGGTGGTCTTCTTTGAGGTGCTCGAAGTTGATGGCGAGCAGCTTGTTGGGATCGAAACGTCCGTCCGACCGATTGCAGCCGGCCCAGTCGAAGGTCTGGATGAGATCGTCGAGGCTGAAGACCTCCTGGTCGCCGTGGGACCAGCCGAAGCGCGCCAGGTAATTGAGCAGCCCGTCGGGCTTGAAGCCGGCCTTGCGATACTCGGCCACGCTCACCGCGCCGTGCCGCTTGCTCAGCTTTTCGTTCTTCTTGCCGAGCATCATGGGTAGGTGCGCGAACTGAGGCACGTCGAAACCCAAGGCCTGGTAGATGAGCACCTGCAGCGGCGTGTTGATCATGTGATCGCGGCCACGCGCCACGAGGCTGATCCCCATCGTGTGGTCGTCGATCACGCAGCCGAGGTTGTAGAGCGGCATCCCGGTCGAGCGAATCAAGACGAAGTCCTGCATCGCGTCGGCGGGGAAACGCTGCTGTCCGAAGACGAGGTCCTCGTAGGTCACGTCACCAGACTCGGGCACCTTGAGCCGGATGACGTAGGGCTGATCCTTCGGCCAGTCCGCCGGCCCCTTGTCGCGCCACCACCCCGGGTACTTGAACTGCGCCTTCGGGTCCTTGGCTTTGAGCTCGTCACGGGCTTTCTGCAGCTCGTCTTTGGTGGCGTAACAACGATAGGCCTTCCCGCTCTCGACGAGCTGGTCGACGTACTTCTGGTAGAGGTCGCGACGCTGGGTCTGAAAGTAGGGTCCATGGTCGCCACCGACCTCGGGTCCTTCATCCCAGTTCAGGCCGAGCCAGCGCATGTCGCGCAGGATGACCTGGGTGTTCTCTTCGGTGCTGCGCGCCTCGTCGGTGTCTTCGATGCGGAGCACGAAGGTCCCGCCGAGCCGGCGGGCCCAGAGCCAATTGAAGAGGGCCGTGCGCACCCCGCCGATGTGGAGGTATCCGGTCGGAGACGGCGCAAAACGGAGACGTACCGAGTCACCCATGGTGATCGCCACCTAGCCGCGCCCCTATTCAGCTGCAACCTCAGGCCAAGATGAACACGGCCATGAGCATCCCGAAGATCACCACCACGACCACGATGAGGAGCACCGTGTTGCGGTCGAGGATGTTGCTCGGCGCCGGGGGCCGGCGGGCCAGCATGAAATCGAGGTCGGGGTCTCGGCCCGGGTCGAGCTCGGTCGCGAGCACCGCGTCGAGCGCGTAGGGGCGCTCTCGCGGAGGTGGCTGGCCCATTTCGATGGCTTCGTCGATGCGCATCGCCTGCCTCAGCTTCTGCATGGCCGCGTGTCGCTGTCCGGTGGCCGAGAGCAGCGCCGCCTCCCCCGCCAGCTCGGCGGCGCGCGCACGCGCGTCGGCCAACTCGGCGGCGTGGGTTGCCGCATTGGCCGCAGCCTGGGCCGCCTTCCCCAACCGCTCGGCTTGGCCCACGATGTCGACCCCGGCGCCGGGGCTGACGTGTGCCGGCACACTGTCGGTGGGGAATGGCGCGGTGTCGGAGGGAGGGTCGGCGATGGCGAGCTTGTGCTCGGCCTCGTTCTTGGTGAGCTGGCGCGTGGCCGCGGTGTCGTTGACGTCCACCGTCGCGTCGGGGTCGAGGCGTCGCACACTGTGCGGTGCGTCGGGACGCGTGACCGGCTCATGGGCATCCGCGTCCTCCCCCACCCGTGGCACCGGGCGTTGGCCGGACGACGGCGGCCCGGGGTGAGGCGTCGGCGGAGGCCCGGGGCGCGTCGGCAGACGATGGCCGGGAACCGGCGGAACGTCCGGGTCCGGAGGGGCGACGACCCCGAGGGTGTCGTCGGTCTGTCGCTCCTCCTTGAAGAGGTCGCGCATCCGCATGCCCACCTCTCCGAGGTCGAGGTCGCTGTCGTCCCGCTTCTTCGGGCTCAGGTGCGACCACGGGTTGCGGCGCTCGGTCTCGAGGTCATCGTCGTCGGAGCCGATGACCGGGAGCGAATCGGGGTGAGCTTCGGTGATGGTCTCCGCGCGGGGCCGTCGCGCGACCTTGGGCGGAGGGACGGCCTTCGGCTTGGTCCCCCTCGGATCCGCCTGGCGCACACGTCCGAGGGGTGGGGGCTTGGCCTTCGAGGTTCGCTTGGGAGGGGTCGCCCGCGGCGTTTCGGCTTCGGCCGGGTCGAGGCTTCCTCGCGGCGACGCCTTGGCGCGCGGCGTCGACCGCGAAGGTGATGAGTCTTCGGCTTTGGGCGCCTCCCCCTTCGCACGTGGGCCACTCGGAGGCTTCCCCAGCTTGGCGTTCCCCAGCTCGAGCTTGCGCCCCAGCCGAGAGCCGACGACGTCACCACGCTTGGCCTTCTGCTTCTGCGTGTCTTGCTCGTCGGGGTTGTCCTTCTTGGCCTCGAGGAATGCCGCCGCCTCGCGCTGAACCGGCTCCGAGGGCTGCACGAGCGTGGGGCCATCGTCGCCCCAGTCGACCGGCTCGGGGGCGTCGATGGCGTCGGAGTGGCTCACCTCGTCGCTCGTGGGAGCGCCAGGCGGTGGCGGCGGCTGCTTGGCCTTGGCCTCCTCGGCGAACTCGCCCCCGACGGCCCGCTCGAACCAGCGCATCTGTCGCATCGCGTTTCGGCGTACGAAGCGGGCGAGAGAGACGTCGTTGTCGCTTCGGTAGCCGTGCACCTCCAACCATTCGTCGAAGCGGTCCCGCAGGGCCGCCGCACTCTGCCACCGGTCGGCGGGGTTCTTCTCCAGGCACTTCGCGACGATGTCGCCGAGGGCGCGGTCGATGCGGGGGCGGAAGGCGAGCAGGTCGCCGGGGGGCTCGTCGGTGATGGCGCGCATCACGTCGAGATCGGTGTTGGCGTTCCAGGGGCGCCGCCCGCTGAAGAGCTCGAAGAGCACCACGCCGAAGGCGAAGATGTCGCTTCGGCCATCGAGGGCGCGTCCGCTCACTTGTTCGGGCGACATGTACTGGGGCTGCCCCTTGAGCAAGCCGGTCAGGGTCTTGGTGAGCCGCTGCTTGGCCTTGGCGAGCCCGAAGTCGGTGATCTTCACCTGCCCCTCGAAGCCGAGGAGGATGTTGCCCGGCGTCATGTCCCGGTGCACCAGGTGCAAGGCTTCTCCCGAGCTTCCCCGAAGGTCGTGCGCCGCCGCCAAGCCGTCGCAAACGCAGCGCGCGAGGTAGACCACCATGCGCTCGGTGAACATCTCACCGGTCTCGAAGACGGTCTTCATCAGCCGCTGCAGCGACACGCCACGCACGAACTCGACCGCGAGCCAGGGACCGTGGCCGTCGTGCCCCCAGCCCTTCACCTCCACCACGTTCTCGTGCTTGAGGGCGGCCGTCATCCAGACCTCATCCCGGAACATGTCCAGAAACTGAGGATCGTCGGCGATGTGCGGATGCAGCCGTTTGACCGCGACCAGCTCATCCGACAGCGGGCCGTCCGCGACCCGGCAGAGCTCGACGCGGGCGGTCGCGCCCACGGCGATCTCCGCCAGCAGGTCGAACGAGAGCTCGCCCTGGGTGGGATCGGTCTGGTGCATCCACCTCGGAGCTTACCAAGGAGGATGTCGCGAGGGGGACCTCAAATGTTCTGAATGTCTGGTTCCCTCGAGACGAGCCGAGTCAGCGCTGCGCGGCGGCGATCGCTTCGCCGATCCCCGCCGGCATGGCCTTGAACTGGACGTCGAGGTGATCGTCTTTGGTGGTGATGGTCGCGATCGTGACGACGGGCGTGGCCACGTCGAGGATGCGGCGCACCTGGGGATTGTCACGAAGCTTGGGCACCTTCATCAGGTCGACGGTGATGCGGTCGTCCTTGGCGTCGATGAGGAGCTCGGGCCGCTTGGGCATGTAGGCGACCAAGTTGCCGGGCTTCGACAGGTCGAGCGCGCCCGACTTGATGAGCCCCGCCACCGGAGAGTCTTCGCCTTCGAGCACCTCGAGGCTGAGGTCGGCGATGCGCGAAG